>DATNFI010000108.1:0-10943 GCA_035606475.1 Mycobacterium sp. | reverse complement strand
CGGCGAAGGTGTCTTCCAGTTGCACCGGCGAGTAATCGAGGTCGATCTCGCCGAGCGGACGTCCGCGCGCACTCGAGATCGTGCCGAACCTGCGCATGCCCTTGTCGGCGGCGTACTGCATGAACTCGTCCTGGACCAGCTCGAACGGCATCACCTCGAACAGTGCGAAACCCTGCACGGTGGCATCGAGAGCGAGCGGCATCAGCTCGTTCATCCGCGACTCGAAGACGCCCCAGTTGGCGTCGTCGGCGGCGACGTGGCGGCGGCAGGTGAAGGTGCCCCACGCCATATGGCGGCGCTCGTCGTCGCCGATGCGGCGCACCAATTCCTGCATCCCGGGCAGGATTCCACGTGACACGCAGATCTTGTGCCAGGCGTAGTAGCCGGTCAGCGCGAGCATGCCCTCGACGACGTGGTTGTAGGTGACCGACGCCCGGATCTGGGCCGCGGGTGACGGGTCAGACGACAAGGCGTTGAGGCAGTCGGGCAACTCGTCGTAGAACATCGTCCGGTACGCCGGCAGCGGTTCCAGGTAGCCCTGGAGGTCCTCGGTCATCCCGACGGCGTCCAGCCAGAGCCGGAAGACCTGGGTGTGCTTGGCCTCTTCGAAAGCGAACTGGGTCAAGTACATTTCGTCGCCGAGCCGGCCTTCTTCGCGCATCGCGGACATGAACGGCTGGATGTCCTCGGTGACCGCTTCCTCGCCGGCGATGAACTGCGCGCACAACCGGGTGGCGAAGTCGCGTTCGTCCTCGTTCAGCTTTTCCCAGTCGGCGCGGTCGCGGGAGAAGTCGATGTCGGCGGGATTCCAGAACTTGGCGTTGCCACCGGCAAACAGCTTGAGCGGCAGGCTGTCCCAGTTGAGCCCGCCGGCGACGAGGGAATTCGAACCAGTGCGTGACATCAGACCTCCTCAGATCTTTTGTGGCTGACTTGTTGTGCTGTCTACGGAGCTGAATGCGGCCGACAAGACGGCCACCAGGCGGCGTACCGCCAGCGCCGGCTGCTCCGCGCTGGGTTCGTCCAGACCGAGGATCGGGTCGAGTCCGCGCATGTACGGCGCCAGCGCCAGATGCGGAAAGATCAACAGCAGCAACGACATCAACGCTTCGGTGTCGGCATCCTTGCGGAAGTCGCCCCGCAATTTGGCCTCGCGGACCAGCGGCCGCAGCACTTCCAGGTAGTGACGGTGGATGACGCTGCGCACGCTGATCCGGGCATCGGTGTCGACCTCGAGGCTCGCCGCCGCGTGCAGCGCGCGTTCGTGTGGGTGGTCGGCGAAATAGGCGATCCAGACGTCGAGCCAGTCGGTCAGGAACTCGAAGAACGGCCGCGTCGGGTCAAGCTCTGCGATCCGGCTCTCCATGTAGGCCCGCACCCGCTGACTGACGATGTCGGCAATGAACGCAAACAAGTCGCGTTTGTCGGCAAAGTATTGGAACAGGCTGCCTTTGGCCACGCCCGCCCGCCGCGCGATCACGTTCAGGCTGCCGCCGGAGAAGCCGTGTGCACCGAACTCCGCCTCCGCAGCCGCTATCACCGCGGCGCGGCGCGCGGGGTCGACGCGAGCCCAAGTGACCGTCGGCATGGCCCTCCTCCGCTGAATGACCACTGGTCACTTTACTGTGAGGCACGTCACTTCACAAGGGTCTTCGGTAAATCGTCCCGGCCGCGGCCACGAAACGTGCAATGACCGAACCGCCGAAATCACCGCCTGAGACGGCAATTCCCGACATACTGCTGCGCAAGGAGGGGTTCATGGGGCACTACAAGGCCAACCTGCGTGACATCGAGTTCAACCTGTTCGAGGCGTTAGCGCTCGGTGAGGTGCTGGACTCGGGATCGGTCGGCGAAGTCGACAGCGCCACCGCCCGCGAGATCCTGGCCGAGGTGGCCCGGTTCGCGCAGGGCCCGGTCGCCGAGTCGTTTGTCGCCGCCGATCGCGAGCCGCCGGTGTTCCTGCCGGACGAGCACACCATCACGGTGCCGGACCCGATCCGCAAGACGGTGCAAGCGATTTGGGATGCCGAATGGTGGCGCCTCAGTGTCGCGCCCGAGATCGGCGGCACCGCGGTGGCCCGCGCCGTGACGTGGGCGGCGCTGGAGATGATCATCTGCGCCAACCCGGCATTGTTCTTCTTCTACGCCGGCCCGCCGATGGCCGACATTCTGTATGAGCTCGGCAACGACAAGCAGCGCGAGCTGGCCAATGCCGCTATCGAAAAGCGCTGGGGCGCAACGATGGTGCTGACCGAGCCGGATGCCGGCTCCGATGTCGGCGCTGGGCGCGCCAGGGCCTTCGAGCAACCCGACGGCTGCTGGCATATCGAAGGTGTCAAGCGTTTCATCTCCGGAGGCGACCTCGGCGACACCGTCGAGAACATCCTGCATCTGGTGCTGGCGCGTCCGCAGGGAGCGAGCGCCGGCACCAAGGGCCTCAGCCTGTTCGTCGTGCCGAAGCACCTGTTCGACTGGGACAGCTTCGAAATCACCGGGCGCAACGGCGTTTTCGCGACCGGGCTCGAGCACAAGATGGGCTACAAAGCCTCCCCGACATGCGAGTTGACCTTCGGTGCGCACGGTATTCCCGCCAAGGGCTGGCTGGTCGGCGATATTCACGACGGCATCGCGCAGATGTTCAAGGTCATCGAGAACGCGCGGATGCTGGTCGGTATCAAATCGTCGGGCACGCTGTCGACGGGATACCTCAACGCGCTCGAGTACGCCAAGACCCGGATCCAGGGCGCCGACATGACCCAGATGCTCGACAAGAACGCGCCGCGGGTGCCTATCACGCGTCACCCGGACGTGCGCCGCTCGCTGATCATGCAGAAGGCCTACGCCGAGGGACTGCGGGCGATCTACCTCTACACCGCGGCGCATCAGGATTCCGCTGTCGCCGAGGCGGTTTCGGGCGCCGACGCCGACCTGGCGAACCGGGTTAATGATCTGCTGCTGCCGATCATCAAGGGCGTCGGCTCCGAGCGGGCATACCAGTACCTGACCGAGTCGCTGCAGACACTGGGCGGTTCGGGGTTCTTGCAGGACTACCCGATCGAGCAGTACATCCGCGACGCCAAGATCGACTCGCTCTACGAGGGCACTACCGCGATCCAGGCGCAGGATTTCTTCTTCCGCAAGATCGCCCGTGACAAGGGTGTGGCGCTGGCGCATGTCGCCGGGCAGATCCAGTCGTTCGTCGACAGCGAAGGGGCCGACCAACGGCGGAAGGTGGAACGCGCCTACTTGCGCACCGCGCTGGAGGACGTGCAGGCGATGACCGCTACCCTGACCGGTTACCTGATGGGATCGGCCGAAGCCCCCGGCGATCTGTACAAGATCGGGCTCGGCTCGGTGCGCTACCTGCTGGCCGTCGGCGATCTGCTGATCGGCTGGCAGCTGCTCTGGCACGCCGAAATTGCCTTGCGCGCATTGGATTCCGGCGACGAAGGCAAGGATCGGGCGTTCTACGAGGGCAAGATCGCCGCCGCCCAGTTCTTCGCGGGCAACGTGCTGCCGGAGATCACGGCCACCCGTGGGATTCTGGCCCGCACCTCGACGGCGCTGATGGATCTCGACGACGAGGCCTTCTGACCCGCGCATCCCACAAACTGCCCACGGCAGCTGATCGGTCGTCCTAGAGTCGGCTGCGTGTCGTTAGTCAATACCGCTTCCGGACCTGTCAACACCACTGATCTCGGCGTCACGCTCATGCACGAGCACGTGTTCATCATGACCACCGAGATCGCGCTGAACTACCCGGAAGCGTGGGGCGACGAAGACAAACGGGTCGCCGACGCCGTCGCCCGGCTCAACGAACTGAAGTCGCGCGGCGTCGACACCATCGTCGACCTCACCGTGATCGGGCTGGGCCGCTACATCCCGCGCATTGCCCGGGTTGCCGCGCAGACCGACCTGAACATCGTCGTCGCGACGGGCCTGTACACCTACAACGACATCCCGTTCCGGTTCCACTACGAGGGGCCCGGCGGCATGCTGGACGGCCCGGAGATCATGACCGACATGTTCGTCCGCGACATCGAGGAGGGCATCGCGGACACCGGCGTCAAGGCGGGAATCCTCAAATGCGCCACCGACGAACCCGGTGTCACCCCGGGCGTCGAGCGGGTGTTGCGGGCAGTGGCCCAGGCGCACAAACGCACGGGCGTGCCGATCTCGACGCATACCCACGCCGGGCTGCGGCGGGGGCTCGAGCAGCAGAAGATCTTCGAAGAGGAGGGCGTCGACCTCAGCCGGGTGATCATCGGACACTCCGGCGACAGCACCGACGTCGGCTATCTCGAGGAGCTGATCGCCGCCGGCTCCTATCTCGGGATGGATCGGTTCGGCATCGACGTGATCCTGCCGTTCGAAGACCGGGTGGGCATCGTGGCGACGATGTGCGACCGCGGGCACGCCGACAAGATGGTGTTGTCCCACGACGCCAATTGCTACTTCGACGCGCTGCCCGAAGCGTTGGTGCCGCAGATGGCGCCGAACTGGCATTACCTGCATATCCACAACGACGTCATCCCCGCTCTCAAGCAGCGTGGTGTCACCGACGAGCAACTGCACACGATGCTCGTCGACAATCCGCGCCAGATCTTCCAGCGGCAGGGCGCCTACTCGTGACGGCGCCGGTCCCGCCGATCGGCACCCAGATCTCCGCGCTGGCCGCACTCGCGCCCGACGAGCCCGCCGTCACGTGCGACGGGCAGACGCTGACCCGCGGCGAACTCGACGGCTCGACGAACCGGTTGGCCCGCGCCTACGCCGAGCGCGGGGTGGGAGTCGGCGACTACGTGACCATGGTGCTGCCCAACTCGATCGAGTGGATCCAGGCCGCGGTGGCGTGCTGGAAACTGGGCGCGGTGCCGCAGCCGCTGTCGGCACGGCTGCCCGACGCCGAGCTCGCCGGCCTACTCGAGCTGCGACCCCCCAAACTGCTGGTCGGCCGCGAGCACCCTGAAATAGCCAGCGTGCCAGCCGGTTTCGAGCCCGATCCGTCGTTGTCCGACGAGGCGCTGCCCGAAGCGGTGTCGCCGGTATGGAAGGCGATGGGCTCGGGCGGCAGCACCGGTCGCCCGAAACTCATCGAATCCGGTGGTGACAGCCGGATTCCGGCGGCGATCGGCTATCCGCTGGGCGCCCAAGAGGGCGACGTCACACTCATCCCAGTTCCGTTGTCGCACAACACCGGTTTCACCACCGCGACCATCGCGCTCCTGATGCGCCACCACCTGATCCTGATGAGCCGATTCGAGCCGGAGACGTTCCTGCGACTGATCACCGATCACGGCGTCACCTTCCTGACGACGGTGCCGACCATCATGCAGCGGGCACTGCCGGTGTACCACGACAACCCCGGCGCCTTCGACCTGTCGACGCTGCGGCGGTTCTGGCATCTGGGCGCGCCCTGTCCGCCGGCCATCAAGCAGGCCTGGATCGACCTGCTCGGCCCGGAGAAGGTCTGGGAACTTTACGGCGGCACCGAATTACAGGCGCTGACCTTCATCTCCGGCGACCAGTGGCTGGCGCACCGCGGGTCGGTCGGCATCGTCGTGGCCGGCGAGATGAAGGTGCTCGACGACGACGGCAACCCATGCCCGCCGGGTGAGGTGGGCGAGATCTACATGCGCCCCAGCCCGGGTAGCGGTCCTACCTACCGGTATGTCGGCGCGACCGCGAAATCGCGCGACGGCTGGGATTCGCTGGGCGACCTCGGCTACTTCGACGCCGACGGGTTCCTCTACATCTCCGACCGCCGGGTCGACATGTTCACCGTCGGCGGCCGCAACGTGTATCCCGCCGAGATCGAGTCCGCGCTATCCGAGCATCCGGATGTGCTGTCCTGCTTGGTCGTTGGCGTTCCCCACGAAGATCTGGGCCAGGTGCCCTACGCCCTGGTCCAGGCCGGGACGGCGCTGGATGAGCAGACGGTTCAAGAGTTTCTGCACGACCGCATCGCCGGCTACAAGGTGCCGGCCACCGTCGAGTTCGTCGACACTCCACTGCGCGACGACGCCGGCAAGGCCCGCCGCTCGGCGGTCCGCAGCGAGATCATGGCGCGATTGCGTCTTCTTGACGCGGGCTGACCATCGCTTCAGTGCCTGACTTGCGGTGAGATTCCCAGCGCCGCAACGCTTCCCGGCATGGTGATTCGACCAGCGCATAGCTCACCGCGGAAATCGCGATGGTGAAGGCCAGCGTCAGCGTCAGCACCTCAGCCATGTGTCCGTGGAAGGCGAACTGACCGATCACCGGGAACACCATCGTCAGCGCCGCGAGGTGCCAGATGAAGATTCCGTAGGACCACCGACCCAGTGTCACCATCGGCGCACTGCCCAGGAACCGGTGGCCATCGTCGGGCCGGTCGAGCACCAGCGGCGCCACCAGACCCGCGGCCACCAGCGCACCCATCGCGGTCTTCACGGTGAATTCCGCGTTGCTGCTCGGGACCAGCCCAGCCGGGCCGGCCAACGGCGAGGCCGCAACCAGGTAGGCCACCAATACGACGGCCGCCATCAGCAGCCGGTGTCGAGCGAGTCGGTGCGGCCAACCGGACGGGCTGTAGATCCACTCGGCAAGCAGCATCCCCGCGGCGAACCACGAGAAGAACGCCGGCGGCCAGGTCAACGGATTGAGGCCGGGCGCTGCGTGAAACGGGATCCAGCCCCAAAACAGGCTTGCGGCGGCCAGGATCGCGATCGCCGGGATTCGACCGCGCACCGGCAGGCGGGCGGCCAACACCGCCAGGATCGGCAATGCGAGATAGAAACTGACCTCGACCGACAGGCTCCACATCTGGGTCAGCCCGGCCGTCAGCGTCAGCGGGACGTAGACCTGGGTGAGCGACAGATTCGCCAGCCACACCGTCAGGTTCGGGTGGTTGCCGTCCGGCAGCAGGGTCAGAATCACCACGACCGCAACCAGGTAGGCGGGCATGATGCGGACCACCCGCGACCGCAGATAGTGACCGGTGGCGGGGCGCGGCGCCAGACCGCGCGCAGCGGCAGCGTGGCTGCGCCACAACAGGAATCCGGACAGCGCGAAGAACACCGCGACCGCCAGATCGAAGCGGCCGAACAACCGACCGTCGACGCCGTTGGAATGTCCGGTATCGAACGCGACGTGGGTGATGACGACACCGATCGCGGCGCACGCCCGCATACCTTCGACGGCGGGCAGAAACCTGCGAGTGCCGCCCACCTGCGCGTCATCCATACCGACAGTGTGCCCGGCACCCGATTTGCCCACGGCATTCCATATAAGGGGACGTCAATCCCGACCTTAAATAGTGCTGTTAGGGTCGAACGAGTTTTGCTTCTCCGCAGCGCGCTAGACGGGTGTAACCCCAGGTCGTCAGGGGTACAGGAACCGGACGAGACCAAAGGAGGGTCACGCCAACGTGAACCGAGCAGTCATGTTGCGGATGGCCGCGTGCGGGATCATGGGACTCGGAGCCGCGTTGTTGATCGCCGCACTGTTGCTGTGGACCTACACCGGCAGCAGAATCACCAAGATTCCCCTCGACGTGGATGCGTCGTTGATCGCCGAAGGCAACGGGACGGTCGTCGACCCCGCCTCGCTGTACAGCCCGAAGCTCGTGGTGGACAAGAACGTCCCGGTGGTGTCCCAGCAGCAGATCGACGTCGAATCCCCCGCCAACGCCGACGTGGTCACGTTCCAGGTCGGTAGCTCGGTTCGGCGCAGCGACAAGCAGAAGGACTCCGGTCTGCTGCTCGCCCTGGTCGACACGGTCACGCTCAACCGCAAGACCGCGTCGGCGGTGTCCGACGACACCCATCCCGGTGGCGCCGTGCAGAAGCCGCGCGGATTCAAGGACGAAAGCCCGGCCACCAACATCGCGCTGCCGCACGAGGGGCTGTCCTACCGCTTCCCGTTCCACACCGAGAAGCGGTCCTACCCGTACTTCGACCCGATTGCGCAGAAGGCGTTCGAGGCCAACTACACCGGCGAAGAAGATGTCAACGGCTTGACCGCGTACAAGTTCATCCAAGACGTGGGCTACGACGCGGACGGCAAACTCGCCGAGCCGGTCAGATACCCCTCGCTGTACGCCGACGACGCGGACAGCAAGGTCACCAATACCGCCCAGATGTGGGGCCTGCCGGGCGATCCGGACGAGAAGATCACCATGACCCGCTACTACGCCGCGCAGAAGACGTTCTGGGTGGACCCGGAGTCGGGGACGATCATCAAGAAGCAGGAGCGCGCCAACCACTACTACGCGCGTGACGCGTTGAAGCCAGAGGTGACGCTGGCCGACTACAAGGTCACCTCCACCGAAGAGACGGTCGAGTCACAGGTCAACTCGGCACGCAACGAACGCGACCGGTTGGCGCTGTGGTCGCGGGTGCTGCCGATCACGTTCACCGCAGCGGGCGTAATCGCGTTGATCGGCGGGCTGCTGCTCGGCTCGTTCAGCCTGCGGACCGAGACCGCGTTGAACGAATCGGAGTCCGATAGCGACGATCACGGCTTCTTTGGGCGCGGCGAGCCACCGCCCGCGCGAGTACCCGGCGCCGAAGCCGAGACCGAGAAGATTCCCACCCCGCCCAAGGATGTGAAGCGCGACGGCCCGTCGAGTTCGGGAGGTCCTTCGACGCCCGGGCCGCCCGATCTTCCCTAGCCAGCCCTGAGCGTGCGCTGGTCTCGTCCCGGGTATGCACTGGCGTTGGCGCTGCTGGTGGTGGCGCCGCTGCTGAGCCCCGGCTATCTGCTGCTGCGCGACGCGGTATCGACCCCAAGGTCCTATCTCACCGATAGCGCTCTCGGTCTGGTTTCGGCTCCACGCGCGACGCCGCAGGATTTCGCGGTAGCGCTGGCCTCTGGCGTTGTCGACGGCGGCATCGTGGTGAAGGCGCTACTGGTCTTGGGTCTCTGGCTGGCGGGCTGGGGCGCCGCCCGCCTGGTGGCGCTGCTGGTGCCGGAATCCGGTGCGGGAGGCCAATTCGCGGCGATCACGGTGGCGATCTGGAATCCCTACGTCGGCGAGCGATTGCTGCAGGGTCATTGGAGTCTGCTGCTCGGATACGGCTGCCTGCCCTGGGTGGCGACGACGGTGGTGTGGTTGCGGACTACCGAAAAGTCCTCGTGGACAGTTCTTTTCGGTCTGGCGTTCTGGATCGCGCTGGCCGGTTTGACTCCGACCGGACTGATCATGGCCGCCATCGTCGGGTTGACGTGTGTCGCGGTTCCGGGCGTCGGTATGTCACGTCGCCGCTGTGCCGCAATCACATCGGGCATCGCGGTGGTGGGGGCGCTACCCTGGCTGACGGCGTCGGCTCTGGGTCTGTCGTCGTCGGATATGTGGGCACACACACCCGGTATCGCGGCGTTCGCGGCCAGGGCCGAGCCCGGCCTCGGCACGCTGGGCAGCCTGGCCAGCTTGGGCGGAATGTGGAACGGCGACGCGGTATTAGCATCGCGCACAACGTATTTCGCCCTGGTATCCGCTTTTGTACTGTTCGCGGTGGTGGCCGCCGGTTGCGTCACGGTGGCGCGGTATCGCGCGGCGCGGCCGCTGCTGGTACTGGCGGTGGTATCGGTGCTGATCCCCGCCGCGCTGGCCACCGGCCCGGGATTGGCCGTCCTGCACGCCGTAGTCGAGGCCGTGCCCGGCCTGGGTGTGCTGCGAGACGCGCAGAAGTGGGTCGCCTTGGCGATGCCCGGCTACGCGGTGGCCGGTGCGGGCGCGGTGCTGACGTTGCGACGCTGGTTGCGACCCGTCTCGGCCGCGCTGCTGTGCTGCCTCGCTCTGGTGCTGTCACTGCCCGACTTGGCGTGGGGCGCAGGGGGAAAGGTCGCTTCGGTGCACTACCCCGGCGACTGGGCCGCCGTCGCGGCGACGATCAACCGCGAGCCCGCCGAGGTCGCGGTGCTGCCGGCCGACACCATGCGGCGGTTCACCTGGTCCGGGCCGGCGCCGGTGCTGGATCCGTTGCCGCGCTGGCTGCGTGCGGACGTACTGGCCACCGGCGACCTGACGATCTCCGGGGCGACGGTCTTGGGCGAGGGCGATCGGGCGCGGGAGGTTCAGCGACTGCTGCTCGCCGGCGCCGATCCGGGCCAGATACGAGCCGCAGGCGTGGGCTGGCTGGTGGTCGAGCTGGGCACACCTGGCGACATGAGCACGGCCACAGAGACTTTGCAGCGACTGCCCATTGCGTATCGAGGGCGAGACCTGATGCTGTACCGCGTCGGCGGGGTTAGCGCGGGCGCGGCGGCGGGTCGGCGGGCGGCGGTTATCGTCGCGCACCTGGCGTGGCTGGCGATGCTGCTCGGCGGCGGGGTAGGTGCGGCGGTTGCTACACGACGCCGGTGACGCGGCGACCGGCGACGACCGACTCCAGCACTGACCGCATCGCATCTGCGCTTGTCCGCCAGGAGAATTCGGCGCTGCGGACCTGCGCCTTGGCGCCGAGCTCGGCGCGCAGGACCGGGTCGGCCAGCAATTGCTCGAGCCGGTTGACCAGGTCGGCGTGGTCGTCGACCAGCACACCGGTCACCCCGTCGATGATCGAGTCGGCCAGCCCGCCCGAGGACCGGTAGCCGATGGTGGGCACCGCGTGCTGAGCCGCCTCGATGACCGCCAGCCCCCAGCCTTCTTTGCGGGACGGCAGCACGTGCACCCAAGCCCGTTGCAGCACATGGTGTTTGGTCGCATCGTCGATATGCCCGTGAAACGTCACCGCGTCCCGGATGCCTAGGCGCTCAGCGTGATCGGTCAGGCGCTCGGACCACCAACCCCCGCCGACAACGTCGAGGTGCAGATCGGGTATCGATGCCCGCAGCTGTGCCACCGCATCCAACGCGTCCTCAATCTGCTTGTGCGGCACCAGCCGTGACAACACCACCAGCCGCGGCACCACCGAGCGCGGACCAGTCAATGACGGCTCCGGAGCCTTGTCGAGCCCGTT
>DATNFI010000107.1:0-49184 GCA_035606475.1 Mycobacterium sp. | reverse complement strand
GTCAGGACACCCAGTTGATCGTGGCCGACCGCGTTCAGCCCGATCGACCGCATCCACGCCCGATCGCCGCCGGGCTCTACGCCGACCTCTCGACGATTCTGACCGCGTTGGGCCAATCGACGGCTCCCGGTCATGAGGAGTGGGTCGCCGATCTGCGGGCGACCGAAACCGCCGCACGGGACCGTGAACGGGGTGAATTGGCCGACGACCGCAGCCCGCTGCACCCGATGCGGGTCTACGCCGAACTCGCGCCCATGCTGGATCGCGACGCGATCGTCGTCGTCGATGCCGGCGATTTCGGCTCCTATGCGGGCCGGGTGATCGACAGCTACGTGCCGGGCGCATGGCTGGACAGCGGTCCGTTCGGATGTCTGGGCTCGGGACCGGGGTACGCGTTGGCCGCCAAGCTCGCCCGCCCGGACCGTCAGGTGGTGTTGCTGCAGGGCGACGGCGCGTTCGGGTTCAGCGGCATGGAATGGGACACGTTGGCGCGACACAACGTTCCCGTCGTCTCGGTGATCGGCAACAACGGGATCTGGGCGCTCGAGCACCATCCGATGATGGCGCTCTACGGCTATTCGGTGGTGGCCGAACTTCGCCCTGAGACCCGCTACGACGAAGTGGTGCGTGCGCTCGGCGGACACGGCGAGCTGGTGTCGACACCCGCCGAGCTGCGACCGGCGCTGCAGCGCGCCTTCGACAGTGGTCTGCCGGCCGTGGTCAATGTGCTGACCGATCCGGACGTCGCCTATCCACGCCGGTCCAATCTGGCCTAGCAGAGACCTGACGTACCGTTGACCTGTGCCAAAGACCACCAGCTCTTCGTCCGGACGCCTGAGCGGCCGCTTCTGGCGACTACTCGGCGCCAGCACCGAAAAGGACCAGGGCCGCTCACTGGCCCAGGTCACCAGCTCGGCCGACTATGACGAGAAAGCAGCCGCGCTCGACGACGAGCAGCTGCGTAAAGCTGCCGGTCTGCTCAACCTCGACGACCTGGCCGAGTCCGACGACATCCCGCAGTTCCTCGCCATTGCACGCGAAGCCGGCGACCGGGCCACCGGGTTGCGGCCGTTCGACGTGCAGCTGCTGGGCGCGCTGCGCATGCTGGCCGGCGATGTGGTCGAGATGGCGACCGGCGAGGGCAAGACGCTGGCCGGGGCGATCGCAGCCGCCGGTTACGCGCTGGGCGGCCGGCACGTCCACGTCGTCACCATCAACGACTATCTGGCCCGACGCGACGCCGAGTGGATGGGCCCGCTCCTCGAGGCGCTGGGCGTCACGGTCGGCTGGGTGACCGGGGAATCGACCGCCGAGGAGCGACGCGCCGCCTACCAGTGCGACGTCACCTACGCGTCGGTCAATGAGATCGGCTTCGACGTGCTGCGCGACCAACTGGTCACCGACGTCGACGATCTGGTGTCACCCAACCCGGACGTGGCCTTGATCGACGAGGCCGACTCGGTGCTCGTCGATGAGGCGCTGGTGCCGCTGGTGCTGGCCGGTACCAGCCACCGCGAACAGCCGCGGCTCGAGATCATCCGGCTGGTCGGTCAGCTGCACGCCGGCGAGGATTACGACACCGACTCCGACAATCGCAACGTCCACCTGACCGACGCCGGGGCGCACAAACTCGAAAAGCAGCTTGGCGGAATCGATCTCTACTCCGAAGAGCACGTCGGCACGACGCTCACCGAAGTCAACGTCGCGCTGCACGCGCACGTCCTGTTGCACCGCGACGTGCACTACATCGTGCGCGACAGCGCCGTGCACCTGATCAACTCGTCCCGCGGCCGCATCGCTCAGCTGCAGCGCTGGCCCGACGGTCTGCAGGCGGCGGTCGAGGCCAAGGAAGGCATCGAGACCACCGAAACCGGCGAGGTGCTCGACACCATCACCGTCCAGGCGCTGATCAACCGCTATCCCACGGTGTGCGGCATGACCGGAACCGCTTTGGCCGCAGGCGAACAGCTGCGCCAGTTCTACAAGCTCGGGGTGTCGCCGATCGACCCGAACACGCCCAACATCCGCGAAGACGAAACCGACCGGGTTTACATCACCGCCGCCGCGAAGATCGACGCGATCATCGCGCACATCATCGAGATTCATGAGACCGGGCAGCCCGTCCTGGTCGGCACGCACGACGTCGCCGAATCCGAAGAGCTGCACGAGCGATTGCGGCGTCGCGGAGTGCCCGCGGTGGTGCTCAACGCCAAGAACGATGCCGAGGAAGCCTCGGTGATCGCCGAGGCCGGCAAGCTCGGCGCCGTGACCGTGTCCACGCAGATGGCCGGCCGCGGCACCGACATCCGGCTGGGCGGATCCGATGTGGGCGACGACGACCCCGAGAAGAAAAACGTGGTCGAGCTCGGCGGCCTGCACGTGGTCGGCACCGGCCGCCATCACACCGAGCGGTTGGACAACCAGCTACGCGGCCGCGCCGGCCGGCAGGGTGACCCCGGTTCGTCGGTGTTCTTCTCCAGCTGGGAAGACGACGTCGCAGCGGCCAACCTCGAGCCCAACAAGCTGCCTATGCAGACTGACGAGGACGGTCGCATCGTCAGCAACAAGGCGGCCGGACTGCTCGATCACGCCCAGCGCGTCGCCGAGGGCCGGCTGCTCGACGTGCACGCCAACACCTGGCGGTACAACCAGCTGACCGCTCAACAGCGCGCGATCATCGTCGAGCGGCGCAACACGCTGCTCAGCACCAGCTCCGCCAGCGAAGAGCTGGCGGAGCTGGCTCCCGAGCGTTATGAGGAACTCACCGAACAGCTTTCCGAGGAGCAGCTGGAGAAGATCTGCCGGCTGATCATGCTCTACCACCTCGACCGCGGCTGGGCCGATCACCTGGCCTACCTGGCCGACATCCGGGAGAGCATCCACCTGCGTGCGCTGGGACGGCAGAACCCGCTCGACGAGTTCCACCGGATGGCGGTCGACGCGTTTGCGTCGCTGGCCGCCGACGCGATCGAAGCCGCCCAGCAGACCTTCGAGACCTCGACGTCCATCGAAGACGAGCCGGGCGTCGATCTGTCGAAGTTGGCCCGTCCGACCTCGACGTGGACTTACATGGTGCACGACAATCCGCTGTCGGACGACTCGCTTTCCGCGCTGAGCCTGCCCGGCATCTTCAGATGATGCCGGCCCGACTTCTCCTCGGGCCATTGCAGGGCCCGCATCGTCGTCGGGCGTGGTTGATGGCCCGGCTCCTCCTCGGGCCATTGCATGGCCCGCATCGTCGTCGGGCGTAAGCTCCCCGCACATGAACCGGCCGCCCGCACACGACCGGTGGCTGACGGTGCCCAATGTGCTCAGCGGCCTCCGTCTCGTCCTGATCCCGGTGTTCGTCTACCTGCTGCTGTTCGCCCACGCCAACGGCCTCGCGGTGGCCATCCTGATGTTCAGCGGCGCATCCGACTGGGCGGACGGCAAGATCGCCCGACTGATGAACCAATCCTCGAAGCTGGGCGCCTACCTGGATCCCTTCGTCGACCGGTTGTACATGGTGACGACACCGATCGTGTTCGGCCTGGCCCACATCCTGCCGTGGTGGATCATCGCCATCCTGCTGCTGCGCGACGTGCTGCTGGCCGCCGAGTTGCCGCTGCTGCGCACCCGTGGCATCACCGCGTTGCCGGTGATCTACGTCGGAAAGGCTGCGACATTCGCATTGATGTCGGCCTTCCCGCTGATCTTGCTGGGTCAGTTCGAGGGGCTGTGGAGTCGCGTCGTATTGGCTTGCGGCTGGGCATTTTTGGTCTGGGGTACCTACATGTACCTGTGGTCGTTCATCGTCTATGCCTGGCAGGTGGTCGTCGTGCTACGCCGAATGCCACCGGTGAAGGTCCGCAGTGCCTGACGCGGCGCTGGGCGGCTACGAGCCCTACTCCGGCCTCAATGCGCACGAGGCCGGGCGGGTGCAACGGATCCCGGTGCCCTCACTGCTGCGCGCCCTGCTCTCCGAGCACCTGGATCCCGGTTATGCGGCCGCGGCCGCGCGGCGCGATCCCAGCGAGAAACCGACCGGTCGCGCACGCGTGCAGGGCTGGTTCTGGCAGGCGCTCGCCGCGTTGTTGGTGGCGACGGTGTTCGCTGCCGCGGTCGCCCAGGCTCGGCTGGTCGCCCCTGGAGTGAGCGCTGCCCAGCGGGTGCTGGCGACCGGCGTGCGCTCGGAGGAGGCGACGACCGGACGTCTCACCAAGGAGCGCAATTCGCTTGCGGCCCAACGTGATGACGTTCAGCGACGGGCACTTGCCGAGGACGTCGCGGGACGGGGTCTGCTGGCCAGCCTCGACCGGCTCAGCCTGGCGGCTGCGAGCACCCCGGTCACCGGCCCGGGTCTGAGCGTCACCGTCACCGAACCCGGCGTCGTGCCGAACCTCTCCGACGTGTCCAAGCAGCGGGTCGCCGGCAGCCAGCAGATCATCCTCGACCGCGACCTGCAGCTGGTGGTCAACTCGCTGTGGGCCAGCGGCGCCGAGGCGATCTCGGTCGACGGGGTCCGGATCGGCCCAAACGTCACCATCCGCCAGGCGGGAGGCGCGATCCTGGTCGACAACAACCCGACCAGCAGCCCATACACGGTCGTCGCCGTCGGGCCGCCGCACGCCATGCAGGACGTGTTCGACAACAGCCCCGGCTTGCGCCGGCTGCGCCTCCTGGAAACCTCGTATGGTGTCGGTGTCGACGTCAGCGCCAAAGACAACCTCACCCTGCCCGCCGGGGCGGCGCGAGATGTCAAGTTCGCCAAACAGATTGGTTCGTCGTAGTGCGAGAAGTCCACGAAGTAGGAGCAGAGCGCCGATGATCGGGATCGCAGCGCTGGCCGTCGGTATCGTGCTGGGCCTGGTTTTCCATCCCAACGTGCCGGAGGTCGTCCAGCCGTATCTGCCGATCGCGGTGGTCGCTGCGCTCGACGCGGTCTTCGGCGGGTTACGCGCTTACCTCGAGCGGATTTTCGACCCCAAGGTCTTCGTGGTGTCGTTCGTGTTCAACGTGCTGGTTGCGGCGCTGATCGTCTACGTCGGCGACCAATTAGGCGTCGGCACACAGCTATCCACCGCGATCATCGTCGTCTTGGGTATCCGCATCTTCGGCAACGCCGCCGCGTTGCGACGCAGGCTGTTCGGGGCATAACGGGTATGAGGCCAACATGAGCGACGACGATCCCGGCGCCGACGAGCCGGCCACACCGAAGGCCGCCGACCAGCCTGACGAGCATGGGCGACACGAGTTGCCGCCGCACCAGCCCAAACCCGCGATCGGCGAACTGCAGCCCCGCGGATTCCTGCGCCGTGGTCGCACCGTATTCGGGACGCTGGCGATCATGTTGTGCCTGCTGCTCGGCCTTGCGATCGCGACCCAGGTTCACCAGACCACGACCGGGGACTCGCTCGACACGGCACGCCCCGCAGATCTGCTGGTGTTACTGGACTCGCTGCGTCAGCGCGAAGCCACGCTGAGCACCGAAGTCGCTGAGCTGCAGCGCTCATTGAACGCACTGCAGGCCTCGGGCACCAGCGACCAGACCGCCATCCAGAACGCCCAGGCCCGATTGGCGGCGCTGTCGATCCTGATCGGCACCGTCGGAGCCACCGGCCCGGGCGTCACCGCCAAGATCGACGACCCTGGACCTGGAGTGGCCCCGCAGGCGATGCTCGACGTGCTCGACGAACTGCGGGCCGCCGGGGCCGAGGCGATCCAGATCAGCGATCGACGCGAGGCGGTCCGCACCGGCGTCGACACCTGGATCGTCGGCGCGCCGGGCGCGCTGACCGTGGACGGCAAGACCCTGACGCCGCCGTATTCGGTTGTCGCCATTGGTGATCCACCGACGCTCGCCGCGGCGATGAACATCCCCGGCGGCGCAGTGGACAGCGTCAAACGGGTCGGCGGCACCTTGTCGGTGCAGCAGGCGGACAAGGTAGACATCACCACCTTGCGGCAACCAAAACCGCGCCAATACGCTCAGCCAGTCAAGTAGTCACCGACCAGAACAGGAACACCGTGAGCGAAATCCCACCAGATTTGCACTACACCACCGACCACGAGTGGGTTCGGCGAACCGGTGACGACACTGTCCGGGTGGGCATCACGGACTTCGCCCAGTCGGCCCTGGGCGACGTGGTGTTCGTCCGGCTGCCCGAGGTCGGTGACGAGTTGACCGCGGGTGAGGCTTTCGGCGAAGTGGAGTCGACCAAGTCCGTGTCGGACTTGTACGCACCTGTTTCGGCGAAAGTCGTTGCCGTCAACCAGGATCTGGACGCCAGCCCCCAGTTGGTCAACTCCGAGCCGTACGGCGGCGGCTGGCTGATCGACCTTCAGGTCGACGGCGCCGCGGTCGACAAGGGTCTCGCCGATCTCCTGGACGCCGAGACATACCGCGGCTCGCTGTCGGAGTGACCCTTGTTATCGTTCCCCGCGCGGCGACAATGCGCGCCGTGCAGCGGCGCGGTGAGGAGCCGTGCCATTGGGACAGCGCGGCGACAAGGCGCGCCGTGCAGACATCCCGGCGACAATGCCGGCCCGACCGGGGCGGACAATGGGCGGCTAGCAGATGTAGCCGCCGATCCGGCGGGGGACGGCACATTGGGCTCCTGTGCGCGGTACGGTCGTCACGTCGACGGTCACTGCGGATGGGAAGCCGGCCGGCCGGACCCAACCAGACAACGCAGCAGCGGCCAGTGAGGAGCAGCGGGTGACGGACAAGGACAACGACGTGACTTCTGATGAAGTCACCGTGGAAACGACTTCGGTATTCCGCGCCGACTTCCTCAATGAACTGGATGCCCCCGCGCAGACCGGCTCCGAGACCACGGTGTCCGGTGTCGAGGGACTGCCGGCCGGTTCGGCGCTGCTGGTCGTTAAACGGGGACCGAACGCCGGGTCCCGTTTCCTGCTCGATCAACCGACCACCTCGGCCGGCCGCCACCCCGACAGCGACATCTTCCTCGACGACGTGACCGTCAGCCGGCGGCACGCTGAATTCCGTTTGGAATCCGATGAGTTCCACGTCGTAGACGTCGGCAGCCTCAACGGCACATACGTCAACCGCGAGCCGGTCGACTCGGCCGTGCTGGCCAATGGCGACGAGGTTCAGATCGGGAAATTCCGCTTGGTCTTTCTGACTGGACCCAAGGCCGGTGAAGACGGAGGGTCCGGAGGCTAGTGACCGCGCCCGAGACCCCCGCACTGAGCGGGATGTCGATCGGAGCGGTCCTCGACCTGCTACGGCCAGACTTCCCTGATGTGACGATCTCCAAGATTCGCTTCTTGGAGGCCGAGGGTCTCGTAACCCCGCAACGCGCGGCGTCGGGCTACCGCCGGTTCACGGCGTACGACTGCGCTCGTCTTCGCTTTATCTTGACGGCTCAGCGAGATCAGTACCTGCCGCTCAAGGTGATCAAGGCACAGTTGGACGCTCAGCCTGACGGCGAGCTACCGCTGGCCGGATCGCCTTACGGCGTACCGCGATTGGTGACTGTCGGCGACGACGCGCCGGCCGACGCGGATGTGACGGTCGCGCCCACCCGCGTCCGGCTCAGCCGCGAAGACCTGCTCGATCGCTCAGGCGTCGACGAGGATCTGCTGACGGCGCTGCTCAAAGCCGGGGTGATCACCACCGGTCCGGGCGGGTTTTTCGACGAACATGCGGTGGTCATCCTGCAGTGCGCCCGCGCGCTCGCCGACTACGGCGTCGAACCGCGCCACCTGAGGGCATTCCGCTCGGCCGCCGACCGGCAATCCGACCTGATCGCGCAGATCGCCGGACCTCTCGTCAACACCGGAAAAGCCGGTGCCCGCGACCGTGCCGACGACCTGGCTCGCGAGGTCGCCGCCCTTGCAATCACGCTTCATACCTCGTTGATCAAGTCCGCGGTGCGCGACGTTCTCCACCGCTGAAGGACTAGACTTTGGAACCACAGCTTGCGTACGGCGGCTTGGTGTTTGCACCGCGACGCCCGCGCAGGACTGACACGGAAGTGCGGCACGTGCGGAGGGCATACACAGATGGGTGAAGTTCGCGTCGTCGGCATTCGCGTCGAGCAGCCGCAGAACCAGCCGGTGCTGTTGCTGCGCGAGGCCAGCGGTGACCGTTACCTGCCCATCTGGATCGGCCAGTCTGAAGCCGCCGCCATCGCCCTCGAACAACAGGGTGTCGAGCCGCCCCGTCCGCTGACCCACGACCTGATTCGCGATCTCATTACCGCACTTGGCCATTCGCTCAAAGAGGTGCGAATCGTCGATCTGCAAGAAGGCACCTTCTACGCCGACCTGGTCTTCGATCGCAACATCACGGTCTCGGCGCGGCCGTCGGATTCGGTGGCCATCGCGTTGCGGGTGGGTGTGCCGATTTACGTCGAAGAAGCGGTGCTTGCCGAGGCCGGTCTGCTGATTCCCGACGAGAACGACGACGAGACGTCCGGCGCCGTCCGCGAGGACGAGGTCGAGAAATTCAAAGAATTTCTGGACAGCGTTTCGCCCGACGATTTCAAAGCCACTTAACCCCGTTAGCAGGCGCCATCGACGTTTGGCCGCACATCCTGCGGCGCGCCGCAATCGGGCCGATCTCGATCTGAATAGGCAATATCACGGATGCGTCTCATCTGCGAGTTCGACCTCGACACGCCCATCGGATAGCGTGGAGACACCGTCCTGACCGCCATACTTTCCTTCGATTGATTAGTTCTACGAACACGACAGCGTGTCGAAAAGCGTATGCTCACAAGCACTCGATTGAGCAAACGCGAAAACGGCAGCCCGTCACGAGCGCGCGATCGGCGAGAGGATGCACCGTGGGTGACCAACCACGTGAGGATCAACTGGATCTCGAGTCTCTGACCACCCTCGAGGGCAGTCCAGAAGCCAATCCCGAGCCGGCGATCCGCGTGTCGAGCGAGCCCGTGCAAGGCGGCCTGTTTCCTGACGACTCCGTGCCCGACGAGCTGGTCGGCTACCGCGGCCCGAGTGCCTGCCAAATTGCCGGCATCACCTACCGTCAGTTGGACTACTGGGCCCGCACCTCGCTGGTCGTGCCGTCGATTCGCAGCGCCGCCGGCTCCGGTAGCCAGCGCCTGTATTCGTTCAAAGACATCCTGGTACTCAAGATCGTCAAGCGACTGCTGGACACCGGCATCTCGCTGCACAACATTCGCGTCGCGGTTGACCACCTGCGCCAGCGCGGTGTGCAAGACCTGGCCAACATCACCCTGTTCTCCGACGGCACCACGGTGTACGAGTGCACCTCCGCCGAGGAAGTCGTCGACCTGCTGCAGGGCGGACAGGGCGTCTTCGGCATCGCCGTCTCCGGCGCGATGCGCGAATTGACCGGCGCCATCGCAGATTTCCCCGGCGAGCGCGCCGACGGCGGCGAGTCGATCGCCGCTCCCGAGGACGAGTTGGCCTCTCGTCGCAAACATCGCGACCGCAAGATCGGCTGATCCGCATTCTTGTTATCGGTGCCGCCGACCATGTCGGTGGCATCAAGTAGGTAAACTCGACCACGCATCGTTCTTGCGCGGGAGAGTTCCGTGGCCGCCAGCCACGGACGCCGAAGGAGCAACACCTCTCCGTCAACCTCTCAGGCACCCGGACCGCGCCAGACCCCGATGCCTCTGGAAAGCGGTGATGATCGGTCACCCGCCCATGGGGAAAGACATACGTCGAATCTCTCAGGCGCCCGGTTCGGGTAGACGACAGAGGGGGAGGACCTGGTTCCTCTTCTCGTCAGGAGTTCGACGCTCATGTCAGACCACACCAACCCGCTGTTCGCCGATCGGCACATCGGCCCGGACAGCGCCGCCGTCGCGACAATGCTCGAGGTCATCGGGATCGACTCGCTCGACGAGCTCGCGCGGCGCGCTCTACCCGCGGGAATCCTCGACGCCCTGACCGATTCCGGCGCGGCGCCCGGTCTGGATCAGCTTCCACCGGCGGCCAGTGAGGCCGAAGCGCTGGCCGAGCTGCGGAAACTGGCCGACGAGAACACCGTCGCGGTGTCGATGATCGGTCAGGGGTACTACGACACCCACACACCGCCGGTGTTGCTGCGCAACATCCTGGAGAACCCGGCCTGGTACACCGCCTACACGCCCTACCAGCCGGAGATCAGCCAAGGCCGGCTCGAAGCGCTGCTGAACTTCCAGACCATGGTCGCCGACCTGACCGGGCTGGAGGTGGCCAACGCGTCGATGCTCGACGAGGGCACCGCGGCCGCCGAGGCGATGACGCTGATGCACCGCGCTGTGCGGACCAAAGCCAGCAAGTTGGCCGTCGATGTCGACGTGTTCGCCCAGACCGCCGCGATTCTCGCGACCCGCGCCGAGCCGCTGGGCATCGAGATCGTCACCGCCGATCTGCGCGAGGGCCTGCCGGAGGGCGAGTTCTTCGGCGTGATCGCACAACTGCCCGGCGCCAGCGGCCGGGTCACCGACTGGTCGACGCTGATCTCCGCGGCACACGAACGCGGTGCACTGGTCGCTATCGGCGCCGACCTGCTGGCGCTGACACTGGTCACCCCGCCGGGAGAGATCGGCGCCGACGTGGCCTTCGGCAACACCCAACGTTTCGGTGTGCCAATGGGATTCGGCGGGCCGCACGCCGGATACTTGGTCGTGCATGAGAAGCACGCCCGTCAGTTGCCCGGGCGGCTCGTCGGCGTTTCCGTAGACGCCGACGGGTCACCGGCCTACCGGCTGGCGCTGCAGACCCGTGAGCAACACATCCGCCGCGACAAGGCGACCAGCAACATCTGCACCGCTCAGGTGCTGCTGTCGGTGATGGCCGCGATGTATGCGAGCTATCACGGCGCCGACGGACTCACCGGCATCGCCCGGCGGGTGCATGGCCACGCCGCCGCCATCGCCGCCGCACTCGGCGATATGCTGGTGCACGACAAGTACTTTGACACCGTGCTGGCCCAGGTGCCGGGTCGCGCTGACGAAGTGGTCGCCGCGGCCAAGGCCGCCGGCATCAACGTTTGGCGCGTCGACGGCGACCACGTGTCGGTGACCTGCGACGAGGTGACCACCGACGCCCATGTGGCGGCGGTGCTGGACGCATTCGGTGTCGAGGCCGCCGAGGCCTCGCCCGACGACATCGCCACGCGCACATCGCAGTTCCTCACCCACCCGGCGTTCGTCAAGTACCGCACCGAGACGTCGATGATGCGATACCTGCGTTCGTTGGCGGACAAGGATCTTGCGTTGGACCGCACGATGATTCCGCTCGGCTCATGCACGATGAAGCTCAACGCGGCCGCCGAGATGGAATCGATCACCTGGCCGGAGTTCGCTCGTCAGCACCCGTTCGCACCGGCATCCGACAGCAAGGGTCTGCGGCGGCTGATCGCCGACCTGGAAACCTGGCTGATCCAGCTGACCGGATATGACGCGATTTCCCTGCAGCCCAACGCCGGATCGCAGGGCGAGTACGCCGGGCTGCTGGCGATCCACGCCTACCACGCCAGCCGCGGCGAGCCGGGCCGCAACATCTGCCTGATCCCATCCAGCGCGCACGGCACCAACGCCGCGTCGGCCGCGCTGGCCGGCATGAAAGTCGTTGTGGTGGCCTGCCGTTCCAACGGCGACGTCGACCTCGACGACCTGCGCGCCAAGATAAGCGAGCACGCCGAGCGGCTGTCGGCGCTGATGATCACCTACCCGTCGACGCACGGCGTCTACGAGCAAGAGGTCGCGGAGGTCTGCGCAGCCGTGCACGACGCCGGCGGCCAGGTCTACATCGACGGCGCCAACCTCAATGCGCTGGTCGGGCTGGCCCGCCCGGGCAAGTTCGGCGGCGACGTCAGTCACCTGAACCTGCACAAGACGTTCTGCATCCCGCACGGCGGTGGCGGGCCCGGTGTCGGCCCGGTCGCGACGCGTTCGCACCTGGCCCCGTTCCTGCCCGGCCATCCGTATGCCCCCGAATTACCCTCTGGTCCAACGGTTTCGGCGGCGCCGTACGGGTCGGCGTCCATCTTGCCGATCAGCTGGGCCTACATCCGGATGATGGGCGCCCCCGGATTACGCGCGGCGTCGCTGACCGCGATCGCGTCGGCCAACTACATCGCCCGCCGCCTCGACGAGTACTACCCGGTGCTGTACACCGGGGAGAACGGCATGGTCGCCCACGAATGCATTCTGGATCTGCGGCCGATCACCAAGTCGACCGGAGTGACCGTCGATGACGTCGCAAAGCGGTTGGCCGACTACGGTTTCCACGCGCCCACCATGAGTTTCCCGGTCGCGGGCACGTTGATGGTCGAGCCGACCGAGAGTGAAAGCCTCGAGGAGGTCGACGCGTTCTGCGACGCGATGATCGCGATCCGCGGCGAGATCGACCGCGTCGGCTCAGGGGAGTGGACGGTGGAGGACAACCCGCTTCGCGGCGCGCCCCACACCGCCGAGTGCCTGCTGGTGGACAAGTGGGAGCACCCGTACACCCGCGAGGTGGCCGCGTACCCGCTGGGCAAGGACTTCCGGCCCAAGGTGTGGCCGCCGGTGCGCCGTATCGACGGCGCCTACGGCGACCGCAACCTGGTCTGCTCCTGCCCGCCGGTGGAGTCGTACGCCTGAGCGCTACAAGCCCAGCGAGGTCAGGATTTGCTGCGGGATCACGTCGGTAAGCAGCGTAGCCAGTCCGCCGAACCCGTCTATGTCGATACTGGCGACGTCGCCCAGGCCCAGATCGCCGAGCAAACCACCCAGGGTCAGGTCGGTGAGATCGCCGAGGTTCGTCAGATCCAGCGGCAGGTTGGACAGCCCGAGGTCACCGATCAGGTCGCCCAGGTTCACCGTGTTGAGGAGATCGGTGATGCCTGTGTCGCCAATTCCGAGGCCGCTGAGAAGTCCGGACAGGGTCAGGTCAGGTGTCGCGGTAGCGAACCCGAGGTCAGACAGGATGCCGCCGACGGTCAAGTTGTCCGGGATCCCGATTCCCAGATCGCCCAGCAATCCACTCACCGTGGTGTCGATGCCCTGGCCGCCCAGCAGGTCCCCGACGGTGATGCCGTTCAGCGCGGCTTCGAGGTTGGCCGCGTCCAGGAGACTGTTCAGGTTGAGCCCCGCAGCTGTGAGGGCCGACGAGAGCAGGGGCCCGAGCACCGGGAGGCTCAAGAGCGGATTCAGCGCCGTGCCGAGTACGCCGTTGAGGCTGGAGAGCGCGCCGTTGAGCAGGCCGCTCGGCAGCGTCGACAGCAGGTTGCCCAAGCCTTCGTTGACAAGACTTCCAAAACCGAGTTCGCCGAGCAGGCCACTCAGACTCAGGTTGATCGGGGAGTCGAGGCCGAACGCGTCCAGCACGGTGCTCAGGCCTAATTCGTTCAGGGGCGTCGTACCGTCGAGGCCCAGACCGCTCAGAATGTCGGTGATGCTGAAGGAGCCCAGCCCGAGGCCGCCGAGGCCCAGGTCGCCGAGCAGGGAGCTGAGCGTCGGGTTGCCGAGCAGGGTGCCCAGGCCATCGTCACTGATTCCGAGCGCGTCGAGGAGGCCGCCGAGGTTGAGATCGCCCAGTCCGAGCTGGCTCAAAAGGCTGGTGAGGTCGATGTTGCTCAGGTCGAGGTTCCCCAGGCCTAGGGCGTCCAGCAGGCTGACCAGGTTCAGGTTGATGCTGACGTCCTGTAGCGGCGCGAGGATTCCGTTGAAGCCGGCGATGTTGACGATGCCGTTGAGCAGACTGATGTTGTCTTCGCCGTTGAGGAACGCGTTCCCAATGGTGGCCGGCGCTTCCAGAAGTGTGTTGAACGCTCCCGCCGGGTTTGTGGCCAGCTGCGCGACGACATCGTTGATCGCGTTCAGGGTGGCGCCTTCGGCCCCCAGTTGGGCGATGATCAGTTCCAGCCCGGGCGGAAATTGGACGTCGATGGTGGCGGGAAGCGAGCCAAGGTCCGTCGTGACCGTTGGGTCGAGGCTGGTCAGTGCTTGGATGACGCCGATCGGGTTGCTCAGCAGGGCCTGAAACACGCCCGCGATGGCCGTCGGGTCAGCGTTGTTGGCGATGTTCGTGAGGTTCGCCGTCGTATCGGTCAGCAGATCCGACCAGGCGTCGACCAGTTGAACCGACCGTGCCTGAACCTGGGGAAGCGGCGCGGCCACCGGAGTGACGGCGATGATGCTGGCGCCGACGAGGGCGATGCCGGCGGTGGCGTACGGGCGAAGTACCTGCTGCATGGCCCCAGACTCCTTCAAACGAGTGGTGAGCTGTGACTCACGACACAGCGCTGACCCGGACATTAATTCCGGAAAGCGTTAGACGCAAGTAAAACGCCTCAGCAGAAATTGAGTTTTACCTCAGGTAAATCGTTCAATTCCTATCTATATCACATCTATTTCACAGCACAGAACGGCGCATGCGGTTGTTCGGATGACAGAAACCGCGAACTCGAGCCGAGCCGACATCGGCTAAATGCAACCCGCTACCAGGCTAGATGCTGCTCGTGAGGCGGATGATCGCACAACTGAAGTCATGCAAGTCCGATGTATCGGAAACAATGGCGGGGTCGGAACAGGCGCGCTGCACCGTAGGAGCCACCCGGACGCCGACGTCGACAGCTCCCGTGCAGTCCGACGGTAAGGCGCCTCGGCCAGATCGCCGGCCGCGCCTGCGCGGCATGCTCGGCGAGCCGAGCCTTAAAGGGCGGCCTCGATTCCAGGCAGGTAAGTGAGGTACGCCAAGAGGGTGACGATCTCGCTACCGTTGCCGAAAAGATCGTTGAGGGTGGTGCTGACGCCCGTGATGTCGGTGGCAATAGTGCCGAGCTCGCCAGTCGGACCGAGGGCGGTCAGAATCTCGGACAGGTCCGTGGCCAGAACCCCACCCGCGCCCAGTTCAGTGGCGATTGTCGTCAAAGGGCCCAGGGCGGATGTCACGTCGCCCAGGGCCGCGGTGAAGTCAGCGTCCAACAGGCTGATGGCTGCGGTTATGTCAGCGTCCAGGGTGTCAAAGCCCGACGTCACGTCAGTGGTTAGCGTGGTGAGCAAGTCAGGAATGGAGTTTACCGACGACCCGAGCTCGAGATATCCGATGAAGTCAGTGGCCAAGGTGTTGGCGACGTTGACGGTCGGGTTGCCGAAAAGTTCGAGGAATGAGTCGAGGTTGTTGGCCACGCCGATCAGGCCGTCGGTGGATGCCGTCGGATCCAGGGCATTTGCCAAGTCGGCGAAAGCATCGGCGGTCGAAGCCAGTTGGACCTCGGGCGACTGCACGTGCATGCGGAATAACGCTGGTGCAACGACGGGGGTGACGGCAATCAGGGCGGCGCCCACGATTGCGGTGCCAACTGCGGCGTAAGGGCGAAGCGCGGTGTGTGCCATGGTCTCGGTCTTCCTCTAAGGCGACTGTGGAGTGAGTAATAGAAACCTGAGTGAATGCTGAAGTAATCGTGTGCGTCGGAGTCGCCAGAATCAATAAGGGATTTCCCTACACTTTGGGAGCCAAAGGCAGTAAGTCGGCGGCCTAACCCATCGGCCGCGAATGCGTTCCCCGGAACGCTAAGACGTCAGCGACCAGGCGAGCCGCCGCCGACACTGGTCAGCTCAGGAAGTTGGTCACCGCGGTGACCAAGTCGGGCGATGCCGACGTCGACAGGTTCTGGTAGCTACCGCCGGAGAGCTTGGCGACGGCCTCCCAGGTCTCCCGATCGGAGTCGGACCCGAAGTCGATGACGTTGACGGCGACCGGCTTGGCCGGGTCGGCACTCTGCTTGATGAAATCCTGGAGGCCCTGGCCGCCCAGGCTCTGGTCGGTGTGCGGGCCGGCGGTGATCACCAGCACCGAATTCGTCTGTCCGGCACGGAAATTGGCTTGCGCACTCTTATAGATCAGCCGCAGCGTGGTGAACGACACGGCTCCTCCTGACGACGCGTGCTGTCGGTCCAGCGCGGTCGTCAGCGCCTCGGACCGCGGCTTGCCGTCGACCTGATCGCTCAGCGGGCCCGCCGACACTTCGGAGCGGCCTTCCTTGCCGTCGAAAGTCCACAGCCCGATCACGGCGTCGGGCGCCAGTGACTTGATCCGGTCGTCGAGCGCGCTCACCACGTTGCCCAGCCGGCTCTTGCCGCCCTCTTCGGTTGTCATCGATTGCTCGAGCATGATGATCGCCGCGGGCGCGCTTGCCGGCGCAGACACGGCGTTGGCCAGCGCGGCACGCGTCCCGTCGTCACCGACGGACAGGGTCGACGGCAGCGCGGGGAAGCTGGCCACATCGCTCTTCGGTGTCTTGGTGCCTTCGGCGCGGAAACCGGCTTTGGCCAGCTCGGCCAGCTGATCGGGTTTATGCATGAAGCGGGCGAATTCGCTGGCCGCCGTCACCTGCTCCTGCGACAGCCAGGACCCGCTGAGCAGCACGGTGGGGTAGTCGGCGACCGCGGCGGCACCCGGCGGCAGCCACGCGCTCAACGTGCCGCCGGCATCGGGCTGCGTCTGTCCGCGGGCGAAGACCTGCTGTTCGGTGGTGACCACGGCATGCACTGGAGCGGTCGCCGCGTCACCGGGCTTGAGCAGCGCGTTCATCGCCTCACCCAGTGAGTTGTCCGCGAGCTTCGGCTGCCCGCCGATCAGCGTGCGTACCGCTCCGCTGCCGTCGGTGGGCGGGGCACCGGGTGGCACCGAGGCGGCCGCGACGGCTTCACCGGCGAGGTATGCGGCGTCGCTGTTGCCGCCGATCGGCAGGGCCAGCCGCAGCGACCCCCACGCCGGCAGGTTCAGGCCCGCCAGCGCATCGGGTTTGGTCTGCAGGTCGGGAAGATTTGCCCATTTCTGGTCGCCCAATGCCTTTTGGAGCTCCGGTCGTACCGCGAGCACCACGGGTGAAGTCACCAATGACCGGCTGTCGGAGACCGTTTCCTTGCCCGCCGAGGCGGTGAGTCGCGCGGCGGATACCGAGCTGCCCGGGATCCACAGCGCCGGGCGCTGGCCCAGATCCCCGGGCCACTTACCGATGAAGCCGTCGACGACCGCGTCGGAGCCGGCGGATTTCACCCCGATGGCGACGCAGTGGTCGCCGACCGGCGCGGATTGGCCGTTGAAGCGGTCGGCGAAACGTTGAACCTGGTCGGAGATCGACGGGTCGGCAATCACAGCGACCGGCACTTTTTCGCCGACACATCGCGCGCTGTGGGAACGGTTGGACAGCGCGTCGCCGAAGAAACGCCACAGGATAATGACGCCCACCACCACGATGACCGAGATCAGGGCGGCGATCACGCCGATGCTGACGCCACGCCGTCCACCCTCGTTGCGATGGCCGCCGCTGAATCCGGGGAGGCCGCGATGTCCGCCGGTCGGGGGCCCCGAAGGCGGCGGGGCCGGCGGGGTCGGTGGGTCCTGGTCGCGCCGCGGGAAGTCCGGAAAGTCGTCCGACGGATCGACGTCGCCGGCCGGCGCCTGCCGCGGCGGGTGGGCCGGACGCGGGAACTCCTGACCGCGATCGTCTTCCGGCTCGTCGAAGTCGAAAAACCCTGGGCCGTCGTGAAAATCGTCGGAAAAGTCCTCCGGCGGGCGACTTGGATAACGCGGCGCCGAGAACGAACCGGGGTAACGGGGTTCGTCGGCGCGGGGAGCCGGAGGTTCCGGGTAGCCGCCGTCATCTTCGAACTGCTCCGGCTCGGGATAGTCGTCCGACGGTCCGTCGTCGTCGTCGGGAGCTCGGTGCCTACCCATGCCGGTCCTCTCGTGAGCGCCGGAGGTGCCTGCAGCCGCTAATCATGCGAGTGGTGGAAATTCCCCGCACAGCCGTCACTCATGGGCGCGAGCTTTGAACTCGCGCCGGCGCCGATGCAGAATCGGCTCCGTGTAGCCGCTGGGCTGCCGGGCGCCCTGCAGAATCAGGTCCTGCGCGGCCAGGAACGCGATGCTGTCATCGAAGTTCGGTGCCATCGGCAGGTATCCGGAGTCACCCGCGTTCTGCTCGTCCACCAGCGGAGCCATCCGCTCCAGGCTAGCGCGCACATCCTCTTCGGTGATGACGCCATGCCGTAGCCAGTTGGCCAACAGCTGGCTGGAAATCCGCAGCGTGGCACGGTCTTCCATCAACGCGACGTCGTGGATGTCCGGAACCTTGGAGCAACCGACGCCCGCATCGATCCAGCGGACCACGTAACCCAGGATCGACTGGCAGTTGTTGTCGACCTCCTCGCGAATCTCCTCAGGCGCCCAGGCCAGTTCCTTGGCCAGCGGGACCGTAAGCAGCTCGTCGATGGTGGCGCGCTTCTTGCCTTCGAGTTCTTCCTGCACGGAGGCGACGTCGACGTAGTGGTAGTGCATGGCGTGCAGCGTGGCCGCCGTCGGCGAGGGGACCCACGCGGTGGTAGCGCCGGCCTTGGGCTGGCCGATCTTCTGCTCCATCATGTCGGCCATCAGCTCGGTCATGGCCCACATGCCCTTACCGATCTGCGCCTTGCCCTTGAATCCGGCCGCCAGCCCGGTGTCGACGTTGTGGTCCTCGTAGGCCTTGATCCAGGTGGTGGTCTTCATCGCACCCTTGCGGATCATCGGGCCCGCCTCCATCGAGGTGTGGATCTCGTCGCCGGTGCGGTCCAGGAAGCCGGTGTTGATGAACACCACCCGGTCGGCGGCGGCCTTGATGCACGCCTTGAGGTTGACGGTCGTGCGGCGTTCCTCATCCATGATGCCGACCTTCAGCGTGCCCTGCGGCAGGCCGAGGACGTCCTCGACTCGGCTGAACAGCTCGCAGGTGAACGCGACTTCGTCGGGTCCGTGCATCTTGGGCTTGACGATGTAGACCGAGCCGGTGCGGCTGTTGGTCAGCGGCCCGTTGCCGTCACCGGTCTTGAGGCCATGGATCGCGGTCAGCCCGGTGAACAGCGCGTCCTGGATGCCCTCGAAGACCTCTTTTTCCTCGTCCCCTTCACTCCAGACGATCGCGTCGTTCGTCATCAGGTGGCCGACGTTGCGGACGAACAGCAGGCTGCGTCCGGGCAACGTCAGCTCGCCACCGTCGGGCGTCTGGTAGGTGCGGTCCTGATTGAGCACCCGGGTGAAGGTCTTGCCGTCCTTCTTGACGTCCTCGGACAGGTCGCCCTTGTTCAGACCAAGCCAGTTGCGGTAGCCCAACACCTTGTCGTCGGCGTCGACGGCGGCCACCGAGTCCTCGAAGTCCATGATCGTGGTGATCGCCGACTCCAGCACGACGTCTTTGATGCCCGCCTTGTCGGTCTTGCCGATCGGCGACTGCGGGTCGACCAGGATTTCGATATGCAGGCCGTGGTTGACCAGCAGCACCGACCAGCTGGGGGAGCCGAGCTCACCGGTGTAGCCGACAAACTTCTCCGGGCTGGCCAGCTCGACGGACCCGTCGGCGGTCGCCACCTTCAGATGGCCCTCGTCGACGCTGAGCCCGGTTGCGTCGGACCAGGAACCCGAGGCTAGCGGCACCGCCTGGTCGAGGAATGTGCGCGCGTAGGCGATGACCTTGTCGCCGCGGACCCGGTTATAGCTGGTGCCCTTCTCGGCGCCGTCGCTCTCCGGAATGACGTCGGTGCCGTACAGCGCGTCGTACAGCGATCCCCAGCGCGCGTTGGCGGCGTTCAGGGCGAACCTCGCGTTGAGGACGGGGACCACCAGCTGCGGTCCGGCCGTCGTGGTGATCTCGTCGTCCACACCGGCGGTGGTGATGCTGAAGTCAGCGGGTTCGGGCTGCAGATAACCGATTTCGGTGAGGAACTCGCGATAGCCCTCCGGGTCCAGCGGCTCGATGACGTGCTGGCGGTGGTACTTGTCGATCTGCGCCTGCAGCTGATCGCGGCGCCCCAACAGATCCTGATTCTGCGGTTGCAGGTCGGTGACGACCTTGTCTACACCGGCCCAGAAGCTGTCGGGGTCTATGTCGGTACCGGGCAGAGCCTCGTTGTTGACGAAGTCGTACAGCACTTGGGCGACGCGCAGGTTCCCCACCGACACGCGATCAGTCATCTTTTCCTCCGCACTTACCTGTAGAAATCACATCTCAGCCTACCGGCCGGTCACTTGCCTACTCGTCACCGGCAACCTGCAGCAGCAGGTCACACCGCGCCAGTAGCGCAGCCCGCAACGGCTCGGCACGGGCGGCAATGGCCTTCTGGCAACGCACGTACTCGGCGCGACCGGCCGCGTCCTCGACGGCAATCGGCGGGTACCCGTAGCCGCTCAGGTCGTACGGGCTGGCCCGCATGTCGATCTCACGCGCCGCCGCCGCCAGTTCCAGGCAGTCGAGCACCATCTGCGAGTCGATCAGCGGGCTCAACTTGTACGACCATTTGTACAGGTCCATGTTGGCGTGAAGACAGCCAGGCTGTTCCCAATCCTGCTGTGTGGCGCGGCTGAGTGAGCCCGCGTTGCGCGGCACGGCTTCGGAGCTGAAAAACCGGAACGCGTCAAAGTGGCTGCAGCGCAACGGCCCTGCGATCTCGGCCTCGATCACGGTGTCGGTGCCGGCGGCGCCGAGCCGCAGCGGAACCTGGTGGCGAACGTCACCGCTGCGGTAGACCATCGCCCACTCGTGCAGCCCGAAGCAATTCAGCTGGGCGGGCCGCCGGGTGGTTGCCCGCAGGAGTTCCGCGACGAACGAAATCGTCTCCATCCGACTCAGCAGATGCGCACGGCTAACCGTGACGCCGGACGCGTCCACGGTGTAGCCGCGGCGGTCCCGGTATCGGCGGATCGCTTCGCTGCCCGTCAGCGTCACCCCGTAGCCGGGATGCCAGCAGCGCAACTGCCCCGGCCGCAGGCTGTAGTAGCTGAACAGGAAATCCCACACCGGATGCGGCTCACCGACTTGGGCGCGTTTGGCGTGCGGGGCCAGAAAGCTCTCGACGCGCACGGCGTGATCACCGGCGCGCGCCATCCACTGCTCAGGGTCCAACCGGGCGCTGGCTCGATTGCCCGGCTCCTTCCCGGGCCGTCCCGGCCCGCATTGTCGCCGAGCGGCCTCAGGCACGTCCCGTCCCGTCGCGCACGACGCCGACCAGGTCGCGCACCAGGTCCTCCAGCGCGACCATCGCGACCACGGCGGCGCCGTCGGAGGCAGTGACCAACGCGAGGTGGCTGTTGCTGCGCCGCATCCGCGACAGCGCCTCGGGGACGCTCAGCGACGCCGAGACCCGCGGCAGCGGCCGGATTCTGGACAGGTCGATCACGGCCTGCGGGTCGTCGGCCAACGACAGCACATCTTTGATGTGCAGGTAGCCGACGAAGCTGCCGTCGACGCCGACCACCGGGAACCGGGAGTAACCCGTTGCCGCCAAGGCCTTTTCGACGACGCCGACGGTCGGCCCGGAGCCCGCGGCGGCCAACGGAACGGCCTGGATCTCGGCGACCGGAACCGCGACATCGCCGACCGTGCGGTTGCGGATCTGCAGCGCCCGGGTCAGCCGGGTGTGCTCCTCGCGATCCAGCAATCCCTCCGACACCGACTCCGCGATCATTTCGCTGAGCTCCACGGTGGAGACGGTGATGTCGAGTTCGTCGCGCGGGCGCACCCGCAAGGACCGCAAGATCAAGTTGTTGCAGCGACTGTAGAAGTTGACGACGGGGCGGACCGCGCGCGCGTAGACGAGGTAGACCGGGATCAACAGCATCGCGGCGCGCTCCGGCCCCGCCATCGCGATGTTCTTCGGCACGATTTCGCCGAGCAGTAGGTGCAGCGTGACGACGATCGCCAATGCCACCACGAACGCCGTGGTGTTCAGCAGCGCCGACGACATACCGAGCAGGTCGAACGAGCGCCGCAGCAGGTCGGCGACGGCCGGCTCGCCGATGCGGCCGAGCAGAATCGACGACACCGTGACACCCAGCTGAGCCCCGGCGAACATCAGCGGCAGTTGCTCGCCGGCCCGGATCACCGTGATCGCACCCGACCTGCCCTGCTCCGCCAGCCCTTCGAGGCGATCGCGTCGCGCGGAGATCAGCGAAAACTCGGCGGCCACGAAAAACGCGTTCGCACCGATCAGTAAGACGGTCGCCAACAACCAAAGCAGATCGCCCATCAGCGGCCTCGCACCGCGCCGGAGTCGGCACGATCCGGCAGCTGGGTCAGCTCGAGCAGATCGATGCGGCGGCCATCCATCCGCAGCACCCTGGCCCGCCACGCCGAGGTATGCGGGACGGCCTCGTGCTCGTATCCGCTCAGTTGCACCTCGTCGCCGATGACCGGGATGCGGCCCAGCTGCTGCAGGACCAGTCCGCCGATCGTTTCGTATTCGCCCTCGGGGGCGTGATAGCCGGTCGCGGCGGCCACCTCGTCGATGCGGAGCAAACCGGACACCCGCCAACCGCTGTCGACGGCCACCACGTCCTGGCTGGCGTCGTCGTGCTCGTCGCGGACGTCACCGACGATCTCCTCGATCAGATCCTCGACGGTGACCATTCCCGCGGTGCCGCCGTACTCGTCGACGACCATCGCGGTCTGCAACGCGTTGGCGCGGATCTGCCCCATCAGCGCGTCGCCGTCCAGCGTCGAAGGCACCTTGGCGACCGGCTGTGCGACGGCGGTCACCAGGGTCAGCTCGCGCTCGGCCGGCGGCACCGCGAAAACCTGCTTGACGTGCACGATGCCGATGGTCTCGTCGAGGTCACCGTCCACGATCGGAAACCGCGAGAAGCCGCTTTCGGTGGCCGCTTCCACCAAGTCGGCGACGGTGTCGTCCACTTGCAGCGCAACGATTTTCGACCGCGGGGTCATCAACTCCTCGGCGGTCAGCTCACCGAACTGCAGCGACCGGTCCAGCAGCGCGGCGGTCGCCGGATCCAGCGAACCGCTGCGGGCCGATGTGCGGACCAGCGAGACCAGTTCCTGCGCCGAACGGGCCGACCGCAGCTCCTCGGCCGGTTCGACGCCCAGCTTGCGCAGGATCCAGTTGGCCACCCCGTTGGTCAGCCGAATCGGCCCCGTCATCAGCCAGGAGAACAGCAACTGGAATCCGGCGACGGCCCGTGCGGTCGCCGGGGGACGGGCCACCGCAATGTTTTTCGGGATCAGCTCGCCGAAGATCATCGACAACGAGGTGACGACCAGCAGCGTCACGAAGGTGAGGATCGCGTCGGCGACCCGGTTGGGTATCCCGAGGGCATCCATGGCCGGGTGCGGCAGCTCGGCCACCAGTGGTTCGGTCAGGTAGCCGGTGATCAGCGTGGTGATCGAGATACCGAGCTGCGCCCCGGACAGCTGGAACGACAGGCTGTGATGGGCGTGCTGCACGTATCGGTCCCGACGCCCGCCACGGCGGGCGTTCGCCTCGACCGTGCTGCGTTCGAGGGTGGTGAGTGAGAATTCGGCGGCGACGAACAACGCGGTACCGGCCGTGAGCAGCACAATCGCCAGCAGACTGAGCAGCGTGACGAGCAGATTCATCGAGGCCACCCCGCGCTCGCGATCACTCCGGCCTCAACGGTCGTGACCCGCTTCACCCGGGCTTCGCCCGCGCTCGCGATCACTCCACGAGAAGGAGGCTCCTCGGGGTCGGCGTCACACACGCCCGTCGGCGCGGGTGCCTGCGGCACGGGGACCCTTTCTTCGATGTATCCAGTCACGCGTGAACTCTGATGGTAGCGAAGGCGCGACGCGCCCGAGTTCCCGTCGCGGTGCCGACACGCCCGGGTTCACCACCCGAACGGCAGGGGATGCCCCTCGGCGAAGCCCGCGGCGGACTGGATACCGACCACCGCCCGCTCATGCAACTCGGCCAGCGTCGACGCCCCGACGTAGGTGCAGGTGCTGCGCACGCCGGAGGTGATGTGGTCGATCAGATCCTCGACACCTCCGCGGACCGGGTCCAACGCCATCCGCGACGTCGAGATGCCTTCTTCGAACAGCGCCTTGCGGGCCCGCTCGAAGGCGCTGTCGGCGGCGTTGCGGGCCACCACCGCGCGCTTGGAGGCCATGCCGTAGCTCTCCTTGTACGGCTTGTTGTCCCGGTCGCGCAGCAGGTCGCCGGGCGACTCGTAGGTGCCGGCGAACCACGAGCCGATCATCACGTTGGCGGCACCGGCGGCCAGCGCCAGCGCCACGTCGCGGGGGTGTCGCACGCCGCCGTCGGCCCACACGTGAGCGCCGAGTTGCCTTGCCGCCGAAGCGCATTCGAACACCGCAGAGAATTGGGGCCGACCGACACCGGTCATCATGCGGGTGGTGCACATCGCGCCCGGGCCCACCCCGACCTTGACGATCGAGGCGCCGGCGTTCACCAGGTCGCGGGTGCCGTCCGCCGACACCACGTTGCCTGCGACCAGCGGCACACCCAGGTCCAGCGACGCGATCGACTTGATCGCGTCCAGGGCCTTGGCCTGGTGACCGTGGGCGGTGTCGACGACCACCAGGTCGGCGCCGGCCTCGGCCACCGCCTGGGCCTTGGCCACCACGTCGCCGTTGATGCCGACCGCCGCACCGATGCGCAGTCGGCCTCTCGCGTCGATGGCCGGCGCGTAGATCCCTGCCCGGATCGCGCCGGTCCGGGTCAGCACTCCGGCCAGCGTCGCGTCGGCGGCGGTCATCACCGCGACGTCGACCGAGGCGTGCTCGAGCAGATCGAACACTTCTCGCGGATTCGTTCCCACCGGGGCTTTGACGAAGTCGGTGATCGCGATGTCGCGAACCCGGGCGAAGCGATCGACACCGTCGCAGCATGCTTCGGTGACCAGCCCGATCGGGCGTCCCTCGAAGGTAACGACCGCGGCCCCGTGGGCGCGCTTGGAGATCAGCGCCAGCGCATCAGACACCGAGTCCTCGGGCTCCAGGGTCACCGGGGTGTCGACAACCAGGTCGCGGCTTTTGACGAAATCGACGGTGTGCTGCACCGCGGCGATCGGAAGATCTTGCGGGAGAACGACGATCCCACCACGGCGGGCGATCGTCTCGGCCATTCGTCGACCCGCCACCGCGGTCATGTTGGCCACCACCACCGGGATGGTGGTGCCGGAGCCGTCGCTGGTCGCGAGGTCGACGTCGAAGCGCGACGCCACATCCGAGTGGTTCGGCACGATGAAGACGTCGTCGTACGTCAGGTCGTACGCGGGGCGGTGCCCTTCCAGGAACTTCATCGGGCCCCGCTAGGCGGAAACTTCGCTGCGGTCCGCACTCCAGAGGGTGTGGAACTTCTTGCTCGGGTCTTCATCAGTCCGTCCATAGGTGTGTGCGCCGAAGAAGTCCCGCAGCCCCTGGGTGAGGGCGGCGGGCAGTCGCTCGGTGCGCAGTGCGTCGTAATAGGACAACGCCGAAGCGAAGCCCGGGATGGGGATACCCAGTTCGGTAGCGGTCACCACGACGCGACGCCAACTGTCGACGCCGGCTTCGATCGCGTTGCGGAAATAGGGCGCGGCAATCAGGGTGGGCAGGTCGGGGTTCTCGTCGAATGCCTCTTTGATCCGGTTGAGGAACTTGGCGCGGATGATGCACCCGCCGCGCCAGATGGTGGCCATGTCGCCCGGAGTGATGCCCCAGTTGTATTCGGCGCTGCCGGCCTGGATCTGGTTGAAGCCCTGCGCGTAGGCGATGATCTTCGACGCATACAGCGCGTTGCTGACATCGTCGATGAATTGCTTTGCATCGCTTGGCTTTTGGCCCAGGTGGCCGGAGGCCAGGCCGGTGGTGGCCTTGCGCTGGGCAACCGAGCCGGACAGCGCGCGGGCGAACACCGCCTCGGCGATGCCGGTCACCGGTACGCCGAGGTCCAGGGCGGACTTCACCGTCCAGCGGCCGGTGCCCTTCTGCTCGGCCTCGTCGACGATCACGTCCACCAGCGGCTTTCCGGTCCGGGCGTCGGTCTGACGCAGCACCTCTGCGGTGATCTCGATCAGGAAGCTGTCCAGATCGCCCTTGTTCCACTCGGCGAACACGTCGGCGATCTCCGGGGCGGTCTTGCCGAGCGCATCGCGCAGCAGTTGGTAGGCCTCGCCGATGAGCTGCATGTCGGAGTACTCGATGCCGTTGTGCACCATCTTGACGAAGTGCCCGGCGCCGTCCGGTCCGATGTGGGTGCAGCAGGGGACACCGTCGACGTGCGCGGAGATCTCCTCCAGCAGCGGGCCGAGCGACTTGTACGACTCGGCGGGTCCGCCGGGCATGATCGACGGGCCCTTGAGCGCGCCCTCCTCGCCGCCGGAGATGCCGGCGCCGACGAAGTGCAGGCCGCGCTCGCGGATGGCCTTTTCCCGGCGGATGGTGTCGGTGTAGAGCGCGTTGCCGCCGTCGATGATGATGTCGCCTTCTTCCATCGCGTCGGCGAGTTCGTTGATGACGGCATCGGTCGGGTCACCAGCCTTGACCATGATGATCACCCGTCGCGGCTTCTCCAGCGCGTCCACGAATTCTGCGATGGTCTCCGACCGGACGAATGTGCCCTCGCCGCCATGCTCCTTGAGCAGCGCATCGGTCTTGGCGATCGACCGGTTGTGCAGCGCCACCGTGTAGCCGTGGTGGGCGAAGTTGCGGGCGAGGTTCGAGCCCATCACGGCCAGGCCCGTGACGCCGATCTGCGCGGTCCCGGTCTTTGATTGCGACGAACTCATGTATGCGCCTCTCACTTTCGTGACCTTCATCCAGGGCCCTGCACCGAACACTGTGGCACAGCGGGATTCCAACGTATCGCTCTGGCGCGGTACGCGACGGCTTGGCCGGTCAGAAGGCGGCGAACAGCCGGTGCAACTCGGTGAGCCAGGGGATGGCCAGCGCGATGGTCGGCACCACCAGCACCGCCGCGGCGGCAAGGTAAGCGGCCGTCGACACCCAGCGGCTGTTGCCGCTGCCGGAGAGCCGTCGTACCCGCAGCAGGGTGTGGGCGCCCCCCGCGGCCAGCGCACCCATCGGGGCGCGACCCGACGCGCAGGCCACCAGAGCCCGGGCCAGGGGAGCGCGGCCGGCCACCCGGACAGCGGCGTCGTCGGCCAACAGCTCGGCCAGCAATTGCACTGCATCCAAAGCGCTTGCGCTGCGGACGAATCGGGGGAAGGCGGCATGCGCCGCGGTGAACGCCTCGAGTACGAGATCGTGGCGGGCGCGTAGATGTGCGCGCTCGTGGCTCAAGATCGCGGCGACCTCGTTTTCGGTCAGCGAGTCCAATGCGCCCTCGCTGACCACCACGCGGCTACGGACACCGGGCAGACAGTAGGCCAGTGGCTGCGCCACTTCCAGCACCCGCAGGTCGCGTCCGCGGGCGCAGGCCCGCGCGGAGACCGCGTCAGGGGACAGCCCGAGCAGGTCAACCAGCATTCGGTGGTGGGCCCGCCGCCGCCGGGTGGCAACGGCCACGCGAATGACCGCCACCAGGAGTCGCGCGCCGATGATCAGCGTCAGCCCGAAGACTGCGACGTCGAGCAACCACAGCGGCCAGCCGAGCCGGCCGATCTCGGCGGCCGGGCTTGCGGTCGGCCTACCGTCGGCGCCCGGGACGAACAGTCGACTGGCAATGGCGATGCCGGCGCTGAATGCCGACAGCACGGCGGCGACGGCGATTGCCTGCCAGAGCACCATCGCGGCGCGGGGGGCGCGCAGCGGCCAGGTGGCCCGCGCCAACATCTCTGGAACCGGGCCGACCAACATCACCGCCAGAAGGGTGAAGGCCAGCCCAGACATGGTCCCAGTGTCCCTTAGTCCTCCGGCCGCGCGCCAGCAGACGGGGGTTTCCGATGACCTGATTCCAATTCGTCGAGTGCACGCCGCAGCGCTTCGGCCTCGTCGGCACCGACGCGTTCGACGAAGTGCACCAGCGCGGCTTGTCGGCTTCCGGTATCTGCGACCTGGTCGAGTGCGTCGACCATCAGTCCGGCGACCAGTTCGTCGCGCCCGTGCACCGGCGCGTACTGGTGCGCGCGGTCGTCACGGATCTGCGAAACCAGGTTCTTCTTAGCCAGTCGCTGCAGCACGGTCATGACGGTGGTGTAGGCCAGGTCGCGCTGCTCAGAGAGCGCTTCATGCACCTGGCGGACGGTTTGCGGGTGGGGCACGGACCACAGGTGGTCCATCACCGCGCGCTCAAGATCTCCGAGCCGCGTTTGTTTAGCCATGTTTGCTCATCTCCTGTGCAATGCCGCCAGCGTACTCGCGATTACTACTGGCCGTCGTACCTGTCCTGTCGGTGGCACCCGCCGTCTGCCGAAGGCACGCACTGTCATATGGTTAGGCTAACCTTACAACAGGAGGTGACCGTGACGATCACGATCGACGACCCGCTGATTGCGGCTATGGACATTGACCGCGTGCTGCCGCTGCACGAGTCCAGCCGGCGGCTCCGCGAGCTGTATCCGCAATGTCCACGGGTGTATGGCGTCGCCGTGCTCGGCGACGTCTCGGTGCGCCGGTGGTGGCCGTTGGCCGCGGCGCTGAGCACCGATCGGCTGCAGACCATGTTCGACACCGCCGCGATCGACATGGATAGGCGCAGTGCCGCAAGGCAACTGGCGGCGACCCTGGTCCATACCGTGATCGGCCGGGTAGTCGCGCTGGTGGTTTTGGAGGCCAGGGCGTGGGACACCGGGCTGGAGAATCTGTGGGTCCACGTCGACTCCGATGGCGTGATCGACTGGGCCGCGGTGGTCGACGGGACGGTGCGGGTGTTGCCCGACGACCCGTGTGCCGACGCCGGCCTCGGCGACGGTGTGGTCCGACTGCCGAGCGAGGCGGCGCTGACGACCTGGGTGGCGCACCGTTGCCATCGCACCCTGGAGCCGCTCTTCGCCAAGCTGCATGCGGTCAGCCGCGGCGCTCTGTCGACCTCGGCGATGTGGCACATCGTCGGATCGATGGTGGTGGCGTCCGCCACGCAGGTGCCGCAACTGGCCGGCACCGACGAGCTGGCCGCGATGCGCCGGGGTCAGGCGGTGCTGGACGCGCTGGTCGGATTCGGGCTGCCGGTTCGGGGCCTGTCGGCGGCGCGGACACGCACGCGAGGAACCTCTTGCGAAATTAGGGCAGCCTTGCCTATGCTGCTGGCATCGAGCGATAAATGACCGCGCCGGAGTCCTGAGGGCTGCAGTGACCCCCGGTCTCTCGATACGGCGAGCCCCGTGCATTACGCACGGGGCTCGCTGCTATCGGGGCGCCGTCAGTCCTTGATGAAGTGGTACATCCGGTATGAGAGTCGGCCGCGCTGCAATTCCTTGTACATCAACGTGTCTGGCGCACCCGCGAACAACTTGCCGAACGGCCGCAGAAACACCGGCAGCCGGCTGCCGACCAATTCCAGGTAGCGACCCGAGTTGTTGTCGAGTCCGCGGAGCACCTCGGGGTTGATCTCGCGCTTGGATTCCATCCGCATCGGCAGGGCTGCCAGCGCGGCGTCCCATTCGTCGTACTCGAGGAATCCGCGGAAGTCCACGTACAGGAAGTGTCCGCCCGGGCGCAGCACGCGAACCATTTCCTTGAGGAAGCGGTCGAAGTGCGGGTACGCGTGCGATGCCTCGACGTTGAGCACCGCGTCAAACGACTCGTCCGGGAACGGCAGGTTCTCGGCGTCACCATGCACGAAATCCAGGCCGGGCAGGGGATAGCGGCGCTTGGCGAAGGCCACGCCGTCGGGGTTGAAGTCCAGACCGGTGTAGGACGCCGGATGCAGCGTCTTCATCACGTAGGCGCCGCCTCCACCGTGGCCGCAGCTGGGCTCGAGTACCTTCTTGCCGCTGAGGTCGGTCTGGGTGGCCGTGCGGTGGTACAGCTGAATGCCCCACCGGTTCTTCTCGTCCTCGGGCGCCAGCGGCAGACCCAGCGGCGGGTCTTCCTCGTAGCCCCAGTTCAGGAAGACGACGTCGTCCTGATCCCACCTGCGGGTGACGAAGGGATACCAGTACTTGTTCATGGCCAACTTGAACCACGAATAGCTACCGAGGGGTTTCACGTATTGCCTGAGGCCGCCTGTCACAGGTCGCAAGTATGCCAGTGAGTCACACGCTGCCGTGGTCGGCCACAAACAGCGAGTCGGAATCCACCGGAGGCTTGTCCGTGCGCCGGTAGACAACCGCCCGCGCACCCTTCGCCGGCACGGTCGCGACGCCCCGCCAGAACGCCTTCTCACCGGGCGCATCGGTTGGCTCGAAACGGAATTCACGCAGCAACATGCGCAGCACGACGTCGGACTCCATGTTGGCGAAAGCCGCACCGACGCAACGGTTGACTCCGCCCCCGAACGGAATCCACGCGACCGGCTTGCTGGCGGTGCCCAGGTAGCGGTCCGGGTTGAACGCTTCCGGGTCGGGGAAGTCCTCCGCAGAGGCGTGGGCCAGTTTGATGCTGATGATGATGTTGGTGCCCTCTGGAAGTACCCACTCGCCCAACCGAATTCGGGTCTTGGTGCGCCGCGTCGTGCCGTCCAGCACGGGGCGGGTGCGCTGTACTTCCCAGATCGTGGCCTGCCGCAGTTCGCCGCCACCGGCGTCGGCCTCATCAGCCAGCCGCTTGCACAGCTCGGGGTGTCGGCTCAACCGCTCCAAGGCCCACGCCAGCGACGACGCGGTGGTCTCGTGGCCGGAACCGAGCAGGGTCAGCAGTTCGTCGGCGATGTGCTCGTCGGAGATCGGCTCGCCGTCTTCGTAGCGGGCCTGCAGTAGCAGCGCCAGCACGTCCTTGCGCTCTTCGATGGCCGGGTCGGATCGGGCCTCGGCGATCAGGCGGGCGATGACGGCGTCGAACCGGCGTCGCTGCTTCATGTAGCGCCCCCACGGGCTCCACGGGCCCAGGTCCTTGCGCACGATCGGCGGGCACACCACGAGCAGCGAGCCGAGCGTCACCATCGCCGGTACGGTCTCCCGAAGCTCTTGCAGCGCAGCACCTTCGGCACCGAACACCGCGCGCAGGATCACCCCGACGGTGATCCGCAGCATCGGCTCCAGCGTCTCGAACTCCCGGCCCTCGGTCCAGGTCGCGATCTCGCGCTCGACCTCTTCTTCGATGATGCGGTCATAGCTGCGCATCCGCTTGCCGTGGAACGGCGGCGCCAACAGTTTGCGGCGCTGGCGGTGCTCGTCACCGGCCAGGCTGAAGGTCGATCCCGGCCCGAATGCCCCACCGATCGATCCGTTCCCCGACGGCGGACGCTGGATCAACTCGGTGCCGGTGCTGAACAGCTCCTTGGCGAGTGCGGGGTCGTTGACCACCACCGCATGGTCGTTGTGGGGAAGGTTGACGCTCACGACGTTGCTGCCGTAGCGCTTGCAGAGGTTGTCGAACATGGCGTGGTTCTGCACCAGGAACTGGACCATCTGGACCAGCTTCGGAGTCCGGGGACCGGGCGGCAACCGCACCGGCTCGGTCGTCGCCGCTACCATGTCTTCCCCTCCAGCAGTGGATGTTGTTGAGCGCCTACGAGCCGTACTCAAAGAGGCGTCGAATCAGGCCCAGAGTATCGGTTGACCGCCTGGTCCGCACAAATTTGCCGCCCCCCGAACGCCCCGCGTGTCCGTCGGCATGTAGACACTACAAGCATGCAGCCGATGCCAGACGCGCCGTTCGACAAGGAATTAGGACTGGAGTTCACCGAGATCAGTCCTGACCGCACACGCGCGCGCCTGGACGTCGTACCCAAGCTGTTGCAACCCATGGGCATCGTGCACGGCGGCGTCTACTGCGCGATGGTGGAGAGCCTGGCCAGCGTCGCCGCGTACACCTGGATGGCCGCCAAAGGTGGCGAAGGATCGGTCGTCGGCGTCAACAACAACACCGACTTCTTGCGCGCCATCGGCAGCGGGATGATCTACGGCACCGCGATTCCGATTCATCGCGGGCGGCGTCAGCAACTGTGGCAGGTCACCATCGTCGACTCCGACGAGCGACTGGTGGCCCGCGGTCAGGTGCGGCTGCAAAATCTCGAAAACGAGGGCTAACTGGCGGCTTTCGCCGTTTCGTCCTCGTGTGCCTCGGCAGCCAGCACGGCTAGCTGTTCAAGCCGGGTGCGCGCGAACGCCTGTTGCTCGGTGATCGTCAACTGGCCGCGCCGACCACTCAGGAACGTCACGATCCACGACAGCACCGTGGTGATCTTGTTCTTGAACCCGATCAGATAGACCAAGTGCAGCAACAGCCAGGCGAACCAGCCGATGATGCCGCCGAACTCGACCGGACCGATCTTCACCACGGCGTAGTACCGCGACACCGCGGCCATCGACCCCTTGTCGAAGTACTGGAACGGCTCGCGCTGGGCGGGGTCGGCGCCGGCCAACTCGGCCTTGATCAAGCCCGCCGCATATTTGCCGCCCTGGATGGCGCCCTGCGCAACCCCGGGCACGTCATCGACGGCGGCCATGTCACCGACGACAAACACGTTGGGGTTGCCGGGAATCGACAAGTCGGGCAACACTTTGACCCGACCGGCGCGGTCGAGTTCGACGCCGGACTGGCGAGCCAGGTCGCGGCCCAGTGGGCTCGCGGAAACGCCGGCCGACCACACCTTGCACGATGACTCGATGCGACGGGTGGTGCCGTCGGAGTCCTTGACCGTGATGCCGTCGCGGTCGACGTCGGTGACCATGGCTCCGAGCTGGATCTCGACGCCCATCTTCTCCAGCCGCGCGGCGGCCTTCTTGCCGAGCTTCTCACCCATCGGCGGCAGCACCGCGGGGGCAGCATCGAGCAAGATGACCCGCGCCTTCGTCGAATCAATATGGCGGTAGGCGCCTTTGAGGGTGAAGTCCGCGAGTTCGGCGATCTGCCCGGCCATTTCGACGCCGGTCGGTCCCGCGCCGACAACAGTGAACGTCAGGAGTTTCTTCCGGCGCTCCGGATCGTTGGACCGCTCGGCGGCCTCGAACGCGCTCATGATGCGACCACGCAATTCGAGCGCGTCGTCGATGGACTTCATACCTGGTGCGAATTCGGCGAATTGGTCGTTACCGAAGTACGACTGACCGGCGCCCGCGGCGATGATCAAACTGTCGAAAGGGGTTTCGTAGCTGTGGCCGAGCAATTCGGAGACGACGAATTTGCCCTCCAGGTCGATGTGCGTGACGTCGCCGAGCAGCACCTGGGCGTTGTGCTGGCCCCGCAGGATCATTCGAGTCGGGGGAGCGATCGCGCCTTCGGCGACGATGCCGGTCGCCACTTGGTAGAGCATCGGCTGGAACAGGTGGTGGGTGGTGCGGGCGATCAACTTGATGTCGACGTTGGCTCTTTTGAGCTTCTTGACGGCGTTCAGCCCGCCGAATCCGGATCCGATGACGACAACCCGGTGTCGACGATCCGGGGCAGTGTCTTCGGGCTGGGCGTTCATCGTTTGGTTGCTCCTCAGCGGCGACTGGGTTCACGAACCACGATAGTCGGCCGGACCTGCAATTATCGACGTAAATCGCGTGTGATCGCCCACACCCGGCGGGGTCGCAGGTGATGCGCCTCGCTGCACGCGATCTACACACCGACCAGCGGTCGCAGAGCCTCGCCGACCGCGGCGATAACCCCCGGCGCATAGAACGGCATGTTGATGTGGTCCATCACGAAAATCGAGTCAAAGCCCGCTGATTCGGCCTCGCGAGCCTGCGCGATTACGGTGGGAAAGAGTTGTTCGACGCCGGTGCCGTAGGAAAAGTTGGGGATTTGAAAGCCAAGTCGAATAGTCACAAACTGCGGCTCGGCCAAGTGCCGCACTCCTCCTCACGCCGCAATGCGGCGCGCATCGTCGTACGGCTAGGCCAATTGCCGCACTCCTCCTCACGCCGCAATGCGGCGCGCATCGTCGTACGGCTAGGCGAACTGCGTCAGCGCACCGTGGCTGACGTGCAGCGTCTGGCCGGTGATGTGTCGGGCGGCGCCGCTGGTCAGGAACAGCGACATCCGCGCCACCTCGGCGGCTACCGATGGCGGTGTGCTGGACAGGCCTTCGTAGCCGGGTTGTGCGCTGCGTCCGGTGGCAACGGCGTTCACGGTGATGCCGCGAGTGCCGAAGATGGTCGCCTGACCGGCGACCCAGCTGGAGAGCGCGGCCTTGACCGCGGCCTCGGCGCTACCCGGGCGGGGATTTTCCGGCATCACACTGATGATCGATCCGCCCGATCGCAGGTGGTCGCCCACCGTTTCGAGCGTCAACACCGCCGAGAGCACGGTGTCGTCCAGCGAAGTGCGCCAGGCGGTGGCCAGGTCAGACAGCGAATACCCCCGCGGGTCGCCGGAGTCCCAGCGCGGCGCCGGAATGTTGACGATCGTGTCCAGGTGGTGCGGGAACAGGTGCCGAACCTCCGCAAGCGCAGCGGGGTCGGTGTTGTCGCAGACGATGGCGTCCGCCTCGATCTCCTTGGCGGCTACCTCGAGGTCGTCTCGGCGCGCACCCAGAAGTGTGACCGTGTGGCCCGCGTTATGGAACTCTTCAGCAACGGCGCGACCCAGTTCGGTGTCACCTCCGGTGACAAGTACCTCCACCGCCATGACCTCCTCGTATTCAGCGTTGAATCCAGGTGCCGGCTCGTCAGGAGCACCGCGGCGTACAACTCGAGCAACGGTTGTCCGATGCTTCGATGGTGGCACACCGCACCGCCGGTCCCTGGGATTTCAGGGCGTGTATGGCATTAACGTTTCCTTATGTTACTGGACGGTAGCTAGATATGAAACTCCAAATCCGGCACGGCGCGATCACCGTTTGGACAACGCTGGGCACCGTGACATCTGGACTGGGCGGCACGCGCGCAGTCGGGACGGCTGGGTTGCTCGCGCTGGCACTGGCGACCGGTGTGAGCGGATGTGGCCGACCGCCGACGGCAACGACGGGCGCTTCGCCGTCGAGTCACCGGCCGGCCACCTCGATCATGGTGTTCGCCGCACTACCCCTCAAGCCGGCCTTCACCTTGCTTGGCGGCAAGTTTCAAACCGACAATCCCGGCGCCACAGTGGAATTCAACTTCGCCACGTCCGCCGAGCTGGCGAACAAGTTAGCTCAGGGGGCCAGCGCCGACGTCTTCGCCGCGGCCGACGCCGCACAGATGGACACCGTGATCAAGGCGGATCTGACCAGCGGTGAACCGGTCAACTTCGCATCCAACACGCTGGTGATCGTCACCGCCCCGGGCGATCCGAAGCAGGTCCGGTCGTTCGCCGATCTCGCCAGGCCCGACCTGCGGGTCGCGGTGTGCCAAGCCTCTGTGCCGTGCGGGGTGGCGACGCAACGCATCGAGGACGACGTCAACGTGCACCTCAACCCGGTGAGCGAGGAGCCGATCGGGGCCGCGGTACTGGCGAAAGTCACCGGCGGAGAAGCCGATGCCGGACTGGTCTACCTCAATGATGCGCACAAGGCCGGCGCCTCGGTCGACACTGTCCGGTTTCCGGAGGCGGCAGACGCGGTGAACGTCTACCCGATCGTCGCGCTCAAGAAGGCGTCGGAGTCGGTACTGGCGCAGAAGTTCGTCGACCTGGTGGTCGGCGCGACAGGGCAGCGCGTGCTGAGCCAGGCCGGCTTCGACAGTCCCTGAGCAGGCAAAAGCTCGACGGTCGTGACGCGCCCGACCGCATCGGCGTTAGCGAATTGTCACCTCGGCCGCCGGCACAAGTGGTGAGCTGGGCGGATGCGACGCCGTCTGTCTCCGCAGCCCGCAGAAAACCACCCGAAACGTCTGCAGTTCACACTTGCGTCACGGGTGTAACACGGTAGGTTTTTGCCTCATGGACCAGGTGGACCGCTATTCGACACGGCCCAAAAACCGCAGAATGACGCGGGTAATCGCCGCGATCGGCGGTGCCGGAGCGATCACATTCGCGTGGCCGACAGTGGCCGGTGCCGATCCGGTGCCACCGCCGCCTCCCGCTCCGGTAGCACCGGCGCCAGGAGCACCCCCGCCGGCCCCGCCGGCCGCCCCCGTCGTGGCGCCGCCGCCCGCCGCGCCGCCCGCGGTCGACCCCAACGTTCCGGCCCCGCCGCCGGTCGACCCGAATGCCGGTCGAATCGACAATCCGGTCGGCGGCTTCAGCTACGTGCTGCCCCCCGGCTGGGTGGAATCCGATGCGACCCACCTGGACTACGGGTCGGCGCTGCTCAGCAAGATCGCCGGAGCGCCCAGCCCCGGTCAGCCGCCGCCAGTCGCCAACGACACCCGGGTGGTGCTCGGCAAGTTGGACCAGAAGCTGTATGCCAGCGCGGAAGCCGACGACGCCAAGGCCGCGGCCCGGTTGGCATCCGACATGGGTGAGTTCTTCATGCCGTATCCCGGCACCCGATTGAACCAAGAAACGATTCCGCTGGGAGCCAACGGCGCGGCAGGGGGAGCGTCGTACTACGAGGTGAAGTTCAGCGACGCCACCAAACCCAATGGCCAGATCTGGGCCGGAGTGGTCACTCCGCCCGGACCGGCCGGCGCGGCGGGCCAGCGCTGGTTCGTGGTGTGGCTCGGCACCGGCAACGACCCGGTGGACAAGGTGGGCGCGAAGGCGCTGGCCGAGTCGGTCCGTCCGCTGGCCACCGTCCCGGGCCCGGCACCAGCACCGGGCGCGCCCGCCCCAGCGCCCGCACCGGGAGCGCCGCCACCTCCTCCTCCGGCAGCACCGCCACCTCCTCCTCCGGGCGCGCCGCCACCTCCCGCTCCGGCAGCGCCGCCGCCGCCCGCACCCGCACCCGCCCCGGGACAGCCGGCCGGCGGGAACGGCCCGGCGTCGGCACCCGGCGCCGTTTCGACCTAGCCGCGACCTGTCGGATGCGCGAATAATTGCGCTGCCGTGGGTATACGCGGTCAGGGTCCAGCAGCAGGCTGGCCACACATCGCTACGAGTAGGAGCCGGTCATGATTCTGCACATCATCTGGATGCTCATCCTCGGCCTGATCGTCGGCCTCGTCGCACGACTGATCGTCCCCGGCAGTCAGCCGTTGGGCCTGATCGCAACGTCTCTGCTCGGCATCGTCGGCGCGTACGTGGGCGGCACGCTGGGCAGTCTCGTCTTTCCGCCGCACAAGTTCACCGTCACCCCGCCGATCAACCATTCATTCTTGGGTGCGCTTGTCGGCGCGGTCCTGCTGTTGTTCATCTACCAGGCGGCCAAGTCGCGCACCTGATGCACGCTTGGCGAGTCGCGCGCCCGGGCCCGGTCAGCACCGGACCTCTCGAGTACGTGAGCACGGACGTTCCGCAACCCGGACCGGCTGAGCTCTTGGTCGCCGTGCGCGCGTGCGGAGTCTGCCGCACCGACCTGCATGTCACCGAAGGCGACCTGCCGGTTCATCGGGAGCGGGTGACGCCCGGTCATGAAGTGGTGGGCGAGGTCGTCGTCGTCGGCACGGACGCCGGAGGCGAGTTTCGCGTCGGCGACCGGGTCGGAATCGCCTGGCTGCGCCACACCTGCGGGGCCTGCACCTACTGCCGGCGCGGCGACGAGAACCTATGTCCGAATTCCCGCTATACGGGATGGGACGCCGACGGGGGATATGCCGAATTCGCCACGGCCCCTGCGGCTTACGCTCACCACCTGCCGGATGGTTACAGCGACAGCGAGCTGGCGCCGCTGCTCTGCGCCGGCATCATCGGCTACCGGTCGCTGCAGCGCGCAGCGCTGCCGCCCGGCGGCCGATTGGGGCTCTATGGGTTCGGCGGCAGCGCGCATATCACCGCGCAGGTCGCGCTGGCGCAGGGCGCCGAGGTGCACGTGATGACGCGCGGCGCCGCAGCCCAGAAACTGGCCCTCGATCTGGGTGCCGCTTCGGCGCAGGGCGCCGCCGACCCGCCGCCGGTCAAGCTTGACGCCGCAATCCTGTTCGCGCCGGTCGGCGATCTGGTGCTACCGGCCCTGGAAGCGCTGGACCGCGGCGGCACGCTGGCGATTGCGGGGATCCACCTCAGCGACATCCCCGCCCTGAACTACCAGCGTCACCTGTTCCAGGAGCGTCAGATTCGCTCGGTGACCTCGAACACCCGCGCAGACGCGCGGGCGTTCCTTGACTTCGTCGCCGAGCACCATGTCACCGTGACAACGCCGGAATATCCACTGAGCCAAGCGGATCGGGCGTTGTCCGACCTCAGCGCCGGACGGATCTCCGGGGCGGCGGTCCTGCTCGTCTAGGTGTCAGCTGGACAGCTGCCAGACCAGCGCTGCCGCCAGGGCTCCCAGCCCGTTGAGCGACCAGTGCAGCGCGATCGGCGCGAGCAGGCTGCCGCTACGACGCCGCAGCCAGCTGAACACAAAACCGGCGGCTGCCGTCGCGACCACCGCCATCACCACCCCGGCCAGCATGCCCACCACACCGCCACCGAACAATCGGGTGAATCCGACGTTGCTGCTCGTCAACCCGAGCGAGGTGGCGATATGCCAGAGCCCGAAGAGCAGCGAGCCGGTCAGCGCTACCCCGCGAAAACCCCAGGCGCGGTTCAGCGCACCGTGTAGTACGCCGCGGAACGCCAGCTCCTCGGGGATGACCGTCTGCAGCGGAATGATGATCATCGAGGCGAGCAGCGCGCCGGAGATCGTCGCGTAGTGGTGGTTCATGAACATCGGCCGGGTCAGCGGCAGCAGCGCGCCGACCGCGACCACCGTCACCACCAACGCGACGGCGGCGGCGGCGTAGGCGGCGCCGGATTTCCAGTGCTCGCGACCGAGTCCGAGTTCGGCCCAGCCGAGGCCATTCATCCGCAACCAGGCCACCAGCCCGATCGCCGCCACCGGCACCGTCACGACGCTCGCCCATGGCGTGGTGAAGTGGGCGATCAGGTTGGTCAGTGCCAGCACGACCACGACGACCGCGACGTCGACCTGAATGCGGAAGTGGTGCAGCGCCGAGAGTTGCGCGAGCAGCGGATGTGGTTCCGCCGCGGCACTCTCGTAGCCAGACATCTCACCAGGCTACCGGCAGCGGCGAGGCGGGCGACCGGAAGTTGACACCTGCCAACTACGCTGGCCTGATGCCTGACCACCTGCTTGCGTCGCTGCGGGTGCTCGACCTGTGCGACGACGACGGCGACGCGGTCACCCGACTGCTGGCCGACCTGGGCGCCGACGTTCTGAAGGTGGAGCCGCCGGGCGGCAGCCCGTCACGCACCAGCCGGCCGACGCTGCGCGGCACCGGCGTCCGCTTCGCACTGCACAACGCGAACAAGCGCAGCACCGTGCTGGACCCGTCCGACCCGGACGACCGCGAGCGGCTGATCGAACTGGCCGGCGGCGCCGACATCGTCGTCGACAGCGGGAGCCCCGGCCAGGCGGCCGCCTACGGGACCTCCTGCCAAGAGCTGGCCGATCGATTCCCACACCTGGTTGCGTTGTCGGTGACCGACTTTGGCACGACCGGACCGCTGGCGTCGTGGCGGGCCACCGACCCGGTGCTCTACGCGCTCTCCGGGGCCTTAGCCCGGTCTGGGCCCACCACGGGCACCCCGGTTTCACCGCCGGACGGCATTGCCTCGGCCACCGCCGCCGTCCAGGCCGCATGGTCGGCACTGGTCGCGTACTACAACAAATTGCGGTGCGGCACAGGCGATTACATCGACTTCTCACGCTACGAGTCCGTGGTGATGGCACTCGACCCGGCGTTCGGGGCGCACGGCCAGGCCGCCGCGGGTGTCCGGCATCCGGACCGCTGGCGTGGGCGCCCGAAGAACCAGGACGCCTACCCGATCTACGCCTGCCGAGACGGCCATGTCCGGCTCTGCGTGATGTCGCCGCGACAGTGGCACGGCCTGCGCCGGTGGCTGGGGGAGCCCGAAGAATTTCAGGATCCCGCATACGACGTCATCGCGGCGCGGTTCAAGGCGTGGTCGCAGATCGGCCTGCTGGTTCAGCAACTGTTCGCCGAGCAGACGATGAAAGCGCTTGTCGCCGAAGGACAGTCGCACGGGGTGCCAATATCAGCCGTGCTGGACCCCGCGCAGATTCTGGCGTCCGAGCACTTCCAGGCGGTGGGCGCGGTGACCGACGCCGAACTCGTCCCCGGCGTGCGCAGCACCATCCCGACCGGCTACTACTCGGTCAACGGCCGGCACATCGGTTTTCGCGTACCCGCGCCACCGGCCGGCGGCCACGACGCCCGGTGGGCCACGGAGCCGGCGACGATCGCAGCACCCGCGAAGTCCGGCCCGCGCCCGTTCGACGGACTCCGCATCGTCGACCTCGGCGTCATCGTCGCCGGCGGTGAACTCAGCCGCCTGTTCGGTGACCTGGGGGCCGAAGTCATCAAGGTCGAGAGCCCGGCCTACCCGGATGGACTGCGCCAGGCACGCATCGGCGACCAGATGAGCGAGTCATTCGCCTGGACACATCGCAACAACCTGGCGTTCGGCGTGGACCTGCGCAGCGACGCGGGCAAGCACGTGTTCAGCCGGCTGGTGGCCGGCGCGGACGCGGTGTTCGCCAACTTCAAGCCGGGAACACTTGCCGCGCTGGGCTTCCCGTACGCCACGTTGCACTCGCTTAATCCACGCGTGGTGCTGGCCGAAAGCAGCGCATTCGGCGACCGCGGCCCGTGGAGCAACCGGCTGGGGTACGGCCCGCTGGTGCGTGCCACCGCGGGCGTCAGCAAGCTGTGGACCGACCCGCACCCGAAGGACGACACCGAATCCCGGCACCGGTTCTACGACGCGACAACGGTCTTCCCCGATCACGTGGTCGGCCGGATCGCGGCGATCGGCGCGCTCGCCGCGTTGATTCACCGCGACCGGACCGGCAGCGGGGCGCGGGTGCATGTCTCGCAGGCCGAGGCGGTGGTCAACCAGCTCGGCGCGCACTACGTCACCGATGCCGCGCGCGCCGGCAATGACGCCCAACTGGACGACGACACCAGCGTCCACGAGGTTTACCCGTGTGCGGGCGACGACGAGTGGTGTGTGATCTCGATCCGCAGCGACAACGACTGGCGTTCGGCCAGAACAGTTCTCGGGCTTGCTGACGACGAACGGTTCGCGACCGGCGGGGCGCGACTGGCACATCGCAGCGAGCTGGTCGCGCTGGTGTCGGGATGGACCCGTGAGCGCAGCCCGCGGCAGGTCGCGGAGGCTCTGCAGGCCGCCGGTGTGCCGGCCGGGCAGATGAATCGTCCACCCGACGTGCTGGAGGACCCGCAACTGCGCGAGCGAAAGTTGTTCAGCGACATGACTCATCCGCTGTTCGACAACGTCCTGCCGGCCGAGACCGGCCCGGCCCCGTTTCGGCACATCCCACCGGCACCGCAACGGCCCGCGCCGCTGCCCGGGCAGGACACCCGTGAAATCTGCCTCAAGGTCCTCGGCATGAGCAGCGAAGAAACCGAACAATTGATCAGCGACGGCGTGCTATTCGCGTCCACCGATACCGCGGAAGGCCCTGCTTGATGCCCGTCAACCCCAGAACGCCCGTGCTGGTCGCCCACGGTCAGGTCAACCACCGCGAGGCAGCGCAGGACAACACCCTCGAACCCGTCGACCTGATGGCCGCGGCGGCGCGCGAGGCCGCCGGCGCGCGCGTGCTCGGAGCCGTCGACTCGATCCGGGTGGTCAACGTGCTGTCGGTGCACTACCGCGACCCCGCACTGCTGCTCGGCCAACGCCTCGGCATCGACGAATTCACCACCCGCTACAGCGGCATCGGGGGCAACGTCCCGCAGACCTTGGTCAACCGGGCGTGCATGGATATCCAGCAGGGGAGCGCCGACGTGGTCCTGCTGGCCGGCGCGGAGATGTGGCGCACTCGCACGCAGTTGCGCGCCGCAGGCCAGCGGTTGACGTGCACCGCGCAGGACGACTCGATTCCGCAGCCCGAGGGCAGTAACGAGAACGTGCCGATGGCCGGCGAGTCGGAGATCCGCATCAAGCTGGACCGCCCGGCCTACATCTACCCGATGTTCGAGCAGGCGCTGCGAGTCAGCACCGGGGAGTCGGTCGACGACCACCGCAAACGCGTCAGTGAGTTGTGGGCGCGATTCAACAAGGTCGCCGTGCAAAATCCGCACGCCTGGATTCGCAAACCCGTTACCGCCGAGGAGATTTCGCAGGCGGGCCCGACGAACCGGATGATCAGCTGGCCCTACCCGAAGTTGATGAACTCCAACAACATGGTCGACCAGGGCGCCGCGCTGATCTTGACCTCCGTCGAGGCCGCCACCCGACTGGGCATTCCGACCGAGCAATGGGTGTACCCGTACGCGGGTACCGACGCGCATGACACGTATTCGATCAGCGAGCGCGCCGAACTGCACGCGTCGCCGGCCATCCGAATCGGCGGCACGCGAGCACTGGAGCTGGCGGGCTTCGGCATCGACGACATGGACTACGTCGACCTGTATTCCTGCTTCCCGTCCGCCGTCCAGGTCGCGGCCAACGAATTGGGCCTGCCGGCCGACGACCCGGCCCGGCCGCTGACCGTGACGGGCGGACTGACGTTCGCCGGTGGTCCCTGGAACAACTACGTCGCGCACTCCATCGCGGCGATGGCCCAACTGCTGACGGACAACCCCGGCCGCCACGGGCTCGTCACCGCTAACGGTGGCTACCTGACCAAGCACAGCTTCGGGGTCTACGGCACCGAGCCACCGAAAACCGAATTCCGTTGGGAGGATGTGCAACCCGCGGTTGACCGCGAGCCGACCCGCACCGCCGCGGTGGAATGGGAAGGCGTGGGCACCGTTGAGGCCTGGACGACACCGTTCGACCGGGAGGGTCAGCCCGAGCGGGCGTTCGTCGCGGTTCGAACCCCGGACGACCGTCGCACGCTGGCCCTGATCGCCGACCCTGACGCCGCGGCTGCGACCGTGCAGCAAGACATCGGCGGCGCCAAGGTCAAGGTCGCCGGCGACGGTTCCGCCACATTGCAATGAGTTAACAGGGTTAGCTGAAAGCTACCCGCAGCCGCTCGGCACGACTATTGTCTTTCAATCAACTAGACGCCGTGGAGGTGCTCGGGCGTGCGGATCCTGCTGACCGGCGTCACCGGCCTGCTCGGGCGCGCCCTGGCCCGGCAATTGGTTGCGGCCGGCCACGCGGTCACCGGCATCGCGCCGCACCCGCACGAGAAGCTGCATCCCGACGTCGACTTTGTCTGCGCCGCCCTCGAGGACGCGGTGCTGCAGCGGCTGGCCGATGCGGCCGATGCGGTGCTACACCTTGCCCCGATCGACCCCGATGCCCCCGGTAGCGCGGGGATCGACGGGCTCGTCCGGGTGGCACACGCGTCGGCGCGAGCGGGCGCCCGATTGATCTATGTGTCTGCCGCTGCCGGCGAGCCAACGCTGCATGATCAGGCCGAGACCCTGGTGGCCAGTGGTTGGGCGCCGAGCTTGGTGGTGCGCATCGCTCCGCTGGTGGGCCGCCAGCTCGACTGGATGATCTGCCGGACCGTCGGCAGCCTGCTGCATGCCAGCACAACGGCGGGGCCGTTGCGGGTGCTGCACTTCGACGATCTGCTGCGCTTTCTGGTGCTCGCCGTCGCGACCAATCGCACCGGAGTGGTTGACCTGGCAAACCCGGATGCCATCGACGCGCCGGCGGCACGCGGCATATTGCGGGCCGCTGACCGGAGCGCGTGGCGCACCCGCCTTTCGGGCTGGCCCCAGCCGACACCGGATCTCGATGTCGCGGCGACTACCGAAGCATGGAGATTCGAATTTGGCTGGCCCACAACGGATGCCATTGCCGATACGACCCGCGGTCTGGCCGGCCGGAAGCTGACCGCCACAGGCACCAAAGATGTACCCGGACACCTGGCACTACCGGTTGAAGTTGCTCCGCCGATCGAGCCGTGGGATGGGACGCCGCTGCGGTCGGCCTCGCCGGACGAGCAGCAAGGCGAATTCGACGACCGGGTCGACCCGCGTTTTCCGGTGTTCGGCGCGGCCCCGCTGGCCGAGACCCTGCCGGGCCCGCTGACCCCGATGACGCTCGACGTCCAACTCGGCGGCCTACGCGCCGCCGCACGGATGATCACACCGGTGATGGCATGCGACGAAATCGTTGCCGCCGAATGGGAAAGCAGGGCCATCGCGGTCTTCGGTCACCGCCCCTACGTCGGCGTTTCGGCCAGTGTCATCGCGGCGGAGCGGCTGCCCGGCTGGGACATTGACAAAGTCATCCAGACGTCGCTGGGCGACACGTCGATCGACCTGTTTCCGGCCGGCCGGCCGCCGCAGGGCGGTCGAATCGGCTCTGCCACCGCAAAAGCCGTAGCAGTCAAACGTGCCATCGCGATCCTGCGGCACCTGAAGGCAGATACCCAGACGTACCTCGCGGCTGCGGCCGCTGAACACCTGCCTGCGGCGCAACTGAATTCGCTGTCAGAAGCCCAACTGCAGGCGCGGGTGCGCCTGCTACGCGACCGGATCCACCACGGCTGGGCGCTGACCGGTTTGTGGCTGATCGACAGCGGTGTTACGGCAGCGACGGTGGAGCGCCGTGGCGTCCACGTCGCGCTCGCCGGTCTCGGCGAATTGCTGGAAAGCCATGCCGTGGCGGCCAAGACGTCCTCGCTGGCCGCAATGATCCGGCACAACTTGCAGCTGTGCGCACGGGCGATCGACGGCGATCTCGAGGGCATCAGCGCGCAATCGCCGACGATCGGGGCGGCCTTCGCGGCGGCAGTCAGCGGGATCGGGCACCGCGGCCCGGGCGAGGTCGAACTGGCCAACCTGATGATCGGTGACGATCCGGCGATCCTGCTCGCCGCGGCCGGGCGAGCCGCCACCGAGCTTCCGCGGCCGATCCCGTCGACCGAACCCGATGCGAAGCTCCCCGAACGGTTGGCTGCTAGCGCCCGCGCCTCCCGGGAAGTGGCTTACGACACCACCATCAAGTTCACCCACGAGCTACGAATGACGTTGCGCGAGCTTGGTTCTCGGCTCGTTACCGCCGAACTCCTCGATGTCGCGGGCGAAATCTTCTATCTCACCTGCGACGAGGCTGTCACCGTGCCAGCTGATGCCCGGCTACGCGTCAAGCGTCGGCGCGCCGAGCGGGAGCGTTTTCAGGGGGCAAGTCTGCCCGACGTCATCTCGGTCAGCTGACCGCGTCGCTCAGCGGCACTTCCGGGTCGGCCAGGCGATCCGGATCCACGGGAGTCTTGTTGCGGATCAAGCTCTTGATGTCGTCGAGAGCATCCCAGATGTTGACCTGCATTCCGGCCAGCATCCGATTGCCGGTGTCCAGCCAGAACGCGACGAATTCCCGAGCATCTTTGTCGCCGCGGAACACCACCCGTTGGTAGGTCGGCGCGTAGCCGGCGTATTCCATACCCAGGTCGTACTGGTCGGTGAAAAAGTATGGCAGCTCCTGGTATTCACCGGGCTCACCGAGCATGGCGGCCGCCGCGACGTCGGGCTGCTTGAGCGCATTGGCCCAGTGCTCGGTGCGGATTCGCTCCTCGAACAGGGGATGCTCGGCAGCGGCAATATCGCCCACCGCATAGATGTCAGGGTTGCCCGAACGCAACGATGCATCGACGAGCACCCCGCCGGCGGCCGTCGGAAGACCGGCCCGCTCGGCCAATTCGATATTGGGCTGGGCGCCGACGGCGATCAGCACGCGATCGGCGGTGACGGTCGATCCGTCGCCCAGTTTTAGTCCGGTGGCTTTGTCGTTCTCGGTGGTGATCTCCGTGACTTCGGTCTCCAGGCGCAGGTCCACCCCGTGGTCACGATGCAGTTGGGCGAACACCTTGCCGACTTCGTCGCCGACCGATGCGCTCAACGGAACCTTCGCCGTCTCAACGACAGTCACGTCCACACCGCGTTGGCGTGCGCTCGCCGCGACCTCCAGCCCGATCCAGCCGGCCCCGACGATCGCCAACGACGACCCCTCTTTGAGGGCGGTATTCAGATTGGACGCATCGTCGTACGTGCGCAGGTAATGGACTCCGGTGGAATCGGCGCCGGGAATGGTCAACCATCGCGGGCGTGATCCGGTGGCCAGCAGCAGCTTGTCGTAGCGAACGGTGGTGTCGTCGGACAACGTGACGGTGTGAGCAGCCGGATCGATCGCCACCGCCTCGGTGCTGGTGCGCAGCTCAATCTTGTTCTTGCGGTACCACTCTGAATCGTGCACGGTGAAATCACCGAGTGATTTCTTGCCGGCCAAGAAGTCTTTCGACAGCGGCGGTCGCTCGTAGGGCAGGTACTCCTCGTCGGCGAGCAGTACCAGTTTCCCGTCGAAGCCTTTGTCCCTCAGCGCTTCGGCGGCTTTAGCACCACCCAGCCCGCCGCCGATGATGACGAATGTTTTCGAGTCAGCCATGATTGCTCCTATCTGTCGACTTGCCAGTGCCAGTGACGCCTGCGGGCAACATGCCCAGGAGGACGCGGCCGTTCCGCACGGCGTTGCCGTTCAGGTCGTTGTTGAAGTAGACCAACACGTCTCGGCTTTCGCTGTCCCACTTGATAATTTGCGCGGCCCACTCCTCTAGGTCTTCTCTCGAATAGGACCCGCTGTACAGATCTTCCGAGGCAGGTCCGTGCAGGCGGACGTAGACCAAGTCAGAAGTCGCTGCCGGGACGCAGCGCATGCCCGCGCCGCTCGTCACGACATAGGCTGCGTGATGCTTCTCCAGCAGTGCATAGACGCCGGGGGCGTCCCAGGACGGATGCCGTAATTCCATTGCGATCCGAATGTGCTGCGGCACGCCGGCCAGAAACGCGTCGAGACGCCTGTCGTCGCGGGCCTGCTCCGGATGCAGTTGAACCAGGACAGCGCCGCGGCGACCGTCGAGCAGTTGCCAGCAGCGTTCGAACCGCTCAATCCACGGCTCGGGGGCGTTCAATCGGCGGTAGTGGGTCAGCCCGCGGTGCGCCTTGACCGACATCGCGAAGCCATCCGGCAGTTCAGTTCGCCATTTCAAGAACGTCGAATCCTTCGGCCAGCGGTAGAAGCTGGCGTTGAGTTCGACGGTGTCGAATTCCTCGACGTAGTGACGCAGACGTCGGGCGGCCGGCAGTTTTGGTGGGTAAAGCACCCCGGCCCAGTGGTCGTAGGACCAACCCGAGGTGCCGATTCGCACAGTCACAGGACGACTTTCAGAAGTCGTCGGACCACCCCTTTGTGCTGGTCCATGGTTGACGGCGTACCCGCGCCCGGGGTTGGCAAACGTGGTGGCTACTTAGGTGGCAGCCGTTGGGCGAACTCGACGCCGCGCGTCACCCAGGCGGTCAGTTGCCGTTTGGTCTTGACGCCGTCAGCGTCGACGCGGATCCACCCGCGGGCCTCACGACCGGCCATCACCATCGGGTTGACATGGGCTCGCGCCAGGAGCTTTTCGGTCTCATCCGGCGGTACCCGCACCAGGATTCCGCCCTGCTTGCTGACGGCTACGGACATGTTGCCGTTGATCAGGAACGCCAGACCACCGAACATCCGCTTCTCGTCGACGCCGCGGACAGTGCCCAGCAGTTCGCGGATCCGGTCGGCGAGGTCGGTGTCGTAAGCCATGCTCAGTCCAGGTCTACCCGGATAGTCAGCAAGTCGCTACCCATCAGCCGGACCAGGGCACTGTTGAGCCCGGGCAGCCTGCGCAACCGTTCGTTGGCGTCGTCGTCGGGCAGCAGGTGCGCAGTTCCGCTGCGCCACTGGCCGTGGATGCGCACCCGTACGGCGGGATTGGCCTTGATGTTGAGCACGTAGTGCGAATGCTCGCCGTGTTCCGAGACCATCCAGAACTCGTTGCCGATCAGCCGGCCGCCGATCGCGGTCCGACGCGGCTCGCCCGACCTGCGCCCGGTGGTCTCCAGCATGGTCATCGGTGACCGTCGACCGACTGGATTGACCACCAGGCGCTGAGCCGTGTGAACGATGCGTCGTTTGAGCGTGTGCAGGTCGGTCATGCCCGCAGGTTATCCGACATCAGGCGGCGGCGGTCACCGCTTGCGATGCCGGTTCCAATGCTTGGGCGACGATCTCGGCGACGTCGGTCATCGGCTTGACGTCCAGCGCCTCGAGCACCTCGGCCGGCACATCGTCCAGGTCGGGCTCGTTGCGCTGCGGGATGAACACCGTTGTGAGCCCGGCCCGCTGGGCGGCCAACAGCTTCTGCTTGACGCCGCCGATCGGGAGCACCCGGCCGTTCAGCGTCACCTCGCCGGTCATGCCGACGTCGGCGCGGACCTGTCGTCCGGTGGCCATCGACACCAACGCGGTGACCATCGTGACGCCGGCCGACGGGCCATCCTTCGGGACGGCGCCCGCGGGCACGTGGACGTGGATCCGGCGGTTGAGGGCGGCGGGGTCGACGCCCAATTCGTCGGCGTGCGAACGCACGTAGGAGAGCGCGATCTGCGCGGACTCCTTCATCACATCACCCAGCTGACCGGTCAACTGCAGACCCGGTTCGCCGTCATTGGCGCCGGCTTCGATGTAGAGCACGTCACCACCGAGCCCGGTCACCGCCAGGCCGGTCGCGACACCGGGCACCGCCGTGCGTTCGGCCGACTCGGGCGTGAAGCGCGGCCGGCCAAGGTAATCCACCAGATCCGGTTCGTCGATCGTCACCGGATCGTCAGCGATCTTGGTGGTCACCTTGCGCAGCGCCTTGGCCAGCAGCCGTTCGAACTGACGCATGCCCGGCTCGCGGGTGTAGTCGGCGGCGATCTTGCGCAGCGCATCCTCGGTCACGCTGACCTCGTCGTCGGTCAACCCGGCGCGGTCCCGCTGACGGGGAAGCAGGAAGTCGCGCGCGATAGCGACCTTGTCGTCCTCGGTGTAGCCGTCGATCTGCACCAGCTCCATCCGGTCCAGCAGCGCCGACGGGATGTTCTCGATCACGTTGGCGGTCGCCAGGAACACCACATCGGACAGGTCCAGATCCAGGTCCAGGTAGTGGTCGCGGAAGGTGTGGTTCTGCGCCGGGTCGAGGACCTCCAGCAGCGCCGCACTCGGGTCGCCCCGGAAGTCGGAGCCGACCTTGTCGATTTCGTCAAGCAGCACAACAGGATTCATCGACTCGGCTTCGCCGATGGCACGGACGATCCGGCCGGGCAACGCGCCGACGTAGGTGCGGCGGTGGCCGCGGATCTCGGCCTCGTCGCGCACACCACCCAGGGCGACACGGACGAACTTGCGGCCCAGCGCACGAGCGACGCTTTCGCCCAGCGACGTCTTACCGACCCCGGGCGGGCCCGCCAGCACCATCACGGCGCCAGAGCCCCGGCCGCCGACAACCTGCAGACCACGCTGGGCGCGCCGGGCCCGCACCGCCAGATACTCCACGATGCGGTCCTTGACGTCGTCCAACCCGTGGTGGTCGGCGTCGAGGATTTCGCGGGCGGCCTTGAGGTCGGTCGAGTCCTCGGTGCGGGTGTTCCACGGCAGGTCGAGCACGGTGTCCAACCAGGTGCGGATCCAGCCGCCTTCGGGGCTCTGGTCGCTGGAGCGT
>DATNFI010000106.1:0-2293 GCA_035606475.1 Mycobacterium sp. | reverse complement strand
GCCGCCGTGGAACGCTGGGCGGCCCAGGTCGCTCATGAGCACGGATTCACCGATGTCGATCACACCGTCGAGCTGCTAGGCCTGTGCGCGGCCTGCTCGACCACTAGGGCCGCTACGACCTGATCGACCGTGGCCCGAATTTGTCGGAGGGCTCGGCTAGTTTCGTCGCATGGCGATTATAGATTCCCCTTCTGCGGCAGTACTTTCTGCGCCCTCAGTGCTGAGAGTTGTTGACTCAGCTCGGCCGACTGAAGCGCTCTCGGTCGACGAACTCGGGTCGCAGATCGTTGCCCTGGCCGGCCGACTGGCCGCGGCGACGTGTCGGTGGCTGCTGCTGGTTGCCCGGCTCGACGCCTGCGAGGGCTGCGCGGCGTTCGGGCTGGCGTCGACGGCCCGCTGGCTCGGGCACTACTGCGGTTTGGCGCATCGGACCGCGGTCGAGCATGTGCGGGTGGCGCGGGCGCTGGCCGGCTTCCCGGAGCTTGCTGCGGCCATGGGGGCCGGGCGGTTGTCCTATTCGCAGGTGCGGGCGATCTCCCGGCTCGCCCACGACGGCGAGCACCGGCTCGTCGAGGATCTGATCGAGGCGGCCGGGCACGGTACGGCCGGGCATCTGGAGACGTTGGTCCGCGGCCTGCGCACCGTCGAGGACACGAACAGCGACGAGCAACAGCGGCAGGAGTATGTCTCGCATTCGTGGTCGAGTGAGGCGCAATGGCGCATCCATGCGCGGCTCGACCCAGAGCATGGGGCGATCGTGCAGTCCGCCGTCGAGACGATCGCCCGGGCCGAGGGCATCAGCCAGGCGGCGGCGCTGGTCCGGATGGCCGAGATCGCGCTGGCTACCGTCGCCGACACCGAAAAACCGATACGCGGCCTACGTGGGGACGAACGGGCCGCGGTAGTTATCCACCTCACCGCCGCCGACCTGCCCGCCGATACCTGCGCTGATGGCGCGCCGCCGCATACGTCGCAGCCGCGTTCCGCTGAACGCACCACCGACGGTCCGCCCCGTCCGTACGCGCACATAGTCGGCGGGCCAGGACTGCCGGACAGCGTCGTGCAGAGATTGACCTGCGCGGGGAGGATCCGCACGGCCCGGCAGAAACAGGACGGCACCGTGCTTGACCTCGGTCGCTCCCATCGGGTGGTCAGCGAACGGCTGTACCGCGCGCTACTACTGCGCGACGACGGCTGCTGCACTTACCCCGGCTGCGCCAATACCCGCGACCTAGAAGCCCATCACGTGCGGCACTGGCTATATGGCGGCCCGACCAACCTCGCGAACCTGGTGCTGCTATGCGCCGGGCATCACCGGGCCCATCATGACGGGGAATTCCGAATCCAGCCGCTCGGCCGATGCCGCTTCCGGTTCCGGCGCGCCGACGGGCGGGTGCTACCCCACCACGTCGACCCAGGGCAGCTCACCCAGGATCCGACGCCGGTCGAAAACGAACATGCTGACATCCCCGCCGACGCGGCCACCACCCGCTGGATCGGCGACCGCCTCGACCGGCACTACGCCATCAGCGTCCTCGCCCAACACCGAAAACAACCGGCCCCTCGGGCCAGTTGACACAATCCCGGCTGCGGCGAGCCACCTAGGATGACCGTCGCATCCCGAGCACGCCGCAAGCAGTCGGACTCGTCATGCCACTTAGGCTGAACTCATGACTCCGGCGATCGGTCCGTCGCCGGCAGAGCGATACGCAGCCAGCCGAGTGAGAGCCGCGCATCCGGCGGTAACGGAGTTCGCTGGGCAGTACCCGTTCGAGCTCGATGACTTCCAGGTCGAAGCGTGTCGATCCCTGGAGGACGGATCGAGCGTGTTGGTATGCGCCCCTACCGGTGCCGGCAAGACGGTCGTGGGGGAGTTCGCGATATCTCTGGGGCTGGCCGGCGGGCAGAAGTGCTACTACACGACACCGATCAAGGCGCTGTCGAATCAGAAGTACAACGACCTGGTCGACCGTCATGGCTCCGACCGCGTCGGCCTACTGACCGGCGACAACTCCATCAACGCGACGGCTTCTGTCGTGGTCATGACGACCGAGGTCCTGCGCAACATGCTCTACGTCGGTAGCGAGGCGCTGACCGGCCTGGGCTACGTCGTGATGGACGAGGTGCACTATCTGGGCGATCGGTTCCGCGGTGCAGTCTGGGAGGAGGTGCTGATACATCTGCCGGACTCTGTGCGACTCGTCGCGCTGTCGGCGACCGTGAGCAACGCAGAGGAATTTGGTGCCTGGCTGGTGACCGTACGCGGACACACCCGGGTGATCGTCCACGAGCA
>DATNFI010000105.1:0-2887 GCA_035606475.1 Mycobacterium sp. | reverse complement strand
CGGATGCCGCTCCACTTGGCGTCGATCACGCGCCAGCTGATTCCGGCCTGGAATACGGGTCGGCTGAGCGCCTCGAGGTACCCGGCAAGATCAGCCGGCTTGTGACGAGGTGGGGCGTGGTAATCCATGTCGATCCTTTGCGAGGTAGCGCCGGGGACTGGCGTATCTAGACGTTCAACGTGAAGCGTGGCTGGGCGCGCTATGCGCGGCAAGTTCGCGGCCGACGAGGTAGGCGTGGGTGAGCCCGCGGCTGAGTGCGAATCCGCTGTTGTACGCGGTGCCCATTGTTGTGGAGGCCGCGACCGAACCAACCGCGTATAGGCCCGGTATTGGATTGCCCGACGAGTCAAGGACGTGCGCGTCAGCGTCGATATGTACGCCGCTCATGCCAATGGCGGTGCCCACGTAGACCATTCGCATGCCGTAGAACGGAGGTTGGGCCACGTCGCCGAGCAGCGGATTCGGCTCATGGGCTGGGTCTCCCGCGAAGCGCGCAATGAAAGGCACCGACCCCCGCCCGAAATCGGGGTCGACACCAGCCTCGGCCTGCCGGCTGAACCGGTCCGCGGTCGCCGCCAGGGCCGCTCCGTCGATTCCCAGCGCAGTGCCCAAATCGGAAAGCGTAGGTGCTGCCGTGACGAGCCCGTCCGGATATGGCTCACCCGGAGCGGATGAGCCCAGTCCGTAAGTACGGTGATGCTGCTCGTCCCAGATCAGAAAGAACGGCACGTGTGGATCGTCAGGGGCGAGACCTTTTCGGACGATGTCCACCCAGTAGGAGTCGTCGCAGAACCGGCGCCCGGCGGCGTCAACGATCATCGCGTGCGGAAGGGCATATTCCGGTCCGTTGGCGTATCCCTGAGCGTCGGCAGTTCGCCAGCCGGGCGGCATCGGCACAGCGGTCGGGGGGATTCGTACAACTGCCGCACCGGCGTCGCGCGCCATCCGCAGCCCGTCGCCGCGGATGGTCTTCGGGGCGATCGAGCCGAAGTCGTCCGGGCCGAGACCGAGCAGTTCTGTCACGGTCTCGGGATCCCAGTCGAAACTGCTGGTTGCCAGCACGACCGGACCGACTATGTCGCGTTCCCCGTCGCTGGCTTGCACACGCACCCCCGATACAGCGCCACCTTGGGTGCGGAGCAGGGCAATGACAGGCGACGAAAGATAGATGTCGATGTTGTCCTGACGGAGCACCTGCGCGAGGAATCCGGCCACGAGGCCGGTACCAAAGGTCAGTGGGTCCGCGCCATCCGTCCGCTGCCGGCGTTGCGCCGGCGTGGTGCGGCCGAAAGCGGGAACGCCGGCATGGTCGGCGATGACGGTGTCTTCGGCGGGTCGGGTGTCGTCTGTGTTGGTGCCGAGGTTGGCGGCCCGGCGGCCCTTGAGGTACATGTCGGCGTACGTCGTGCCGACTGGAAAGTACGGCGAGACGAGAAGCCGGTCGCGCCATTCCTGGAGAACCGCACCGTCGATGACCGCGCTGGTGAGATAACGGCCTTCGGCCAAGGCACCTGGCGCGTAATCGTGGTAGTCGGCGAGATCGGGAATGACTTCCCACTGGACCGCCCCGACCTCCTCCCAATGGCGCATCGCTGTCGGAGCGACAGTGAGCCAGCGCATCAGAGCAACTTCATCGAGCATTTCGGGATGAGCTGCGCCTATGGCGCGGACGTATGCTTCCGCGCGCGTGAGGTCGTCGTCGATGCCTGCCCGGGCGGCCACGTGGTTCGCGCCGACCCACACCTGGCCGCCCGACCATGCGGCCGCGCCGCCGACCTTGTCGCTCGCCTCGAGAACAACGGATCGGCGACCCCGAAGAGCGGCCGTCAACGCGACGGCGAGACCGGATAGCCCGGCGCCGACGACGATCACCGGCGCTTCCTTATTGGTCACGGTCGTGCTCCTCGCGCTAGGCCCCGGCAGCGTGCGGCGGAAAGAGGCCTACGTTGGCTGTGACGCCTCCGTCGCACATCAGTACGGCTCCAGTGATGTAACTGGCGGCCGGCGAAGCGAGGAAGTAGATGGCCTCGGCCTGTTCTTCGGGTCGCCCCAGGCGATGCAGTGGTATCGAGCGGCTCAATTCATCGAGATGGTCGGAAGTGGGCTTGCCGCCCTGCAGAATCGGGGTGAGAGTGGGGCCGGGTGCAAGGACGTTGACCCGCACCCCGCGCTGCGCCCAGTCCAGGGCGGCGGCGCGGGCCAGATTGATCGCCGCTGCCTTGGATGCGTTGTAGGCCCACCGGTCTGGGTCGGCCCTGATCCCGGACGTCGAGCCCACGACAACAATGGATCCACCACCATGTGCGGCGATCACGGGCGCGGCACAGCGAATCCCGAGCACGACGCCGCGCGCATTAACGGCCATGATCCGGTCGTACTGCGCGATGGCGTCATCGGCCGTCCAGTCGACCCGGCGGGCAATGCCGGCATTCAGCACGGCGACGTCGAGACGACCGAACGCCTTGACGGCTGCGTCGACGACGGCAGTGTTGGCCTTTTCGTCGCTCGCATCGGCAACGACCGTCCGGCAATCAGGCACGTCCGCCGCCCACGACAAGGCTTCAGGGCTGACGTCCGCAGCGACGATCGCGTAGTTGCGATCATGAAATAGGCGTGCTGTTGCCTGGCCGATGCCAGTTCCAGCTCCGGTCACGATGGCGACTGGCTTCATGTCAGACACCGTATCGGTGGGCTCACGAATAGTTGTGAATGCGTGTCCGCCGCTATCGGCTCCTGCGGCTGTGGCTGGTCGATTGCTCCCAGGCTACTGTCAGCTTTCATTCAGCCGACAGCCAGGTAAGACGTGAAGACTGGCGGGGTGAGACCGCGATGGTAAGCAATGGCCGACGAGCATCCGAGCGCCCGGTCGAGGCCCGGCTGCTGGTCG
>DATNFI010000104.1:0-9000 GCA_035606475.1 Mycobacterium sp. | reverse complement strand
GCCGGCCTGGATCCGACCGCGCGTCAGGCGTGGCAGTGGTTCGTCACCGATGTGCCACAACGCTCGCTGCACAACTGGCAGAACGCCGCGGCCAAGCTGATCGCGGCCGATCTGCGCGGCCGGGTGGCCGTCTCCAGCTAGCCGGCGGCTTCAGTAGTGGTATCGGGCTTTGAGGATCTTGACTTCGTCGTCGTCTGCTCGGTACACGAGCCGGTGTTCGTCGTCGATCCGCCTGGACCAGTAACCAGACAGTTCCCCCTTGAGCGGTTCTGGCTTTCCAATCCCGGTAAACGGTTCGCGCTGGATCTCTCCGATGAGTCTGGTGATCCGTCGCGCCATCTTGCGGTCGGAGGACAACCAGAACAGAAAGTCCTCCCAGGCATCGGGATCGAAGTTGATGCTTCTCACCCTTCGCCGGCCATCTCCTGAAGATCGCCGATCGACTTTGTATACCGGGCCGGTGCGGGCTGGCCGGCCCGGTCTCGAGCAACGGCTTCCATGAGTCGACGCGCATTCTCGGGCGAACGCAGCAGGTAGACCGTTTCTTGCCACGAGTCGTAGTCATCGGCCGACATAAGAACCGCATCTCCGGCTTTGGATGTGATGCGGACGGGTTCGTGGTCGGTGTTGACCTGTTCGAGAAGAGGGAAGAGTCTCTGCCGGGCCTCACTTGCGCTGATGGACATAACTGGACCTCTTCATTTCGTACGGAGAACTGGTACCAACATCGTACGACATCCCGGTACGACATCGCTTGCCCTCCCGATTCGATAACCGCGCAGTCTGGTCCGCCCGAGGCTGATTAGCCTGGCTAGCTACGGAATGCGTGGCCTGGATCACTCGGTTGACCTGCACATGGCAGTGCCTGGCAGTGCCTCGCGTCGATCTGGCAGTCCCCCAACGGCAAGCTCAAAGCTGATCGACCCGTTATCGCAAGGAGTTTCCGAACATGACCGCTGTTACTCCACTGGCCACCCGGCCCTTCGACGACTCGACCGACTCCCTGTTGCGGTTCGCACTGCGGCTCGACGCAACGCTGAGTGGCGCGATCGGCCTCTTCATCGCCTTGATGGCTGACCCGCTCTCCGCTCTGACCGGACTGAGTTCACTCACTGAATTCAGCGGCGGCGCACTGCTTGTGCTCGCCGGCCTGGCCGTGTACGCGCTCGCCGCGGCACCTGATCTACGCCGCGTGGGACGCGGCCTGATCGTCGGCAATGTCGCTCTGGCGGCGGCGACGGTGGTCGTGGTCGCCGCAGGCGTGTTGCCGCTGACTGAAGCCGGCGTCGCGGCGACGCTGGCCACCGGTGGCTACTTCGCGCTGATGGCCTACCTGCAATACCTCGGAGTGCGCCGCCTGCCGGCATAGCTCCCGTCCCGCCGGTGCGGGGCGCCGCTGTCAGAGGTTGCGGCGAGCGTCCCCGCATCGGCCTGTTGCGTGCTTATCCCGCAACGAGTTTCACGATGCGCGCGTTCATCCCGTCCGCGACGTAGAGGTTGCCGCCTCCGTCGACGGCCACGCCCTCGGGCCACGACAATCCCACCAACGGCAGTACGGTCTGGCTCGTCGATCCGGTAGACAGCTTCAAGACCCGCCGGTTGTTGTAGTCGCTCACGTAGACGCTGCCGTCATTGCCGACCGCGACCGCACTCGGCTGATTCAGCCCGGTGAAGGGCAAGGTCGTTTGGCCGCCGGATCCCGCGGCCAGCTTCACCACCCTGTTGTCGTTCATGCGGGTGTCGCTGGCATAGACATTGCCGCCGCGATCGAGCGCGACACCCTGGGTGAATTCCAGTCCGTCGAACGGTAGAACGGTCTGCGTGGTCGACCCGGCCCCCAGCTTCACCACCTGGTGGATGCGCCGGTCGGCCACATACACGCTGCCCGCGCCGTCGACGGTGACAGCACGCGGGTCGATCAGGCCGGTGAACGGTAGCTCGGTCTGCGCCGCTGATCCGGCCGAGAGCTTGACCACCTTGCCGACATCCGGACAGCAGTCGGTGAAGTACGTGACATAGACCGCGCCTGAACCGTCGACCGCAAGGCCGGTGAGATTCTGCAGGCCCGTGAACGGCAACTCGGTCTGGCTGGTCGTGCCCGCCGCGAGCTTGAGCACCCGGCGATGGCCGGCGTCGGCGACATAGACGTCACCGTTGGGCGCGACTGCCACGGCGTTGGGACGCAGCAGGCCGGCGAAGGGCAGATCGATTTGTTCGACGGAGGCCAGCTCGATCTGTGGGTACTGCGGCAGGCTGACCCCGATCAGCAGCAGGGCCGCGGCGACGAGTCGCAGCATCACAGCTTGCGCAGCCGCAGCCGGTTGATGGAGTGGTCGGCGTCCTTGCGCAGCACCAGGGTGGCCCGCGGTCGGGTCGGCAGGATGTTCTCGATCAGGTTGGGCCGGTTGATCGAACGCCAGATGTCGCGAGCCGCGATGTCGGCCTGCTGGTCGGTCAATCCCGCGTAATGGTGAAAGTGCGACGCGGGGTTGGCGAACGCCGTCGAGCGCATCGCGAGGAATCGCGAGATGTACCACTGCTCGATGTCCTCGATCCGGGCGTCGACGTACAGCGAGAAGTCGAACAGGTCCGACACCATCAGCGTCGGCCCGGTCTGCAGCACGTTCAGGCCTTCGAGGATCAGGATGTCGGGGTGGCGGACCACCTGCTTGGCGTCGGGCACCCGGTCGTAGTGCAGGTGCGAGTACACCGGCGCGCACGCATAGTCCGAGCCCGATTTCACCGATGTGACGAACCGCATCAGCGCCCGGCGGTCGTAGCTTTCCGGAAAACCCTTGCGGTGCATCAGGTTTCGTCGGCTTAGTTCGGCGTTCGGGTAGAGAAACCCGTCGGTGGTGACGAGGTCGACGCGGGGGTGGTGATCCCAGCGGGCCAGCAGCGCCTGCAGCACACGGGCCGTCGTCGACTTACCCACCGCAACGCTGCCGGCCACCCCGATGATGAACGGCACCGGCCGGTCGGGATTCTGCTGCGGTTCACCCAGGAACTCCGCCGTCGCCTGGAATAACCTCTGCCGGGCCGCGACCTGCAGGTGCAGGAGTCGCGCCAGCGGCAGGTAGACCTCTTCGACCTCGCGCAGGTTGACTTGCTCGCCGATGCCGCGCAAACCGACGATTTCCTCTTCGGTCAGAGGCTGCGGCGTCGACATACGGAGCGCGCGCCACTGTCGTCGATCGAACTCCACGTAGGGGCTCGGCTCGCTGGGCCGCGGCATGACAGTCAGTCTTGCAGCATCGGCGGCGAGGTGGGCGACCGGATAGCGTTGACGTCGTGGAACCTGACGCACTGATCCGCGAGTACCTGCAACTCGGTTTGCGTTTCGACCGGATCGAGCAGGGCTACGTCGACGCCTTCACCGGCGATCCGGCGCTGCGCCAGGCAGTGGCGACCGAGCCGGCCCCGGCTCCGGCCGATCTGGCCCGGCAGGCCGCGCGACTGCTCGCCGCATTGCCGGATGTGCCCCGCCGCAACGACTTTGACTCCCAGCGTGCCGACTATGTGGGCGCTCACCTGCGCGCGCTGGAATGCGCGGCCCGCAAGTTCGCCGGCGAAGACATCGGGTTCGTCGACGAAGTCCACGCCTACTTCGACGTGCGTATCGGCAAGGGCGACCCGGAGATCTACCGCCAGGCGCACGCCCGCCTCGACGAGGCGCTGGGCGGCACCGGCCCGCTGGCCGACCGGATGGAAGCCCATCGCGTCGGCGAGGAGATCCCGCCCGACAAGTTGGCGGCGTGCATCGACGCATTCTCCAGCGCGCTGCGCGACCGGGTCCGCGCCGAGTACCCGCTGCCGGACACCGAGACCGTCGACTACCAGGTGGTGACCGATAAACCGTGGTCGGGCTTCAACTACTACCTGGGCGACTACCGCTCGACGGTGGCCGTCAACGCCGACCTCAAGCAGCTGATGTCCAACCTGCCGCGGCTGGTGGCCCACGAGTCCTATCCCGGCCACCACACCGAGCACTGCCGCAAGGAGGCCGGCCTGGTTCATCGCAAAGGCCAGACCGAGCAGACCATCTTCCTGGTGAACACCCCGCAGTGCCTGATGGCCGAGGGCCTGGCCGACCTGGCGCTGTACGCGGCGATCGGCGCGGGCTGGGGGAGTTGGGCCAGCGAGATCTACGCCGACCTCGGGCTGCGTTTCGACGGCGGGCGTGCCGAGGCGGTGTCCGAGGCGTCGGCGGCGCTGGCCGGGGTGCGTCAGGACGCGGCGCTAATGCTGCACGACGAGCACCGCGACGCCGACGAGGTCGCGGAATTCCTCCGGCGCTGGCTGCTGATCAACGACACCCGGGCCCGGCAGATGCTGCGGTTCCTGTCGTCGCCGCTATGGCGCGCCTACACCAGCACCTATGTCGAGGGGTATCGGCTGTTGCGGGGCTGGCTGGACGATCGGCCCACGGACGTCAGCCTGGTCGAGCGGTTCGGCCAGTTGCTCGACGAGCCGTTCGTGCCGTCCACGCTGCCCGCTTAGACTGGCGGGCGTGACCGCCGCACCAGATGCCCGTACCGCCGCTTCCGTGATGTCCGCGCCGCTGGCCGACGTCGACCCCGATATCGCCGAGCTGCTCGGCAAGGAGCTTGGCCGCCAGCGCGACACGCTGGAGATGATCGCCTCGGAGAACTTCGTGCCACGGGCGGTGCTGCAGGCCCAGGGCAGCGTGTTGACCAACAAGTACGCCGAGGGTCTGCCCGGCCGCCGCTACTACGGCGGTTGCGAGTACGTCGACGTGGTCGAGAACATCGCCCGCGACCGGGCCAAGGCGCTGTTCGGCGCCGACTTCGCCAACGTGCAACCGCACTCCGGCGCCCAGGCCAACGCCGCGGTGCTGCATGCGTTGATGTCGCCGGGGGAGCGCCTGCTCGGGATGGACCTGGCCAACGGCGGCCACCTGACACACGGCATGAAGCTGAACTTCTCCGGGAAGCTGTATGAGACCGGCTTTTACACCGTGGACCCCACGACCCACGTGGTCGACATGGACGCGGTGCGGGCCACCGCGCGCGAATTCCGGCCGAAGGTGATCATCGCCGGTTGGTCGGCCTACCCGCGGATCCTCGACTTCGCGGCCTTCAGATCGATCGCCGACGAGGTCGGTGCCACGCTGTGGGTGGACATGGCGCACTTCGCCGGCCTGGTCGCGGCCGGCCTGCACCCGTCGCCGGTGCCGCACGCCGACATCGTCTCCACCACCGTGCACAAGACGTTGGGCGGCCCGCGATCCGGGCTGATCGTCGGCAAGCAGGAGTTCGCGAAGTCGGTCAACTCCGCGGTGTTCCCGGGCCAACAGGGCGGCCCGCTGATGCACGTGATCGCGGCCAAGGCCGTGGCGCTGAAAATCGCCGGCACCCCGGAGTTCGCCGAACGCCAGCAGCGCACGTTGTCCGGCGCGCGGATTCTCGCCGAGCGGCTGCTGGCGGCCGACGTTGCCAAGGCCGGCGTCTCGGTGGTCAGCGGCGGCACCGACGTCCACTTGGTGCTGGTCGACCTGCGTGACTCGCCGCTGGACGGTCAGGCCGCCGAGGACCTGCTGCACGAGGTCGGAATTACCGTCAACCGCAACGCGGTTCCCAACGACCCGCGCCCGCCGATGATCACGTCCGGTCTGCGGGTCGGCACCCCGGCGTTGGCCACTCGCGGTTTCGGCGACGCCGAGTTCAGCGAGGTCGCCGACATCATCGCGACCGCGCTGGCCGCCGGCAGCTCCGCCGATGTCACTTCGCTGCGCGACCGCGTCACCCGTCTGGCCAGGGAGTTCCCGCTGTACGACGGGCTGGAGGACTGGTCGCTGATCTGAGTCGGGCAACGGGCCGGGTCAGATTTCGGATAACTGTGTACGCGGGTTATAGTTACTTTTATGGCAGTCAAACCTGTTGCTGACGCGTTGATGCTCGAACTCGAGCCGGTCGTCGGTACGAACCTCGATCGTCACATCGAGACCGAGCAGATCTGGTTCGCCCACGATTTCGTACCGTTCGAGCAGGGCGAAAACTTTGCCTTCCTCGGCGGCCGGGACTGGGACCCGTCACAGGTGACGTTGCCGAAAGCCATCACCGACGCGTGCGAAATCCTGCTGATCACCAAGGACAACCTGGCCGGCTACCACCGCGAACTCGTCGAGCACTTCATCCTCGAGGACAACTGGGGTCAGTGGATCGGCCGTTGGACCGCCGAGGAGCACCTGCACGCCATCGCGCTGCGGGAGTACTTCGTCGTGACCCGCGAGATCGACCCCACCGCCAACGAGAACGTGCGCTTCGCGCACGTGTCGGAGAAGGGTTACCGCGCCGACCGCTACTCGCAGATCGAGACGCTGGCCTTCATGGCGCTCCTCGAGGGAGCGCACGCGGTGTATTGCCACAACCTGGCGGCGCAGATCGAGGAGCCGGTGCTGGCCGGACTCATCACCCACATCGCCCGCGACGAAGCGCGGCACGAGGAGTTCTTCGCCAACCTCGTCGCGCACCTGCTCACCTACTCCCGCAACGAGACAATCGCGGCCATCGCCGCCCGCGCGGCCGAGATCGAACTCGTCGGCGCCGACATCGATGCGTATGCCGACAAGGTGCGAATCGTCGCCGAGGCAGGCATTTTCGGCCACGACCAACTCAAGCAGGTCATCTCCGACCGCATCACCGCCTGGGGCGTGGCCGACGAGCCCGCCCTACGGCAGTACGTCATCGGCTAACCGTCGTCGGCGGTGCCTACTGGCGCCGCTCCTCCTGCCCTTCCAAATCGCTTTGCCCGTCTATCGTCGTCGGCGCGCCTGCGCGGCGCAGATGCGCCGACGCGGGTACCGTCGCTTTCGATGGCTAGCGACACGCTCTGCTATCCGGGCGGCGCCTCCCGACTCAACCTCGGAAGGACCGTCGGCCCCGGTCCTTGCGCCGCGGCCCCCGCCGATTCGTCCGTGCGGGCCGCACGGGCATCCAGCCCGGTGAGAAAGCCTCGCGCGTTTGGGTGGCGCTGGGGATACCACCCGCATGCGGCAGCGAGCCGGGCGATGAGCTTCCAGGAGTGCTCGTGACTGATTCTCCGGCGGTTTCACAGGACACCATCAGGACCTACGTGCTCGACACGTCAGTGTTGCTGTCCGATCCGTGGGCCTGCTCCCGCTTCGCCGAACACGAAGTGGTGGTTCCGCTAGTGGTGATCAGCGAGTTGGAGGCCAAACGCCACCATCACGAGCTGGGCTGGTTCGCCCGTCAGGCGTTGCGCTTGTTCGATGATCTCCGCATCGAACACGGCCGACTCGATCAGCCCATTCCGGTTGGGACACAAGGCGGTACGCTGCACGTCGAGCTCAACCATAGCGATCCTTCGGTTCTGCCGGCCGGTTTTCGCACCGACACCAACGACTCCCGCATCCTGTGCTGCGCGGCCAACCTCTCCGCCGAAGGCAAGCGAGTCACGTTGGTCAGCAAGGACATTCCGCTGCGCGTCAAGGCGGGCGCGGTGGGCCTGGCCGCCGACGAATACCACGCGCAGGACGTCGTGGTCTCCGGCTGGACCGGCATGACGGAGTTGGAAACCAGCGCCGACGACATCGACGCGCTATTCGCCGACGGCGAGGTCGATCTGGAGGGCGCGCGAGACTTGCCCTGCCACACCGGCATTCGGCTGCTGGCCGGTAGCTCGCATGCGCTCGGCCGGGTGAACGCACACAAGAAGGTGCAACTGGTCCGAGGCGACCGTGAGGTGTTCGGGCTGCGCGGCCGCTCCGCCGAGCAGCGGGTGGCACTGGATCTGCTGCTCGACGAATCGGTGGGCATCGTGTCGCTCGGCGGCAAAGCCGGCACCGGCAAGTCGGCGCTCGCGCTGTGCGCCGGCCTGGAAGCCGTGCTGGAGCGGCGTAGCCAGCGCAAGGTCGTGGTGTTCCGGCCGTTGTACGCGGTCGGCGGCCAGGAACTGGGCTACCTGCCCGGCAGCGAAAGCGAAAAGATGGGCCCGTGGGCACAGGCGGTCTTCGACACCCTCGAAGGTCTGGCCAGCCCCGCGGTGCTCGAGGAAGTGCTGTCCCGCGGCATGCTCGAGGTGTTGCCGCTGACCCACATCCGGGGGCGCTCGTTGCACGACTCCTTCGTGATCGTCGACGAAGCGCAGTCGCTGGAGCGCAACGTGCTGCTGACCGTGCTGTCCCGGTTGGGCGCGGGGTCGCGGGTGGTGCTGACCCACGACGTCGCTCAGCGCGACAACCTGCGGGTGGGGCGCCACGACGGCGTCGCGGCGGTGGTCGAAAAGCTCAAGGGCCATCCGCTGTTCGCGCACATCACGCTGTTGCGCAGTGAGCGGTCGCCGATCGCGGCGCTGGTCACCGAGATGCTGGAAGAGATCAGCGGCGCCCCGCTGTAAACGCGGCGGCCGGTAGGCTGCTGCCGTGCCGAAACGACCCGACAGCCAGAAGTGGCGGTACCTGCGTACCGCCGCCGGCGTCGCGGCAGCCGCGGTCATCGTCGGGGTCGGAGCGTTCACCGGACACGTGCGGTTCGCGCACGCCAACGACGTCGTCGACTGCGCGCAGGTCAAGTGCGTCGCGCTCACCTTCGATGACGGCCCCACGCCCTACACCGACCGGCTGCTGGGCATCCTGAAGGCCAACAACGCCAAGGCGACGTTCTTCGAGATCGGCAACAAGGTCGCGGCCAACCCGGCGGGCGCCAAACGGGTCGTCGAGGCGGGCATGGAACTGGGCAGCCACACCTGGGAACACCCCAACATGACGACGCTGCCACCCGCTGACATACCGAGCCAGTTCTCCCGGGCGACCGATGCGATCGTCGCAGCCACCGGTACGACGCCGAAGTTGTGGCGGCCACCGGGCGGGTTGACTGATCCTGCCGTCAACGAGCAGGCCGCCAAGGCCGGCCTGGCCGGAATCCTTTGGGACGTCATCCCTTTCGACTGGATCAACGACTCCAACACCGCGGCCAGCCGACAGGTGTTGATGACGCAGATCAAGCCGGGCTCGGTGGT
>DATNFI010000103.1:0-10786 GCA_035606475.1 Mycobacterium sp. | reverse complement strand
CCTGACCGGCATCATCGGCCATCGCTTCATCTACACCTACGCCAATGGCTGGCAGTACGAGATGTACGTCAAGAACGAGCACACCATCGACTACCGCATCCACTCCGGCATGGTCGGCGGCCGCTGGGTCAAGGATCAGCATGTCGACCTCGCGCAACTCGATGACGACCATTTCAAAATCTCGTGGACCGAGCCGACCGGGACGTCGGTAGCGGTCAACGTCATGCCTCGCAAACGCCGTCTGCACGGCGTGATCTTCTTCCCGCACTGGGTCGAGCAGCACGGCCAGCGCACAGTCTGCTTTCAGAACGAACATCTCGACCAAATGCGCGCCTACCGCGACCAGGGGCCGACGTACCCCATCTTCGTGGTCCCGGAGTTCGCCCGGATCACCTTCCTTGAAGCCGTCGGCACCGATGACGAGTCGGTGATCGCGACGGCTCCCGCCGATCTGCCGCCAGGCTGGGCGGACCGCACCAACTGATCTACTGCGCCGCGTCCGCGAGCACCGCCGCGTACAGGCGCTCAAGCGTTCTCGCCGGGCCGTCGCCCCAGCTCTCACCCAGCGGCGCCGTAAAGGGATCGGGAAAGATGTCCTCGTCGCCTTGTGCCAATCCGTCAAAGATGGCTTGCGCCACAGATTCCGGGGAGCTTTTCGGTATGTCGAGGCCGCGGGTCATGTCGGTGTCGACGGGGCCGGTCAGGATGGCGTGAACGCTGACGCCGCGTGGGCCGAGAAGAGCACGCAACGATTGCGTCAGGTTGAATGCGGCCGCCTTCGACACCGAGTACGCGGGAATGAGCGGCAAGGGGGCAAGCGCGTTCACCGACAGGTTGTTGACGATGGCTCCACCGGAACGAGTCAGCAACGGCAAGAAGGCCTGGATCATCCTGTAGGGGCCATAGAGATTGACGGCGAGATGGCGTTCGAGGACGGACGAATCAGTCAGGTCGTCATACAGGGCCAGCCCGGCGTTATTGATGAGGACGTCGAGCGATCCGACTTCCTCGACCGCACTTTGGATCTGCGTCGCGTTGGTCACGTCCAGGGCCAGGGGCGTGACGCGATTATCGGGGTGGGTCAGGGGGGCGCGGGTGCCGACGTACACGCGCATCGCGCCTCTGGTCAAGGCTTCCTCGACCAGCGCCCGCCCAATGCCGCGATTACCACCGGTAACCAGGACTGATTTGTCGGCGATTCTCACCATGATGACGTTCTCCTCAATTGCGTGCTCGGCGATGCCGGTGCACCACGAGCGCGGTACCACGTCCGCATCAATTGAGATACGTCGCGTGGGCGCGAATTCATCGGTGCGCGGCCGATGAATTTCCGCGTCACGGTGTATCTGTAATGAAGTAGGTGTCTGCCGCCACAAGGAAGAAGCGATCGTGCCCGCTCAGGAAGACTTCATCGAGCAGGCGGCGCCGTTTCGGGCCGAGTTGATTGCGCACTGCTACCGCATGCTCGGCTCGGCGCAGGACGCCGAGGATCTCGTCCAGGAGACCTATTTGCGCGGTTGGCGGGGCTACTCGGCGTTCGAGGAACGGGCCGCGCTGCGGACCTGGCTCTACCGGATTGCCACCACCGCGTGCCTGCGCGCATTGGAGAACCGGGCCCGCCGGGTGTTGCCCGCGGGCCTCGGCGCGGGATCGGACGATCCGGACGTCGACCTCGATGCACCCGGCGGCAGTTATCACTGGCTCGAGCCGCTGCCGGACATGCGGACACCGGAGACCGCGGTCACCGCGCGCAGCAGTGTGCGGCTGGCGATCGCCACCGCCCTGCAGGAACTCCCGGCGCGTCAGCGCGCGGTGCTGATCCTGCGTGATGTGGTGCAGTTCAGCGCCGCTGAGGTGGCGGAGTTGCTGGAGACCACGCCGGCCTCGGTCAACAGCGCGCTTCAGCGGGCGCGCGCCCGTCTCGCCGAGGTCGCGCCGACCGAAGACGACGTGGCCGAGCCAGATGACGCAGCCCGTCGCGAACTGCTCGACCGGTACTGCGCGGCCTTCGAGAATGCGGACCTGGCGGCGCTCACCGACCTGCTGCAAACCGACGTCAGACTCGAAATGCCGCCGCTGGCAGTCTGGTTCACCGGGCGCGAGGCCGTGACCCAATTCCTGGCTCAGCGGGCCTTCGCCGAACCCGGCGACATGGTGCTCGTCCAAACATCCGCCAACGGGCAGCCCGCCGTCGCCGAATATCGCCGAGCCGCGGACAGCGTGCTACGCGCGCATTCCATCCACGTCCTCACGCCCGGCGCGTCGGGCATCGCCGCGATGGTGGTGTTCCTCGATCCGGCGCTGTTCTCGGTGTTCGATCTGCCGCCGACACGATGAATCTTTTCGATTCCGAGCACTGAATTATCTGCTTAGCTGGACCTCCGGGGGTCGACCCCAGCATGAAGGAGCCAGTGTGTCTCTCCCAGCATTCATTTCGCGTCGTGCCGCAGTCGGAGTGATCGCCGTCGGGGCATTGTTGTGTTCCGCCGGGCAAGCGGTGGCCGACCCCGCCCCACGGCCGCCCAACTGCTCGGCCGCGGACGTCGCCGGCGTCGCTGCCGGTGTCGCGACCGCTCTGACGACGTACCTATACACCCACCCGGACGTCAACGGCTTCTATACCGGTCTCCAGGATCAGCCGAAGGATCAGATCGGCGGCGAGGTGCAGGACTACTTCAGCGCCAACCCCCAGGAGGAAGCGGAGCTTGAAAACATCCGGCAGCCGATGAAAGACATCAGGGAGCGTTGCCACTGGACGCCGTTACTCGGACAGGGCGCCGCATGAGGTTGTGGATCGCCGCGGCAGGCGCGCTAACGGCCGTCGCGTCGAGCTGTGTACTGCCGGTGACCGGTGTGGCACACGCCGACGTGTGCGCCAGCGTCGGCAGGCGGGTCTCGGTGAGCGGATGCACCAACCTCGCCGAGCCTCCTCCGCCGGGTGATTACGCGCCGCTGCCGGGGGATTTCCCGCCCCCTCCGCCACCACCGCCGAACGTGAGCGTCTGTGTCGGCGTCGGCCGACGCGTCCACGTCAGCGGCTGCACCTAGCGGCGATCGCAAGCGCGGCGCAGCCGGGCGCAGCGGGTCGCCGCCGAACAACCCAGCGGCGATCGCAAGCGCGGCTGGACTTCGCCGTAACACGTACGCTCGTCTACTAAGGGGGACGTCTTTCTCCCCATTTCGTCGTACTGCCAATGCCGCCACTTTGCCCGGGCGGCACTGGTCGACAACGTAGATGTTGTGAAGGGTGCGTAATGAGGGTGCCAGGTGTAACCGCCTTGGTCGGCGGTGTCGCCGGTGGAGCAGTCCAAGCGCTACAAGTCGGGGTGCAGAGCGTGGCGACGGCCGCGGACGCACTGCAGACATTGACCGCCCCGGTGGTGGACACCGTGACCCAGTCCACCGCACGCGTGCTGGGCGCCGGTCGTTCGAACAACGGCAACGACAACGCCTCGGCCCGGGTGCGTTGGCAGAGCGGGCGCCGCGTGCATTTGGACCTCGATCCGCTGCTGCCGTTCCCGCGCTGGCATGAGCACGCCGCGGTGGTCGAAGGGCCGGTGCGCGCCGTGGCCGGCGTCGCCCACGCCCACGTCGAGGGCTCGCTGGGCCGCCTGGTGATCGAACTGGACGACGACGCCGACGCCGACGTGGTGCTCGACGCGGTCCGCGAGGTGGTGAACTCCGCGGCGGCGGAGCTGTTCGCCGCCGGACGCGAGCCGCAGATCCGGATCGCGCCGTTCGCCGACCCCGGTAACCCGCTCGCGGTTCTGGTGCCGCTCACCGCGGCCGCTTTCGACGCGCTCGCGATCGGTGCCGCGGTCACCGGCTGGGTGGTTCGACTGCCCGCCGCGCCGAAGACGACCCGGGCGGCCGCGGCGCTGTTGAAGGATCAGCCGCGGGTGGTCGCGGTGCTCGAGTCGCGGCTGGGACGGGTCGGGACCGACCTCGCGCTGGCCGCGTCCAGCGCGGCGGCCAACGGCTTGACCCAGGCGGTCGGCACGCCGATTCTGAACCTGGTCGAGCGCGTCCTGCAGATCTCCGAAGCCGAGGCACACCGGCGCCGGTGGCGCGACCGGGAGCCGCAGCTGGCCTCACCCAACCGGCCGCAGGCCCCGGTCGTCCCTATCATCTCGTCCGCAGGTGTCGCCAAAGTGCAAGCACCCCAGCATAATTGGGCTGCTGCAGCCGCCGGTGAGGCATCGCACGTCGTGGTCGACGGGTCGATCGACGCCGCCATCGACACCGCCAAGGGCTCGATGGCCGGCCCCGTCGAGGAGTACGTCGACGCGGCCGCCAACGGCTCACTGATCGCGGCCGCCAGCGCGCTGGTCGCCGGTGGCGGCACCGAGGACGCCGCGGGCGCGGTGCTGGCCGGAGTCCCGAAGGCCGCGCACATGGGCCGACAGTCGTTCGCGGCGGTGCTGGGTCGTGGACTGGCCGACGACGGACAGATGATCCTGGACCCCGGCGCCCTGCGCCGGCTGGACCGGGTCAAGGTCGTCGTCATCGACGGCGCCGCACTACGCGGCGACCACCGCGCGGTACTGCATGCCCGCGGCGACGTCACCGGCTGGGACGACGACCGGGTCTACGAGGTCGCCGACGCGCTGCTGCACGCGGAGGAGCCGCCGGAGCCCGACCCCGACGAACTGCCGGCCAACACCGCGCGCCTGCACTGGCTGCGCCCCGAGGGACCATCGGCCACCCCGGCCCAAGGTCTCGAGCACGCCGACCTCGTCGTGGACGGCGAGACGGTCGGCCACGTCGAAGTCGGCTGGGAGGTCGACCCGTTCGCGGTCCCGCTGCTGCAGATCGCCAACCGCACCGGCGCCCGGGTCGTCCTGCGTCACGTCGCCGGCACCCAGGACCTGGCCGCCAGCGTCGCCGCCAGCCATCCGAGCGGCACGCCGCTGCTGAGGCTGGTCCGCGACCTGAGGGCCGACCGTGGGCCGGTGCTGCTGATCACCGCGCTGCACCGCGACTTCGCCTCCACCGACACGTTGGCCGCGCTGGCCATCGCCGACGTCGGCGTCGCGCTCGACGACCCCAAGGCCGCCACCCCGTGGAGCGCCGACATCATCACCGGCACCGACCTCGCTGCGGCGGTACGGATCCTGTCGGCGCTGCCGGCCGCGCGTCGGGCCAGCGAGTCGTCGGTCAACCTCGCCAAGGGCGGTACCACGCTGGCCGGCCTGCTGCTGGTGACCGGTAATCCGCAGGGGCCGAGCAGCCCGTTGGCGCTTCGACGCTGGCTCAACCCGGTCAACGCCGCGGCGGCCAGCGCGCTGGTGTCGGGGGCAGTCGCGGCCGGCAAGGTGTTGCGCCAACCCGACCCCACGCCGCAACCGCTGACCGCTTGGCACGCGCTGGACCCGGAGATCGTCTACGCGCGACTGGCCGGGCGGGCCCTTCCGCTGGCCATCGAGCCCGGCATGCCCGGTTGGCGCCGCGTTGTCGAGGACCTGTCGTACAGCCCGCTGGTGTCGCCGCTGCGCGGGCCGGCCCGGCAGGCAGGCAAGTTGCTGTCGGCGACCAGGGCCGAACTCGCCGATCCGCTCACCCCGATCCTGGCGGTCGGCGCGGCCGCGTCGGCCATCTTGGGAAGCAATGTCGACGCACTGCTGGTCGGCGGCGTGATGGCGGTCAATGCTCTGGTCGGTGGGACGCAACGGCTGCGGGCCGACGCCGCGGCCGCCGAGTTGTTCGCCGAGCAGGAGCAGTTCGCACGTCGCGTGGTCATCCCGACGGTCGCGACAGCGCGCCGGCGGTTGGAGGCGGCCCGCACTGCCGAACGCCTGGTCACCGTCAACGCGACCGCGTTGCGTCCCGGCGACGTGATCGACTTGGTGGCCCCCGATGTGGTGCCGGCCGACGCGCGGTTGTTGGTGGCCGAGGACCTCGAGGTCGACGAGTCGCTGCTCACCGGCGAGTCGCTGCCGGTCGACAAGCAGGTCGATCCCGTCGCGGCCGCCGACACCGAGCGGGCCAGCATGCTGTTCGAGGGCAGCACGATCATCGCGGGCCACGCCCGGGCGATCGTGGTCGCAACCGGGGTGGGCACCGCCGCGCATCGCGCGATCTCGGCGGTGGTCGACGTCGAATCGTCGGCGGGCGTGCAGGCCCGGCTGCGTGAGCTGACCGGCAAGGTGCTGCCCCTGACCCTGGCCGGTGGCGCCGCGGTGACGGGTCTGGCGTTGCTGCGCCGGGCGTCGCTGCGTCAGGCGGTGGCCGACGGCGTCGCGATCGCGGTGGCCGCCGTGCCGGAGGGCCTGCCGTTGGTGGCAACGCTGTCCCAGCTGGCGGCGGCGCAACGGCTCTCCACACGCGGCGTGCTGGTCCGGGCTCCCCGGACCGTCGAGGCGCTGGGTCGCGTGGACACCATCTGCTTCGACAAAACCGGAACGCTCACCGAAAACCGCCTGCGCCTTGTGCTTTCGGTGCCGGCCACGACCAGCCCGCAGGGTCCGTTCCCCGGTGTCGCCGACCCGGAGGCCACCAGAGTCCTGCGGGCGGCCGCGTGGGCATCGTCGCAACCACACGAGGCGCAGGGACACGCGCACGCCACCGACGAGGCGATCCTCAAGGCCGCGGAATCCTATGCCGGTAGCAGCGACCCCGAGTGGAACCTGCTCGCAGAGGTCCCGTTCGAGTCCAGCCGCGGCTTCGCGGCCTCGATCGGCACGCTCGACGGCGATCCCAGCCAACCGGTGCTGATGCTCAAGGGCGCCCCCGAGGTCGTCCTGCCGCGCTGTACGTTCGCCGACCCGCAGGCCGATCAGGACCATGCCGAATCGCTGGTGCACAACCTGGCCGAGCAGGGTCTGCGGGTGCTGGCCGTGGCGAAGCGCAGCTGGGATCACGCCGTCGACGATGAGAACACCGACGCCGATGCCGTCGACGAGGCCGCGCGGGATCTGGAATTGATCGGCTACGTCGGGCTGGCCGATACCGCCCGCCCGTCGGCCCGCCCGCTGATCGAGGCCCTGGTCGACGCCGACCGGGACGTCGTGCTGATCACCGGCGACCACCCGGTGACCGCTCGCGCGATCGCCCGTCAACTGGGCCTGCCGGCCGATGCGCGGGTGATCACCGGCGCCGAACTCAACGGGCTCGACGAGGACGCCGCCGCCAAGCTGGTCGCCGACGTGCAGGTGTTCGCCCGGGTCAGCCCGGAGCAGAAGGTGCAGATCGTCGCGGCGCTGCAACGCTGCGGACGGGTGACCGCGATGGTCGGCGACGGCGCCAACGATGCCGCCGCGATCCGGATGGCCGACGTCGGCATCGGGGTGAGTGGGCGCGGCTCGTCGGCCGCCCGCGGCGCCGCGGACATCGTGCTCACCGACGACGATCTGGGCGTGCTGCTCGACACCCTGGTCGAGGGCCGCGGCATGTGGGCCGGGGTGCGCGACGCGGTGACGATCCTGGTCGGCGGCAACGTCGGCGAGGTGCTGTTCACCATCATCGGCACCGCGCTGGGTGACGGGCGGGCGCCGGTCGGCACCCGGCAACTGCTGCTGGTGAACCTGCTGACCGACATGTTCCCCGCGCTCGCGGTCGCCGTCACCCCGCAGTTCGAGGAGCCCGACGCCGACGAATACGACACCGAAGAAGAGGCCACCGAAGCCCGTCGCGCCTATCAGCGATCGGTGCTGACCGGGCCGACGCCCTCGCTGGACGTTCCGCTGATGCGCCAGATCGTCACCCGCGGAGCCGTCACCGCCGTCGGCGCAACCTCGGCCTGGGCCATCGGGCGTTGGACTCCTGGCACCCAAAGGCGCACCGCGACAATGGGATTGACCGCGCTGGTGACCACCCAGCTGGCGCAGACACTGCTCACACGACGACACAGCCCGCTCGTGGTGGCCACCGCGCTGGGCAGCTCCGCGGTGCTGGTGGCGATCGTCCAAACGCCGGGTGTGAGTCACTTCTTCGGCTGCACGCCGCTGGGACCGGTCGCCTGGACCGGGGTCATCGGAGCCACCGCGGGCGCCACGGCACTGTCGGTACTGGCGCCCAACTTCCTGGCCAAAACCGCCGGAATGGTGCAGCCCGAGCTCGCGGAGGCCACCGATAACGCCTAATCGGCCAGCGAATTCACGTTTTGGCCAGACAGCGCTGGGCAGTCCCAGCAAGATCAACATGACGATCGCTGAGAGCAAAGGGAAGTCCGATGGCCGAGACGAGTGCTAACCGAGCGAACAACCTGGCGCAGCTATTCCTGCAGCGCGTCGAGAAGTCAGGAGACCGCGAGGCGTTCCGCTTCCCCGAAAACGGCGCCTGGACCTCGGTCACCTGGAAGCAGGCCGCCGAACGGGTCGAGGCGCTCGCGGCGGGGCTGCTGTCGCTCGGCATCGCGCGCGAAGATCGGGTCGGCATCGCCTCGGCCACCCGGCTGGAATGGATCCTCGCCGACCTGGCGATCCTGTGCGCCGGCGCGGCGACCACCACCGTCTACCCCAGCACCAACGCCGAGGACACCGCGTACATCCTGGCCGACTCCGGCTCCAAGGTCGTCTTCGCCGAAGACGACACCCAGCTCGACAAGCTCACCGAGCGGCGCGGCGAGCTGGCCAACCTGACCAAGGTCGTCCTGATCGACGGAACCTCGGACGACGATTGGGTGATCACCCTCGACGACCTCGCCGACCAGGGCACGAAATACCTTGCCGAGCATGCCAATTGCGTTCGGAAAGTCGCCGACGAGATCACACCCGAGCAGCTCGCGACCCTGATCTACACCTCGGGAACCACCGGCAAGCCGAAGGGTGTACGGCTGCCGCACAAATCTTGGGTCTACACCGGCAACGTCATCTCCGACATGGGCCTGATCGGCGAAGACGACCTGCAACTGCTGTGGCTGCCGCTGGCCCACGCCTTCGGCAAGGTGCTGATCGCCACCCAGGTGGCGTGCGGCTTCGCCACCGCGATCGACGGGCGCGTCGACAAGATCGTGGAGAACTGCGCGGTGGTCAAGCCGACCTTCATGGGCGCCGCGCCACGCATCTTCGAGAAGGCCTACAACAAGATCATCACCCAACAAAAGGGCGCCAAGGCGATGTTGTTCGGGTGGGCGTTCGCGGTGGGTAAGGAGGTCGCCCGCCGTCACCGCGAAGGCAAGTTCGTCTGGCCGCATCTGGTGTTGCAGCAGAAGCTGTTTGACCGGCTGGTGTTCGCCAAGATCCGCGACGTGTTCGGCGGACGGATCCGGTTCTTCATTTCCGGTTCCGCGCCGCTCAACCGGGACGTTGCGGAGTGGTTCGAGGCCGCCGGCGTGCTGGTGTTGGAGGGCTATGGGCTCACCGAGTCGTCGGGCGCGGGCTTCATCAACCGGCCGGACAACTACAAGCTCGGCACCGTCGGCCTGCCCTTCGAAGGCACCGAGGTCCGCATCAGCGACGCCGGCGAGGTGCAGTTCCGCAGCGACTGCGTGATGGCCGGCTACCACCACCTCGACGAAGCCACCGCCGACACACTCAAGGACGGCTGGCTGGCCACCGGCGACCAGGGCAAGCTCGACGAGGACGGCTTCCTGTCGATCACCGGCCGGATCAAGGAACTGTTCAAGCTGTCCAACGGCAAGTACGTGGCGCCACCGGCGATCGAGGCGAAGTTCGCCACGCTGTGCCCGTACGCCAGCCAGTTCATGGTGTTCGGCGAGGGTAAGAACTTCGCCGCCGCGCTGGTCACCCTCGATGAGGATTCGATCGGCGGGTGGGCCAAAGACAATGGGCTGGACGGTAAGTCGTACAAAGAGCTGACGAAATCCGATGCCGTGCACGACATGATCGACGAACACGTCAAGAAGCTCAACGCCAGCCTGAACCGGTGGGAGACGATCAAGAAGTGGGCGGTGCTCGACCACGACCTCTCCGTCGACGGCGGCCAGTTGACGCCGTCGCTCAAGGTGAAGCGCGGCGTGGTTGCCGAGCAGAACAAGGAGACGCTGGATGGCTTCTACTCCTGAGGGTGTCGCCGAGGAGTCGGCGTGGCTGCCCGACGCCGACAACGCGGCACCACCGGGACACCTGCTCCGCACGCTCGAGTGGCGCACCGGTCTGGAGTACGTATCCGCGCGCTTGGCGATGCGACGGATCGCGGCCTGGCGGCGCGGTGACGGCCATCCGGTTATGGTGCTGCCGGGATTTCTGGCCGGCCCACTCTCGACCGAATTTCTGCGTAATATGTTGCGGCAGTTGGACTATCGTGTCTACGACTGGGGTCTGGGCACCAACATGGGCTACCGCGCCAGCATGAAGGAATCGCTGCCAGCGCGCCTGCACCACGTTCGGGAACGCAACGACGGTCGACGGGTCAGCCTGATCGGGTGGAGCGCCGGCGGGATCTATGCGCGCGAACTGGCCCGCGGCCGTCCCGACGACGTCCGGTCGGTGATCACGTTGGGTGCGCCGTTTCGCGGCAACCACCAGGCCAGCACCGCATGGCGAGTGTGGCGGCTGGTGAATCGTGGCGCCGACGCGTCCGAATCCGTCTCCGAGCGGGCCCTCGATCGGCGCGCGCGATCGTTGCCGGTGCCGACGACCTGTATCTACAGCAAGTCCGACGGCATCGTGGCCTGGCAATGCTGCATGAGCGTGCCCGCGCCGCAGACTGAGAACGTCGAAGTGCGCAGCAGCCACCTGGGCTATGGGCATAACGTGCAAACCTTGTCGGTGATCGCCGATCGGCTCGCTCAGCCGGAAGATGACTGGCACCCGTACCGATCCTGACCTTTCGGTTAACTGCGCACTAAAACCGTTCGCGGTAAAGCGGATTGGCGGCCGGTCGT
>DATNFI010000102.1:0-2009 GCA_035606475.1 Mycobacterium sp. | reverse complement strand
GGTCCGGTGAGCCGGCCCGCCCGAGACGTCGTCACCGAACTTGTGCGCTCACTGCGTCCGCAACTCGAGGCGGCGGGTGACTGGCAGATGATCGTCGAGCTGACCCGGCAGGTGTTGCTCGCCGGCACGTCGGCGGCCCGTCAGCGACGGGCTTTGCGTCGCCGCGGCCGGCTAACCGATGTCGTTGACCAGCTGATCGCCGAAACCGCGGGCACCTGGCCGGACCCGGTGGCGGCCGTAATCCAAGACCCCACACTGCTGTTCGGCTACCAACCCGACCGCGAGTACGACCCAGCGGACAAGGCCGCCGCCGTCAGCTACGACGAGGCCGTCGACCCCACTGGGCGGCCGTGGCCCCCCTACGAAAAGATTCTGCACGCCGTCGCCGACCTCGGGGTCGCGGTGTTGCGGTCCCGGGAGGGCGACATCGAGCAGGACCAACGCGCCGAGAGCATCACGTTCAGGGTCAGCGGCCAAAACCGTGCCCAGGTGTTCCCGCTCGACCTGATGCCAAGGTTGGTCGCCGCTGACGAGTGGGCAGAACTCACCGCCGGTCTGGGTCAGCGGGCCAAGGCGCTCAACGCCTTCCTGCGTGACATCTACTCCGACCAGGCCATCCTCGCCGACGGCGTCATCGGGATGCACACGCTGGACCGTGCACCCGGATTCCGTTCGACGGGCCGGCTGTCGCGCGACCCTGTCCGCGCCCACGTCAGCGGCACCGACCTGGTTTGCGACAGCGCCGGCAACTGGATGGTGCTCGAAGACAACCTGCGCATCCCCTCGGGCACCGCCTATGCGATCGCGAACCGGCGGCTGCTCACCAAGCACCTGCCCGAGCTTGAGCGACCCGCCGAGCTCGGCGACGTGGACCAGGTGCCGGCGATGCTGCTGGAGACCTTGCGTGCCGCGGCGCCGCCGCGGGCCGGCGACGAACCGTCGGTGGCGCTGTTGTCCGCTGGCTGGGACGACTCTGCCTGGTTCGAGCACACCTTCCTGGCCGAAGAGCTGGGCATCCCGCTTGTGCAGACCTCAGACCTGTCGGTTCGCGACGGGAAACTGTTCCGCCACATCGGTTCTGACGTTCACCCTGTCGATGTGCTATACGCCCGCGTTGACGAGGACATGCTGCTGTCGTCCACCGGATACGACGCCAGCGCGTTACGGCCCGGTCTGCTCGAGGCGGTCACCAGCGGGACGCTGACCATTGCCAACGCGCTCGGCAACGGCGTCGCCGACGACAAGGCCGTTTACGCTTACGTACCCGCGATGATCACGTACTACCTCGGTGAGAAGCCGACTTTGGCGCAGGTGCCGACGTGGATCTGCGCCGAACGCGCGCAGCGTGATTACGTGCTGGACAACATCGCCGAGTTGGTGGTCAAACCGATCGACGGGCACGGCGGTGCCGGCGTGGTGATCGGACCGGAAGCCCCCACAGATGTGCTGGAGGCCCGCCGTCGCGAGCTGCAGACCCAACCGGAGCGTTACATCGCCCAAGAGGCGATCGCGCTGTCCACTCACCCGACATTCGACGGAGAGGGAATGTATCCGCACCACGTCGACCTGCGGGCGTTCGTGCACCTGCGGCCCGGGCCCGACGATACGGTGACGGCACACGTCATGCCGGCCGGGCTGACCCGGGTGGCAGCACGCGGATCCCGCATCGTGAACTCATCCTCGGGCGGCGGCAGCAAGGACACCTGGATCTTGACTGGTGGCCAACACGACCAAGCGGCGCCGTAGGGAACGGAAGGCAACATGTGCGGTATCTGCGGAGAAATCCGCTTCGACGGACGGTCGGCCGACGTGGCCGCGGTGACCCGGATGACGGGTGCCATGGCGTCCCGCGGCCCCGATTCCGACGGCGTCGTCGCGCACGGTCCGCTCGCGTTCGGCCACCGGCGCCTGTCGATCATCGACCTGTCGGCACGGGGCGAACAGCCGATGGTCGACAGCGACCTCGGGCTGACCCTGGTGTTCAACGGCTGCATTTACAACTACCAGGA
>DATNFI010000101.1:0-14907 GCA_035606475.1 Mycobacterium sp. | reverse complement strand
AAGCCTATTCGCTGGCTTTCCCGCCCTCACCGGTGGTACCCGGCTCGAAGTCGTCCCGAAGCTCACCGTAGCGCTCGGCGGCCGGGGTCATGAGTCGTGCCAGGTCAGCGGCCACGTCATGGTCGGCCTCCGGGGGCATCGACACGTAGCTCATCGCCAGTCGGACGATCGCGCGCGCGATCATCCCGGAATCCTCCTCGCTGGCGCGCATCCAGCTGTGCATGAACGACGACGTCAGGCGGGCCGAGCAGTGCGTGATGATCGGGCCGCTGTCGGTGGTGATGATCTGCAGCAGGTCCGGTTTGGCCACCCCGGTGAGCAGTGAGATCACCAGCGGGTCGGCCGCCGAATCGGCGAAGAACGCCCGAAACCCCTGCAGGAACGCGGCGTACACGTCGCCGACGTTGGCGTAGATCGCGTCCTCGACGGCGCTCACCAGCCGGTCGGCCAGCCGCAGCGCGTAGCCCTGGGCCAGGCCGTGCCGCGACCCGAATTCGTTGTAGATCGTCTGCCGACTGATCCCGGCGGCGCGGGCCACGTCGGCCAGTGTGATCGCCGACCAGTCGCGAGTGCCCAGCAGTTCGCGCATCGCGTCGAGCACCGAATCACGCAGCAGGGCCCGCGACGCCTCGGCGTACGGGACCCTGCGCATAGCCGCGACCCTAACGCCTGTGGCGCCCGTCCCGGGTAAGGCGAGCGTCACGAGCGGGCGACTTCCACCATCTCGAAGTCCGACTTCGCGGCGCCGCAGTCCGGGCAGCTCCAATCGTCGGGGATGTCATCCCAGCGGGTGCCCGGGGCGATGCCGTCTTCCGGCCAGCCCTTGGCTTCGTCGTACTCGAAGCCGCACTGCACGCAGATGAAGAGTTTGTAGTCGTTCATTGGCTGATCCCTTTCTCGAGTGGTAACCACACGACGCGTTTCCGGCGTGTCGCGTCGCGGATTTCACAGTGACGACGATGGCTAGCGCAGCCTGCCGGCCATCAGGCCGCCGCCCCGTAGCGGGTCAGCATCTTCTCGCGTAGGCGGGGCTGCACGTTGACCTGGGTGATGTCGCCGCCGTAGTGCGCGAGCACCCGGTGGTCCATCAGCCGGCGCCACAGCGGCGGGATGTAGGTCAACCCGATCAACGCCGCGTAGCCACTGGGCAGGTTCGGCGACCCGTCCATGCTGCGCAGCGTCTGGTAACGCCGGGTCGGGTTGGCGTGGTGGTCGCTGTGGCGCTGCAGGTGGTACAGGAACAGGTTGGTGACGATGTGGTCGGAGTTCCAGCTGTGCTCGGGCGTGCACCGCTCGTAGCGGCCGTTGTCACCTTTGCGCCGCAGCAGCCCGTAATGCTCGAGGTAGTTGACCGACTCCAGCAGGCTGAAGCCGAAGACCGCCTGGATGAGCAGGAACGGGATCAGCGCCGGGCCGAACACCGCGATCAGCGCGCCCCACAGCACCACGGTCATCAGCCAGGCGTTGATGACGTCGTTGGACAGGTAGGTCTTGGGGTTCCACGGGTTGCCGCCCTGCCGGCGAATCCGCTGGGCCTCCAACCGCAACGCCGAGCGCAGACTGCCAAAGACGCTGCGCGGCAAGAACTCCCAGAACGTCTCGCCGAAACGCGCCGAGGCGGGGTCTTCGGGCGTCGCCACCCGGACGTGGTGGCCGCGGTTGTGCTCGATGTAGAAGTGGCCGTAGGCGGTCTGCGCGAGGGTGATCTTGGACAGCCAACGTTCCAGCGAATCCTTCTTGTGCCCCATCTCGTGCGCGGTGTTGATGCCGACGCCACCGAGTGCGCCCACCGACAGTGCCAGGCCGATCTTGGCCGGCCAGCTCAGCGGCCCGTCGTAGCCCAGCCAGCTGAGGTTCGACGCGGTGAACAGGTACGCGCCGAGAACCAGGCTGACGAACTGGAACGGGATGAAGGCGTAGGTGCAGTAGCGGTAGTACCTGTCGTTCTCCAGCCACTCCATCACCTCGTCGGGCGGGTTCTGCCCGTCGGCGCCGAACCGCAGGTCGAGTGCCGGAAGCAGGATGTAGAGCAGGATCGGGCCGATCCAGAACAGCACCTGTGAAGCGGTCTGCCAGCCGGCCTGATTCATCGCCCAGACGACCGGCAGGATCGTCAGCAGCAGCGTCGGGACGATCAGTCCCATCAGCCACAGGTAACGCTTCTTGTCCTGCCACACCCGCGCGTTCGGTAGCGCCGCTGCCGCTGAAGTCATATCGCCAACCTCCTTGTGAGCCATCACACCTTGAGATTGGACATTAGCGCCTTTTGCGTCCCATGTCTAGACAAAGAGGCATGTTTTGTAAATCAAATGGGCTTAGCCCGGGCTGCGTGTCCTCAATTACGCCTGGCCAGCAGTTTCTCGCGCAGGCGCGGTTGCATATTGACCTTCGTGACGTCGCCGCCGTAGTGCGCCAACACCCGGTGGTCCATCAGCCAGCGCCACAACGGCGGGATGTAGGTCACCCCGATCAGCGTCCCGTAGCCGCACGGCAGATTCGGTGCCCCGTCGGTGCTGCGCAGCGTTTGGTAGCGCCGGGTCGGGTTGGCGTGGTGATCACTGTGCCGCTGTAAGTGGTAGAGCAACAGGTTGGTGACGATGTGGTCGGAGTTCCAGCTGTGCTCGGGCGTGCAGCGCTCATAGCGGCCGTTGGATTTCTTTTGCCGCAGCAGGCCGTAGTGCTCGAGATAATTGACCGCCTCGAGCAGGCTGATGCCGAAGGCGGCTTGGATCAGCAGGAACGGGATCAGCGCCGTTCCGCACACCGCGATCAGCGCGCCCCACAGCACGACGGTCATCAGCCAGGCGTTGAGGGCGTCGTTGGACAGGTAAGTTCTCGGGTTCCACGGGTTACCGACCCGCTGACGTATCCGCTTGGCCTCCAACCGCAACGCCGAGCGCAGACTGCCGAAGACGCTGCGCGGCAAGAACTCCCAGAACGTCTCACCGAAGCGAGCCGACGACGGGTCTTCCGGTGTCGCCACCCGGACGTGGTGACCACGGTTGTGCTCGATGTAAAAGTGACCGTAGCCGGTCTGCGCCAGGGAGATCTTCGACAGCCAGCGCTCCAGCGACTCCTTCTTGTGCCCCATCTCGTGCGCGGTATTGATGCCGACGCCGCCCAGTGCGCCGATCGACAGGGCCAGTCCGATCTTGGCCGGCCAGCTCAGCGGGCCCTCTTGACCCAACCAGCTCAAGTTCGGTGCGACGAACGTCAAAGCGGCCATGATCAGGCTGAGGTATTGGAGCGGGACGAACGCATAGGTGCAGTAGCGGTAGTACTTGTCATCGTCCAGCCGCTGGGTGACCTCGTCGGGCGGATTCTGCCCGTCCGACCCGAAATGCAAGTCGAGCGTCGGCATGATGACGTACAGCAGGATCGGGCCGATCCAGAACAGCGCCTGGGACGCGGGATACCAGCCCAACTGGTTCATCCCCCAAATGACCGGCGTGACAGTGATGACCAACGTCGGGAAGACCAGTCCCATCAGCCACAGACGGCGCTTCTTGTCCTGCCATTCCATCGTGTTGTCGGTAGATCCTGCGGTCATATCGCTAACCTCCGGGCGACTCGTAGCACCCCGAAGCGCGACGAAACCACTTAGCGCATCAAGGGATTCGAGTTGGCGATATTAGTTGACCAACGAACAAGATCAAATGGCGTTATTACCCAGTTGAACGCCGTCGACCGCGGCCGCGCGCCCGGCCAGCACCGAGTTCCGGTGCCCGTAGCCCGCATAAATGAAGACCCCGATGAGCATCCACACGCCGAAGCGCACCCAGGTGATGACGGTGAGGTTGACCATCAGCCAGATGCACGCGCATGCCGACGCGACGGGCAGCGCCGGGACCCACGGCGCGCGGAACCCGCGGGGCAGATCCGGGCGGGTGCGGCGCAGCACGATGACGCCGGCCGACACCAGCAAAAACGCAAACAGGGTGCCGACGTTGACCATTTCCTCGAGTTTGTCGGCGGGAAACACCGAGGCGGTGGCGCCGACCATCACCGCGACCAGCACGGTGATGCGCACCGGGGTGCCGTGCGAACCGGTCTTGGCCAGCCGTCGCGGCAACAACCCGTCACGTGCCATCGCGAACAGCACCCGGCAGCCGCCGAGCACCAGCACCATCACCACGGTGGTCAACCCCGCGAGCGCGCCGATCGAGATGATCCCGGAGGCCCAGTGCACACCGTTCGCGGCGAAGGCGGTGGCAAGGTTGGCGTGCTGACCGTCGGGGGTGGTCTTCAGGTGGGTGTAGGGCACCATCCCGGACAGCACGATGGACACCGCCACGTAGAGCACGGTCACGATTCCGAGCGTGGCCAGGATGCCGCGGGGGACGTCGCGCTGCGGGTTCTTGGTCTCCTCGGCCATGGTGGCGACGATGTCGAATCCGATGAACGCGAAGAACACGATCGAGGCCCCGGCCAGCACCCCGTACCAGCCGTAGTGGCTGCTGTGCGCGCCGGTGAACAGCGACAGCAGCGACTGGTTGATGCCGCTGCCGGACCGGTCGCTCTCGGGGGGCGGGATGAACGGCGAGTAGTTCGCGCGCTTGATGTAGAACGCGCCGACGACGATGACCAACAGCACCACCGCGACCTTGACGGCGGTCACCACCGTTGAGAACTGCGACGACAACCGGGTGCCCAAGGCCAGCAACGTGGCCACTAGCGCCACAATCAGCAGCGCTCCCCAGTCCAGCTTCACGGATCCGAAACGTATTGTGCTGCTTGCAAATCCGAATACCGTGTGCAGATAGCTCGACCATCCTTTGGCGACCACCGAGCCACCGATCGCCAACTCCAGGACCAGGTTCCAGCCGATGGTCCAGGCCACGAATTCGCCGAAGGTGGCATAGGAGAACGTGTAGGCGCTGCCTGCCACCGGCAACATCGACGCGAACTCGGCATAACACAGCGCCGCCAGCCCACAGGTGAGCGCCGCAATCAGGAACGAGATCCAGATCGCGGGCCCGGTGATATCACCCGCGGTGGACGCGGTGACGGTGAAGATGCCCGCGCCGATCACCACCGACACGCCGAACACACACAGGTGCCACCAGCTCAGGTCCTTGCGGAGTTGGGTCTCCGGATCGTCGGTATCGGCAATCGACTGCTCAATCGATTTGGTGCGCCAGCGATCAGCCATGTCCTATGGACAGTACCGAGTACGGTGGCGAGATGGGTGCGGGGAACATCCAGGGACATGCCGTAGTGATCGGCGCCGGCATCGGCGGGCTGTGCGCGGCGCGGGTGTTGTCGGAGTTCTTCGACCGGGTGACGGTGTTCGAACGCGACGAACTGCCGAGCACACCCAGCAATCGCGCCGCGGTCCCGCAGGGACGCCACGTGCACCTACTGATGGCCCGTGGCGCACTGGAATTCGACGAGCTGTTCCCCGGTCTGCTCGACGGCATGGTGGCCGCCGGGGTCCCCATCCTGGAGAACCGGCCGGACTGCATCCACTTCGGCGCGGCCGGACACGTGCTGGGCACCGGGCATACCCTGCGCGACCGCTTCACCGCCTACGTGCCGAGCCGCCCGCAGCTGGAATGGCAGATCCGGCGCCGGGTCTGCGACATACCCAATGTCGAGATTCGGCATCGCTCGGTAGCTCAGCCACGCTTTGATTTCGACGCCCAGCGGGTCACCGGGGTGCTGCTCGACAGCGACGCCGACGAACCCGATTTCGTGCCGTCCGATCTCGTCGTCGACGCGGCCGGACGCGGCACCCGGCTGCCGGTCTGGCTGGAGCAGTGGGGTTTTCAGCGGCCACCGGAAAAGACCATCGATGTTGGCATCGGCTATGCGTCACAACAGTTTCGGCTGCCCGAGGGCGCCATCCGGGAGCGCGTGATCGTGGCCGGTGCATCGCGGGAAGAGCCGCGCGGGCTGGGCCTGCTGGGCTACGAGGACGGCACCTGGATGTTGACGACTTTCGGTGTCGCCAAAGTCGAACCGCCGCAGGCTTTTCCGGAGATGGTGGCGCTGGCCGACACGTTGCTACCCGAGCGTATCGCGGTCGCGCTGCGGCGAGCCGAACCCGTCGGCGAGGTGGCGTTCCACCGCTTCCCCGCGAGCCGGTGGCGTCGATACCACGAGTTGGACCGCTTCCCGGCCGGCATCGTGCCGCTTGGCGATGCGGTCGTCAGCTTCGACCCCACCTACGGCCAAGGCATGACGATGACGTCGCTACAGGCGGGGCATCTTCGTCGCGCGCTGGCCGAGGGTGGCGATGTGGTGCGCGAGGTGAACCGGGCCACCGCCAAGACCACCTTTCCGGTCTGGATGATGACGGCGATCGGAGACCTGACGTTCCACCACGCGACCGGCGACAAGCCGTGGTGGTTCGGTCCGGTCGGCAGCCTGTTCGACCAATTCCTCGGCGCGGCCGAGACCGATCCCGTTCTCGCCGAATGGTTTCTGCGACGGTTCTCGTTGCTGGACAGCCTCTACATGGTCCCGTCGGCGAAGCTGGTCGGTCGCACCATCGCGCACAACATGCGGTTGTGGCTGGCCGAGCGGCGGGCCGGCCGACGAGAACACGCGCGGGTCTAAAGGCCGACGGTGGCCCGGAAGATCTTGGTCGGCTCCTGGGCGACCAGCCGGATCGGGCCGTCGTCGGCGGCCACCCACGCGGCGGCCCCGCGGGTCAGCGTCAGCGCCCCGGACTTCCCGTGCACCGCCGTCGCTCCCTCGAGGCAGAGCAGGATCTGGGGGCCGTCATGGCGTGACGGCGCGTCGACTTCGTGGCCGACCTGGTCGTCGCCGAGCGTGAGTATCGACGCCGCGAACTCGGCGGTGGGCGTGTCGTAGAACGACGCCAACCCATCCGGATGCGTCTCGACACGCAACTGCGACTCGGTGGTCGGGTTGAAGTTCAGGACTCGCAGCAATTCGGGAACGTCGACGTGTTTGGGGGTCAGGCCACCGCGTAACACGTTGTCGGAGTTGGCCATAACCTCAAGCCCGACACCGCGAAGGTAGGCATGCAGATTGCCGGCCGCCAAGTAGATCCCCTCGCCTGGGCCCAGCGTGATCCGGTTGAGCAACAGCGCGGCCAGCACACCGGCGTCACCGGGATAGCGCTCCCCCAGCTCCAGCACGGTCTTGGTCTCGGCGGCGAATTCCGTTGCGCCGGAACTCAAGTAGTTGATCGCACCGTCCAGCACCGCGGCCACCAGAACGTCGATGTCGGGTTGCGGCGCGGTAATCCAGGTGGTGAACAACGCCCGCAGACCGTCGGCGTCGGACTGGTCGTTGAGCAAGTCGATGGACGGGTCCAGATCCGATACCGTCAGCGCGCTCATCAGGTCGATGGTCTCGGCCGCGGGGCGAAATCCCGCCAGCGCCTCGAACGGCTGCAGAGCCACCAACAACTCTGGCTTGTGGCTGGCGTCGCGGTAGTTGCGCACGGGTGAGTTCACCGGGATGCCCAGCCGCTCCTCACGGCGGAAACCTTCGGCGGCCTGCTCGGCGCTGGGGTGCGCCTGCAGCGACAGCGGTTCGTCGGCCGCCAGCACCTTGACCAGGAACGGCAGTACGTCGCCGAATTGGGCGCGAGCCGCCGCGCCCAGCTGGCCTTCGGGATCGTCGAACACCGCCTGTAGCAGTGAGACGTCGCCGCCGGGCTCTTCCAGCCAGGACGGATCGCCGGGGTTGGCACCCAGCCAGAGTTCGGCTTCGGGATGCGCGGCCGGTACCGGACGACCGGTGAATTCCGCGATGGCGGTACGAGACCCCCACGCGTATGTCCGTATTGCTCCGCGTAGCAACTGCACTTGCGATTACCTCAGAACCAGTTATCCCCGCACCAGACGCAAATAAACCGCCGCCATCTCCAGTCGGACAGCCAATATAGCCAGCTGCTGTTCCGCGCGTGGAACTCCGGGCCGCGTGAGGGTGCCATCGGGCGCAAACGGCACCTCTTCGGCAGGCACGTCCTCGGCGCCGACCAGGTCGACGTCGTGCAGCCCGGCAACCCGCGAGGTCACCACGGCCCGTTCAGCGTCCAGGGTCAGCACCAGCAACCGCAGCCGGTCGACGATCGGTCCGTCGATCTCCTCGTCGTGGAACAGCGACTCGGTCGGATCGACGAAGCTGGGTCCAGGACCGGCCCGCAGTGCGATCAACGCCTCGGCCAGGCCGCTGGCGGCCGCCACCTCGTTTGCGACGCGAAGCAGCACGCCCGACGCGTGCCGGGCCAACGCCAGCGTCGCAGCACAGTCGCCGGCAAACACCACCCGACGTCGCGAGACCCGCTCGACCAACGCCTTGGCCGGATTGGTGAACAGCTGACGACCGGCGCTGTTGCGCAACGCTTCCGCGTCCAGTTCGTCGGCCATGGCGGTCAGGTCCACGTGCAGCCGGGGATCGACGCTTCCCAGGACTGCCAGCCCGGCGGCCAGGAAACGGCAGAGGCCGAACTCGGGGGCGGCCGGCAGCCGCGGCTCCAGCACCGCCACCCGGCCGGCGGTGCTGTCGCGCAGCGGCCCCTCGTAGGGTGTGGCGACGACGACCCGCGCGCCACGGCGCACCCCGGTCGCGGCGGCCCCGACCAGCGCCGGATCGCCAGGGTCGTCGCCGGCCACGATCAGCACGTCCAACGGCCCGATCCACGGCGGCGCCTCGGCGGCGATCACGATCGGCGCGGCCGCCGAACCACCGGACGTCGCGGCAAGGATCGCGCCCGCGGTCTCGGCGGCCCCGCGCCCGGGCACCCAGATGATGGTGCGCGGACGGGCATCCGGGTCGCGCAGCGGATCCAGCTCGCCCTCCTCGACCGCGGCGGCAATCGATCGGACGTGCGCGCCGGCCATCGACGCCGCCCGCAGCAGTCCCTCGCGATCGGCGTCGAGCAGGCCGTCGGTGTCGTCGAGGTCGATGACGGCCTGGGCCGCGTTCACGTCACGGCCTCCGGCTCGCCCACCTGGCTGTTCTGTCGCCGGATCTCCGCGCCTACCTGCTCGACGACCGCGTCGACGTCCTGGGTGCAACGTCCTTCCACGTTCAGCCGCAACAGCGGCTCGGTGTTGGAGGTGCGCAGGTTGAACCAGCTGCCCTCGCCGAGGTCGACCGTCACCCCGTCGAGGTGATCGATCGAGTGGATCCGGCTGCCGAAGACCTTGAGCACCGCCTCCACGCAGGAGGCGGAATCTTCGACGGTGAAATTGATTTCGCCGGACGACTCGTAGCGCTGGTAGTCCGCGGTCAGATCGGACAGCGGGCGCTCGGAGTTGCCGAGCGCGGCCAGCACGTAGAGCGCGGCCAGCATTCCCGAGTCGGCTCCCCAGAAGTCGCGGAAGTAGTAGTGCGCCGAGTGCTCGCCGCCGAAGATCGCGCCGGTCTCGGCCATCAGCGCCTTGATGTAGGAGTGCCCGACGCGTGAGCGCACCGGCGTACCGCCACGCTCGATCACCAGCTCGGGCACCGCGCGCGACGTGATCAGGTTGTGGATCACGGTCGCGCCGATCTCGCGGCCCAACTCGCCGGCGGCCACCAGCGCGGTCACCGTTGACGGCGAGACCGGTAGGCCGCGCTCGTCGATGACGAAACACCGGTCGGCGTCGCCGTCGAAGGCCAGCCCGATGTCGGCGTTGTTCTCGCGGACAAACGCCTGCAGGTCGGCCAGGTTCGCCGCGTCGAGCGGGTTGGCCTCGTGGTTGGGGAACGAGCCGTCGAGTTCGAAGTACAGGGGCAGCAGCGTCAGCGAGTCGATCGCGCCGAGTACCGCGGGGGCGGTGTGGCCGGCCATCCCGTTGCCCGCGTCGACGGCCACCCGCAGCGGACGCAGGCCGTCGGTGTCGACCAGCGAACGCAGGAACTCGCCGTACTGGGCCAGCACGTCTTTGTCGGTGATGGTGCCAGCGGTTCCGTCGTGGGGCGGGACGCCGGCGATCACGTCGTCGCTGATCACGGTCAGCCCGGTGTCGGCGCCGACCGGTTTGGCCGCGGCCCGGCACATCTTGATGCCGTTGTAGGCGGCCGGGTTGTGGCTCGCGGTGAACATCGCGCCCGGGCAGTCGAGCAGTCCGGAGGCGAAGTAGAGCTGATCGGTCGACGCCAGCCCGATCCGCACCACGTCCAGACCCTGACCGTTGACGCCGTCGGCGAACGCGGCCGCCAGCGAAGGCGAGCTGTCCCGCATGTCATAGCCGATGGCGACCTGGCGGGCGCCTTCGCCGCGCATCAGCCGGGCAAAGGCAGCGCCGACGTCGTACACGAACGACTCGTCGATCTCCGTACCGACCAGACCTCGCACGTCGTACGCCTTGATCACACGGTGAACAGCCGCGGCGGGCCGAGACATCGAGAGGGCTCCTGACGACGAACAAACGATCGGGTGCGTCAAGCCTAGCCGGGCGACGAGGCAGACCCGCACGGTCGGCTGACCGCGAGACCGCGAGACTACTCGGCGGGATCCGGCAGTACCCGAAGGTGCCCGCGGCGACGTCCGTTGCCGGCCGGTCGCCCAGCGGTCGACGTCAGCACACCGGCGCCCGGCGCCTCGACCGGTGCGCTGCCGAACTGCCCGGCGGGCTCGTGGAAGCCGCTGACCGTGCCACCGCCGGCGGCCACGTCGCGGCCTTCGCGGACGGCTTCGGCCAGCGCGATCAGGTCGTCTTCGTCGGGGTTGGTGGCCAGCGGCCCGGCGTGCCGGACCAGTTCCCAGCCCCGCGGCGCGGTGATGCGACTGGCGTGGCTCACGCAGAGGTCCCAGGAGTGCGGCTCGCTGGCGACGGCCAACGGGCCGACGACGGCGGTGGAGTCCGAGTAGACGAAGGTCAACGTCGCGACCGCGTAATGCGGACACCCTGGCCGGCAGCAGCGACGCGGAACGCTCACGATCGAGAGGTTATCGTGCGAAAACGTGCATACCCCGGCGGACACGCGCATTCATCCGGGCCAGGATGCCTAACCGTTACCATCGGCGGGTGAGCGATTCGCGCAGCTCCCCGCGCGGCCGGCGCTCGCCGGGCAAGAGGGTCTCGCGCCGCGGCCGCGACATGCGCGGTCCGCTGCTGCCACCCACGGTTCCCGGGTGGCGCAGTCGCGCCGAGCGCTTCGACATGGCGGTGCTCGAGGCCTATGAACCGATCGAGCGCCGTTGGCAGGATCGGCTGTCCGGGCTCGACGTCGCCGTCGACGAGATTCCCCGGATCTCGGCGAAGGATCCTCAGAATGTGCAGTGGCCGCCGGAGGTGGTCGCCGACGGCCCGATCGCCTTGGCCCGGTTGATCGCCGCCGGCGTCGACGTCCGCGGCAGCGCCACCCGGGCGCGAGTTGTGCTGTTCCGCAAGCCAATCGAACGACGGGCCAAAGACACTGTCGAGCTGGCCGAATTGCTGCATGAGATTCTGGTGGCCCAGGTGGCCACCTATTTGGACGTCGAACCGTCGGTCATCGACCCGACGATAGAAGACGAATAGCAGGCGACCGCGAGCGCTGCCACTGCGCGCTCGTCGGGTCACCCGCTATTCGATAACCCCGCTAGGTCAGATGATCCCGCGCTTGAGGCGACGACGCTCGCGCTCGGAAAGCCCACCCCATATCCCAAATCGCTCGTCATGAGCCAGCGCATACTCGAGGCATTCGCTGCGCACCTCGCAGCCCAGGCAGATCTTCTTGGCCTCGCGGGTGGAGCCGCCCTTCTCGGGGAAGAACGCCTCCGGATCTGTTTGAGCACACAACGCACGGTCTTGCCACTGGTCGGTCGCTTCCTCGTTGCCCTCGAATTCGTCTTCGGCGGCGTCGGGAACCAAACTCAAATGGGGCCTTGGGGATACCCCTGTCGACGGCAGACCGGGAGCGGTGTGCGGTGTTCCTCCCATTAATCCCCGAAGGTGTTCATAGGACATGCTCCGCCTCCTCACCTGGTTTCGTAGATCGCGAATGTCACCACTGTTCTGATGTCGGCCATCTGCGATTCGAACATTTGATCGAATCTCGGTCTGCGACACCGAATCCGGCCGGCCAACCGAAATGACACTGCTGTGATTACACACGGGTAAGAGTCGATTCGCAAGCGATTCGGAAGATTTCCATATCATCTCGTGACCAATTTTTTGCGGCACCGAGGCCTAAACGGGTATGGCGTGTCGGTCACACCTGTCACACAAGGCAATCCGGCACCAGCCCGGCGAGTCGCTCACCGGACTCACCTCGGGGTCCGTGCCGCCGCCGCCGCGCGTACTGTCGTGCGGTGTGAAGGTGACGGTTCTGGTCGGCGGGGTGGGCGGCGCACGCTTCTTGCTCGGGGTGCAGCAGCTCCTCGGTCTCGGCCAATTCGCCTCCGGCCCTGAGCCCGCCGGTGACCACGAGCTGACCGCGATCGTCAACATCGGCGACGACGCCTGGATGCACGGGGTGCGCATCTGTCCCGATCTGGACACCTGCATGTACACCCTGGGCGGCGGCGTCGACCCGGAACGCGGCTGGGGGCATCGCAACGAAACCTGGCATGCCAAAGAGGAACTCATCGCCTATGGGGTGCAGCCGGATTGGTTCCAACTCGGCGACCGCGACCTGGCCACCCATCTGGTGCGCAGCCAGATGCTGCGGGCCGGCTACCCACTGTCGCAGGTGACCACAGCGTTGTGCGACCGCTGGCGGCCCGGTGCACGACTGCTACCTGCCAGCGACGACCGTTGCGAGACACACGTTGTCATCACCGATCCCGACGACGGGAGCCGGCGGGCGATCCACTTCCAGGAGTGGTGGGTGCGTTATCGCGCCCAGCTGCCGACTCACAGCTTCGCGTTCGTCGGGGCCGAAAAGGCAAATGCCACAAGCGAAGCCACCGACGCCATCGCCGACGCCGATGTGGTCCTGATCGCGCCGTCGAATCCGGTGGTGAGCGTCGGTGCGATTCTGGCGGTCCCCGGGATCAGGTCGGCGCTGCGGTCCACCGGTGCCCCCGTCGTCGGCTACTCCCCGATCATCTACGGAAAGCCGTTGCGCGGGATGGCCGATGCGTGCCTGAGCGTCATCGGCGTCGACTCCACCGCGGAGGCGGTCGGGCGGTACCACGGCGCGCGGGCCGGAACCGGCATCCTGGACTGCTGGCTGATCCACGAAGGCGACCACGCCGACATCGACGGGATCGCGGTACAGGCGGTCCCACTGCTGATGACCGATCCGAAGGCAACGGCCGAGATGGTCCGCGCCGGTCTCGAACTCGCTGGCATAGCATGACGCCCGGCGAGCACGGCACCGCGTCGCCCATCGAAATCCTGCCGGTGACCGGACTTCCCGAGTTCCGGCCCGGCGACGACCTCGCGGCCGCCCTCGCGGCCGCGGCGCCCTGGCTACAGGACGGCGATGTGCTGGTCGTGACCAGCAAGGTGCTGTCCAAGTGCGAGGGCCGCCTGGTGCCCGCGCCCGAGGATCCCGAAGAACGAGACACGTTGCGCCGCAAGCTCGTCGACGCGGAATCCGTGCGCGTACTGGCCCGCAAGGGTAAAACGCTGATCACCGAGAACAGCCTGGGCGTGGTGCAGGCCGCGTCCGGTGTGGACGGGTCCAACATCGGCACCGACGAATTGGCTTTGCTGCCTGTCGATCCCGACGGCAGCGCCGCATTGCTGCGGGCCCGACTGCGCGAAAGCCTGGGCGTCGCCGTCGGCATCGTCATCACCGACACGATGGGCCGGGCCTGGCGCAACGGCCAGACCGACGCCGCCGTCGGCGCAGCCGGTGTGTCGGTTCTGCACGGCTACGCCGGGGCGGTCGACCGGCACGGCAACGAACTGGTGGTCACCGAGGTCGCGGTCGCCGACGAGATCGCCGCCGCGGCCGACCTGGTCAAGGGCAAGCTGACCGCGATCCCGGTGGCGGTGGTGCGCGGGCTGCCCGCCGGCGTGGTGACCGAGACCGACGCCACCGCACGCCATCTCGTGCGCTCCGGCACCGACGACCTGTTCTGGCTGGGCACCGCCGAAGCCCTCGAATTGGGCCGCCGGCAGGCTCAGCTGTTCCGCCGCTCGGTGCGCCAATTCGCCGATGAGCCGGTGCCGCCGCGACTGATCGAGGACGCGGTGGCCGAGGCGCTGACCGCCCCCGCACCGCACCACACCCGGCCGGTCCGCTTCGTGTGGCTGCAGACCCGAACCATCCGCGACCGGCTGCTCGAGCGGATGCGGGACAAGTGGCGCGCCGACCTGACCGGCGACGGCAAGCCCGCCGACGCGGTCGAGCGCCGGACGGCGCGCGGCCAGATCCTCTACGACGCACCCGAAGTCGTGATCCCGTTCTTAGTGCCCGACGGCGCACACAGCTATCCCGACGCCGCGCGGACCGACGCCGAGCACACCATGTTCACGGTCGCGGTCGGGGCCGCGGTGCAGGCGCTGCTGGTGGCGCTGGCGGTGCGAGGGGTGGGCAGCTGCTGGATCGGGTCGACGATCTTTACGCCGGATCTGGTTCGCGCCGAACTCGATCTACCCGATGACTGGGAACCGTTGGGCGCCATCGCGATCGGCTACTCCGAGCAGCCGGTCACCGAGCCGCGCGAACCAGTGCCGGTCAGCGACCTGCTGGTGCGCAAGTGACCGTCCGGTCGTCGGCCATCGCACTGCTGACCGACTGGCAGCCGCCGGATCGCTCGCAGCACTCGATTCGGAACGCCGTGCTGGCATTTCTGGACGCCCGCGAGGATGCCTGCCGTCGGGAATGCGTGCCGGGGCACATCACCGCCTCGGCGTTGGTGCTCGACGACACCCGCGGCCGGGTCTTGCTCACGTTGCATCCGCGGCTGGGTCGGTGGGTCCAATTGGGCGGGCACTGTGAGGATTCCGACGCCGACATCCTCGGGGCGGCGCTGCGCGAGGCCACCGAGGAGTCCGGCGTCGACGGCCTGCGCCTGCACCCCGATCTGGCCGCGATCAATGTCCACGCCCTGACCTG
>DATNFI010000100.1:0-21180 GCA_035606475.1 Mycobacterium sp. | reverse complement strand
GCGAGCGGTCCGGCGTGGCGGCTGATCGGCACCACCGCGATGGGCCTGCTGCTGCTGACTTTCACGCCGACCAAGTGGGCCATTCAGTTCGGCGCGTTCGCCGGGCTGGCCGGCGCATTGGGCGCGGTCACCGCATTCGCGATGGCCCGGATCGGCCTGCACAACCGCCGGAACCTGACCTTGTATGTGACCGCGCTGCTGTTCATGCTGGCGTGGGCCACCTCGGGCATCAACGGCTGGTTCTACGTCAACAACTACGGCGTCCCCTGGTACGACATCCAGCCGGTGATCGCGAGCCACCCGGTGACGTCGATGTTCCTGGCGTTGTCGATCGCGACCGGGCTGCTGGCCGCCTGGCAGCACTTCCGGATGGACTACGCGGGGCACACCGAGGTCACCGACAGCCGCCGCAATCGGGTGCTGGCGTCGACCCCGCTGCTGGTGGTCGCGGTGATCATGGTCTTCGGCGAAGTCGCCTCGCTGGGCAAAGGCGCCGTGCTGCGCTACCCGATGTACACCACCGGCAAGGCCAACTTCTCCGCGCTGATGTCGGGACTGTCGTCGTCGAGCTGCGCGATGGCCGATGACGTGCTGGCCGAGCCCGACCCCAATGAGGGTGTGCTGCAACCGGTTCCGGGCCAGAAGTTCGGCCCCGACGGCCCGCTTGGCGGCGAGAACCCGGTCGGCTTCACGCCGCAGGGCGTCGGCGACAACCTGCAGTCCGACCCGGTGGTGACCAAGCCGGGTGTGGTGAACTCCGACGCGTCGCCGAACAAGCCGAACGCCTCGATCACCGACTCGGCCGGCACCGCCGGCGGCAAGGGCCCCAAGGGCGTCAACGGCTCGGAAGCGGCGCTGCCGTTCATGCTCGACCCGGCGCGCACCCCGGTGATGGGCAGCTACGGCGAGAACACCCGCGCCGCCACCGCCACCTCGGCGTGGTACCAGATGCCGCCGCGCACCCCGGACCGCCCGCTGGTCGTCGTCGCCGCCTCGGGCGCCATCTGGTCCTACAAGGAGGACGGCGACTTCATGTACGGTCAGTCGCTCCGATTGCAGTGGGGCGCAACGAAACCCGACGGCAGCGTGCAGCCGCTCGGACTGATGTTCCCGATCGACATCGGGCCGCAGCCGGCGTGGCGCAACCTGCGCTTCCCGATGAGCTGGGCGCCAGCCGAGGCCAACGTCGCGCGCATCGTCGACTATGACCCCAACCTCAGCGAGGACCAGTGGTTCGCGTTCACGCCGCCGCGGGTGCCGGTGATGAAAACCCTCCAACAGCTGGTCGGTCCGCACAAGCCGGTGCTGATGGACATCGCGACCGCGGCGAATTTCCCTTGCCAGCGGCCATTTTCCGAGCACTTGGGGATCGCCGAACTGCCGGACTACCGCATCCAGCCTGACCACAAACAGACCTCGGCGTCGTCGAACCTGTGGCAGGCGTCCAAATCCGGCGGGCCGTTCCTGTTCACCCAGGCGCTGATGTGGACGTCGACCGTACCCACCTACCTGAACGGCGACTGGTATCGGGACTGGGGTCAGGTGGAGCAGTACCACCGCTGGCTTCCCGATGACGTAGCGCCGCTCGCCGCCGTCCAGCAGGGCGCCACGACCGTCAGCGGCTGGAGCCGTCAAGGACCGATTCGAGCTTTGCCGTGAGCACACCGACAGACGCCGTGAAAGTGACGCGCTGGGTCGCCACCATCGCCGGGATGATCGGGTTCCTGCTGTCGGTGGCCACCCCGCTGCTGCCCGTCGTGCAGACCACCGCCGACCTGAACTGGCCGCAGAACGGCCAGCTGAAAAGCGTGACGGCGCCGCTGATTTCGCTGACACCCGTCGACTTTCACGCCACCGTGCCCTGTGGGATCGTCCGCGACTTGCCACCGGCCGGCGGGGTGGTGCTGGGCACCGCGCCGCGAAAAGGCAAGGACGCCAACCTTCAAGCACTGTTCATCGTCGTCAACAAGCAGCGGGTCGACGTCACCGACCGTAACGTGGTGATCCTGTCGGTGCCGCGCGACCAAGTGGAATCGTCGGCGTGTCAGCACATCGACGTCACCTCGACACTGGCCGGCACCTACGCCACCTTCGTCGGGCTCAAGGACCCGGCCGGCAAAGAGTTGCGCAGCGGCTACCCCGACCCCAACCTGCGCCCGCAGATCGTCGGCGTGTTCACCGATCTGATCGGGCCCGCGCCCCCGGGGCTGACGATGTCGGCGACCATCGACACCCGCTTCTCCACCACCCCAACCACATTGAAGCTCGTCGCGATGGTCGGCGCGATGCTGGCGACGATCGTCGCGTTGATCGCGCTGTGGCGCCTCGACCAGTTGGACGGCCACCGGATGCGCCGGTGGATTCCGGCGAACTGGCGGACATTCACCCTCGTCGACGCGACGGTGATCTCCGGGTTCCTGCTCTGGTGGGTGATCGGGGCGAATTCGTCGGACGACGGCTACATCCTGGGCATGGCGCGGGTCGCCGACCGGGCCGGCTACATGTCCAACTACTTCCGCTGGTTCGGCAGCCCCGAAGACCCGTTCGGCTGGTACTACAACCTACTGGCGCTGATGACCCACGTCAGCGACCAGAGCCTGTGGATTCGCCTTCCCGACTTGGTCGCCGGGATCGTGTGCTGGCTCCTGCTGTCCAAAGAGGTGCTGCCCCGACTCGGGTCCGCGGTGACCAAGAGCAAGGCGGCCAACTGGGCGGCCGGCATGGTGTTGCTGACGGCGTGGATGCCGTTCGACAACGGGCTGCGGCCCGAGCCGATCATCGCCGTCGGTTCGCTGATCACCTACGTGTTGATCGAGCGGTCGATGCGCTACAGCCGGATGACGCCCTCGGCACTGGCGGTGGTGACCGCCGCGTTCACCCTCGGTGTGCAGCCGACCGGGCTGATCGCGGTGGCCGCGTTGGTGGCCGGTGGCCGTCCGATCCTGCGGATCCTGGTACGACGGCATCGCGTGGTCGGCACCTGGCCGCTGGTGGCGCCGATGCTGGCCGCCGGCACGGTGATTCTGACCGTGGTGTTCGCCGACCAGACGCTGGCAACGGTGTTGGAAGCCACCAGGATTCGCACCGCGATCGGGCCGAGTCAGGCCTGGTACACCGAGAACCTGCGCTACTACTATCTGTTCTTGCCGACCGTCGACGGTTCGCTGTCGCGCCGGTTCGGCTTCCTGATCACCGCGTTGTGCCTCTTCACAGCCGTGTTCATCATGTTGCGGCGCAAGCGAATTCCGGGCGTGGCCCGCGGCCCGGCGTGGCGGCTGATGGGCGTCATCTTCGGCACCATGTTCTTCCTGATGTTTACCCCGACCAAGTGGGTGCATCACTTCGGGCTATTCGCCGCGGTGGGTGCGGCGATGGTGGCGTTGACAACGGCATTGGTGTCGCCGACGGTGCTGCGCTGGTCGCGTAACCGGATGGCGTTCCTGGCCGCGGTGATTTTCGTGCTGGCACTGTGCTTCGCCACCACGAACGGCTGGTGGTACGTGTCCAGCTACGGCGTGCCGTTCAATGCGGCGATGCCCAAGATCGCCGGAATCAGCGTCAACACAATGTTTTTCGCGCTGTTCGTCCTGATTGCGCTGTACGCCGCGTGGCTACACTTCGCATCGCGTGACCGTGGCGAGGGTAGGTTGGCGCGCGCGCTGACCGCAGCGCCCATCCCGCTGGCCGCCGGCTTCATGGCGCTGGTGTTCATCGCCTCGATGACGATCGGCATCGTCCGGCAGTACCCGACGTTCTCCAACGGCTTGTCCAACATCCGCGCCTTCGCCGGTGGCTGCGGGCTGGCCGACGACGTCCTCGTCGAACCCGACACCAACGCCGGCTTCATGCCGGCGCGGCCCGGCGATTACGGTTCGCTCGGGCCGCTCGGTGGCAGCAACCCGGTCGGCTTCACCCCCAACGGCGTCCCGAACCACACCGTCGCCGAAGCGATCGTGATGCACCCGAACCAGCCCGGCACCGACTACGACTGGGACGCGCCGGTCAAGCTGAAGGCGGCGGGTGTCAACGGTTCGACGGTGCCGCTGCCGTACGGCCTTGACCCGCAACGGGTTCCGGTGCTCGGCAGCTACACCACCGACGCGCAACAGCAGAGCAGGTTGGCCTCGGCGTGGTATCAGCTGCCGCCCGCCGACGACGGCCATCCGCTGGTGGTGGTCACCGCCGCGGGCAAGATCGCCGGCAACAGCGTGCTGCACCATCACACCGACGGCCAGACCGTGGTGCTGGAGTACGCGCGGGCCGATTTGGTTCCGGCGGGCCGACTGGTGCCCGACGATCTCTACGGCGAACAGCCCAAGGCGTGGCGCAACCTGCGCTACCCACGATCCGAGATTCCCGCCGACGCCGTCGCCGTCCGGGTGATCGCCGAAGACCTGTCGTTGACACCGGAAGACTGGATCGCGATCACGCCGCCGCGGGTGCCCGAACTGCGTTCGGTACAGGAGTACGTCGGGTCGAAGCAGCCGGTGCTGCTGGACTGGGCCGTGGGGCTGGCTTTCCCGTGCCAGCAACCGATGCTGCACTCGAACGGCGTGACCGACATTCCGAAGTTCCGCATCACGCCGGACTACACGGCGAAGAAGATGGACACCGACACCTGGGAAGACGGTGTCAATGGTGGCCTGCTCGGCATCACCGACCTGCTGCTGCGTGCCCACGTGATGGCCACGTATCTGTCTCATGACTGGGCTCGCGACTGGGGCTCGCTGCGCAAGTTCGACACGCTGGTCGACGCGCCGCCCGCCGAGTTGGACCTAGGTACGGCAACGCATTTCGGCTGGTGGTCGCCGGGCAAGATCCGGATCAAGCCCTAGCTGCGCGTCGACCTTCTCGGAAAAAGCCTGAGGCAGAACGTGTTCCACGTCACATTTGTGACGGTATGTAACCGAGATCTCCTCGATCGGCATGGTGTGACTACGGTGTCGACCGCAATACTCAACACATGTCTTTTAGTCTTGCTGCCCTGGCCCGTTGCGCGGTGCCCGTTGTCGTTGCACTGGCCGGTTCGGTTGCCCCCGCGAGCGCCGAGAGCGGGACTGTGGTGCCGATGCGCAGCATTCTGCGCGCCTGCGATTTCAGCCCGATCCCCGACGGCGCGTCAACGAACAGCGCCACGGCGTCGGCCGTCATCCACTCCAGTGGTGGCTCGGTAACCGCGAACATCCACTTCGCCGAGCCGGGCGCACCGAATACCCACTACGACGTCGCTCTCATCCAGGCGCCGCGGGCATCGAGCGCGCCCTGCGATGGACCCGGCCCCGGTGTCGCGGTCGGCTCGCTGAACACCGACGGCGCGGGAATCGCGAACACCACCGTCGGCGACAGCCTGCGCTCCGGCACGACCGGCGTCTGGGTGTTCATCCGGCGGGCGAACCCGTACTCGCAGAGCCCGGCCGAGTTCTACACGTCGGATTTTCCCGCGAAGGTCTAGATCGGCGTCAGGCCGTGCTTGCGCTGCGTTCGCCAGTGAATCTGCTTGTCCCGCAACAGGTGTAGCGATTTGCGTAGCAGCAGCCTGGTCTCGTGCGGCTGGATCACCCCGTCGATGTAGCCACGTTCGGCCGCGATCCACGGGATGGCCATGTTGAGGTTGTAGCCCTCGATGAAGTCCTTCTTGATCTGCTGCACTTCGGGCGCGCTCGGGTCGGGGAACCGCTTCACCAGCAGCTGCGCCGCACCATCGGCCCCGATCACCGCGATGCGCGCGGTGGGCCAGGCGAAGTTCAAGTCGGCGGAGAGCTGCTTGGAACCCATCACCGCGTAGCCGCCACCGTAGGCCTTGCGGACGATGATGGTCACCTTCGGCACGTCGGCTTCCACGATTGCGTTGAAGAACCGGCCACCACGCTTGATGATCCCGTTCTTCTCCTCCGCGACACCGGGCATGGCGCCCGGGGTGTCCACCACGAAAACCAGTGGCAGGTTGTAGGAGTCGCAGAACCGGATGAAGCTGGACGCCTTGTCCGAGGCCTCGCTGTCGACCGCACCGGACATGACCATCGGCTGGTTCGCGATCACGCCGACCGACCGACCGTCGACGCGGGCGAACGCCGTGATGATGGCCGGGCCGCGCTGCTCGGCGATCTCGAAGACATCGCCGTCGTCGAAGATGCGCAGCAGGATCTCGTGCATGTCGTAGGCGGTGTTGTCCGCGTCCGGCACGATGGTGTCGAGCTCGAGGTCGGTAGGGGTGATCTCCGGCTCCAGGCCCGGGTTGATGATCGGCCCGTCGCCAAAAGTGTTGTCCGGCAAGAACGACAGATAGTCGCGCACGTACTGGAATGCCGCGGCCTCGTCCTCGACGACCTTGTGGATGTTGCCGCGCTGGGCCTGCACATCGGCACCGCCCAACTCGTCGAACGTCACGTCCTCGCCGGTGACGTCCTTGATCACGTCGGGGCCGGTGATGAACATGTACCCCTGGTCGCGCACCGCCACCAGCAGGTCGGTCTGGATCGGCGAATAGACCGCTCCGCCAGCGCATTTGCCCAAGATGATGGAGACCTCCGGCACCAGACCACGCAGCATCTCGTGCCGGCGGCCCAACTCGGCGTACCACGCCAGCGAGGTGACAGCGTCCTGGATTCGGGCGCCGGCGGAGTCGTTGATGCCGATGATCGGGCAGCCGACCATGGCCACCCAGTCCATCAGCTTGGCCACCTTGCGACCGAACATCTCGCCGACCGAGCCCTGGAACACCGTCTGGTCGTGGCTGAACACCGCCACCGGCCGCCCGTTGATCCGGCCATGCCCGGTGACCACGCCGTCGCCGTAGAGCGCGTTCGGGTCACCCGGGGTGCGGGCCAGCGCGCCGATCTCCAGGAAGCTGCCCGGGTCGAGCAGAGCGTGAATGCGGGCGCGGGCGCTCGGGATGCCCTTCTTGTCGCGCCGCGCGATTGCCTTCGGATCACCAGGTTCCTTGGCCAGCTCCAGCTTCTCCCGTAGTTCGGTGAGCAGCTCGGCGGTGGTCTTGGTGGTCACTTAGGCTTCTTTCTGCTCGGCGTGAATCTTGTTGAGCGCCTGGGTCATATGCGCGCCGACCTTGGCAATGATCGGCTCGTCGATGGCCTGGATGTGCTCGCCACCGATCGGGACGATCTCCAGGTCGGCCACGTACTCACCCCAGCCGCCGTCCGGCTTGCGGGTGGCGTACGCGGGCTCGAACACGATCGCGTCATCGTGGTAGCGGTCGGCCATGTACAGCGCAACGTACCCGTCGTAAGGCTGGATCTCGATGGTGTCGAGTGCCCGGTTGTCCAGGTACGACGTGCGCTGGTGCTCGATGATGCCGCCCGGGATCTGCACACCACTCTGCGCGATCACATCCAGGACGAACTTGACCTGGCCCTCGTCGTCGAGCTTCTCCAGCTCTTCGTACGGGATCTCCGGAACCTCGACGTTGAAGGTGCGCTCGGCGAAGCGTGCGTAGCGGTCCCAGCGCGCGCGCATCCCCTCTTTGCTCTGGTCGATCGGCTCGCCGGGAAGCACCAGGTCGATCAGGCCGACAAAGCGGACATCGGCACCGGCCCGTTTGAGCCCAATCGCGCACGCGTAGGCCAGCGCCCCGCCCAGCGACCAACCCGCCAGCAGGAACGGACCGTCGTGCAATTCCAGCAGTTTGGGCACGTACTCGGTTGCGCGCTCCTCGATGGAGCCCTCCACCCGCTCAATGCCGTACACCGGGACGTCCGCCGGCAACCGGTTCATCAGAGGCTCGTAGACCACAGTGGATCCGCCGGCCGGGTGGAACACGAACAGCGGCGCCTTCGAGGAGCCCTCTTGTGGGGCGCGCAGGGTGCGGACGAATCCGTCCACCACACCTTCCTCGAGCTGGTCGCGGACGACGCTCGCCAGGCCTTCGATGGTGGTTGCCGACTTCACGTCGTCGGCGGTGATCGTGCCGTCGGCGCGCTCGGAGAGCCGCTCGGCCAGCTTGGTGGCGGCGGCGTCATCGAGCTTGGGCAGCGGATTGAAGATGCCGCCCGGCGACTTGCCGGTGACGATCGCCCAGGTTGCGAACGTGACCCGCTCGGCGGCATCACGCGGCGGCACGTCGGCGCCGAGCGCCTCGGTCACCGCTTCCTGGGTGAGGACCTTGGCGGCCGCTGCGGCGGCCGTCGCCGTGTTCACGCCCGGGCCCGACGGGTTGGTCGGCGGCGGCGGAATCGTTGTGTCCGACTGAGTCTCGGGCGGGGCCTGGGCATCAGGCGCCGGCGCGGCCACCGACGTCGCCGTCGCGCCCGACAGCATCGCGGCCTGCTCGGCGGCGATCTCTTCCGCCGTCTGCGTCTTCTGACGCTCGTGCAGATCCTGTACCTCGTCGCGGTGCTCAATCGCATATTCGATCAACTTCTCGACGTTGTACAGGTTGGCGTCGCGGACCGCCTGCAGCTGAATCGGCGGCATGTCGAAGTCGTACTCGACGCGGTTCTTGATCCGGACGGCCATCATCGAGTCCAGGCCGAGTTCGACCAGCGGGACCTCCCACGGCAGGTCCTCTGGCTCGTAGCCCATGGCCATCGACACGATGGCCGCCAGCCGATCACGCACGGTCTCACCGGAATCCGGCGACCAGCGGGCCAGCGCCCCGACCTGGCGTGCAGTCAGGCTGTCGGTCACTGCCCCGGCCTCGGGTTCGTCGGCGACCGGCTCGGCGACCGGTGCTGCGGTGACGGTCGAGGCGATCGCGGCGCCGGCCCCGACGGCCGTCGGCAACACCGAGGCCTGACCGGCCCGCGACACCAGTGCGTCGTAGACCAGCGTGAAGGACTCCTCGATACGGGCGTGGACCTGCACGGAAGCGCCACCCGGGTGGCGGGTCAGCGTCGTCACCAGCCGGGCGTTCTCGGCGGGCACCGCCCGCTGCTCGGAGGCAACCAGCTGCGCATCCGGAAGCACCGCTGTCGCAGCGGCTTTCACGAGAGCGGCCAGGTCGGTCTCGCCGCGCGGCGCGTACTCCCACACATGCCGGCCGTCGGGCATCGCGACATGCGTACCGGGCATCAGCACCGAGCCGTCGCCGGAGAAGCGGGCGTCCAGCCAGTGCTCCTTGCGCTTGAACCGGGTCGGCGGAATGTTCGCAAAGTCTTCCGGGCCGGCAGCGCGGCTGAATAAAGTGCGGATGTCGAGCTCGTGGCCGAAGACGAACAGCTGCGCCATCGCCGAGATCATCGACTCGACGTCGTCCTGCTTGCGCGCCAGCGTCGGAATCAGCTGCGCGTCCGGCAATCCCGCCGCCGCGGTGGTCAACCCGATCTGCATCAGCGCGACCGGGTTGGGCGCCAGCTCCAGGAACGTGGTGTAGCCGTTGTCGACGGCATTGCGGACACCGTGGGTGAAGTACACCGAGTGCCGCATGCCCTTGAGCCAGTAGGCCACGTCGTGGATCGGCTCGCCGCCGGGCCGGACGTAGCTGCCCTCGTGCACCGTCGAGAAGATTCCGACGTTCGGGCTGTGCGGCGAAATGCCTTGCAGCTCAGCGGAGAACTCACCCAGCAGCGGATCCATCTGCGACGTGTGGCCGGCGCCCTTGGTCTGGAGTTTGCGCGCGAAGCGACCCTCGGCCTCGGCGCGGGCGACGATTGCATCGATCTCATCGGGTGGGCCACCGATCACGGTCTGGCTGGGCGCGGCGTAGACGCACACCTCCAGACCGGGATAGTCGGCGAACACCGTCTTGAGTTCGTCGGCGGAGTATTCGACGAGCGCCATGAATCGGATGTACTCGCCGAACAGCATCGCCTCGCCCTCACCCATCAGGTGGGAGCGCGAACAGATCACCCGGGTGGCGTCGGCCAGCGACAGCCCGCCGGCGAAGTACGCCGAGGCGGGCTCACCCAGCGACTGACCAATCACCGCAGCGGGTTTCGCGCCGTGATGCTTGAGCACCTCACCCAAGGCGATCTGGATCGCGAAGATGACCACGTTGCTGGTCTCGATGCCGTAGTCCACCGAGTCGTCGAGGATCAACTCGAGAATCGAGTATCCGCGCTCGTCCTGGATCAGCGCGTCGACCTTCTCGATCCACTCGGCGAAGATCTCGTCGCGCAGGTAGAGGTTCTTGCCCATCTTGCGGTGCTGCGCACCGAATCCGGCCATCGCCCACACCGGGCCATTGGTTGCCGGGCCGTCGGTGCTGAACACGTAGGGCTTCTGCTTGCCGTCGGCGATCGCCCGCAGGCCCTTGACGGCTTCCTCGTGGTCGTGGGCCAGCACCACCGCGCGCGAACGGCCGTGGTTGCGCCGCGACAGCGCGCGGCCGATCGACTCCAGCGACGACGCCTGTCCCTCAGGGGATTCCATCCAGTCGGCCAGCTCGGCCGCCGCGGCCCGCTTGCGTGAGGTCAGGAACGCCGACACCGCCAGCGGGACCACCGGGGTCGGAACCTCTTCGGCGGCAAGCTCTTCCAGCGCGATCTCTTTGAGCCGCAGGGCTTCGTCGGTGATGCCGGGCAGTTCGTACTCGCCCTCGGCGGGCGCGGTGCCGTTCTCGGCAGAATCGATGAACTCGCCGTACTCGTCGAACCGCAGGCCGCCGACCAGTTCGCCGTGCTCTTCGGTGGCCGCCGCTTCCGGCGCCGTTTCGGGCTCTGGTGCGGGCTCACGCTCGACGACGTCCCGGGGCAGCACCTCACGCAATACCACGTGCGCGTTGGCGCCACCGAAACCGAAGCCGGACACACCGGCGACGGCGTAACCGCCGTAGCGCGGCCAGTCACCCACGGTGTCAAGGACTTTCAGGTGGGAGGCATCGAAGTCGATGTAGGGGTTGGGCCCGGCGTAGTTGATCGACGGTGGCAGCTTGTCGTGCTGCAGCGCCAGCACCATCTTGGACAGGCTGGCCGCACCGGCCGCCGATTCCAGGTGTCCCACATTGGTTTTGATCGCGCCGAGCAGCAGCGGCTTGTCGGCGGGACGGCCGCGCCCGATCACCCGGCCCAGCGCCTGAGCCTCGATCGGGTCGCCCAGCACGGTGCCGGTGCCGTGTGCCTCGACGTAGTCGATGGTGCGCGGGTTGATGCCGGCGTCCTTGTAGGCCCGCCGCAGAACGTCGGCCTGTGCGTCCGGGTTCGGGGCGATCAGCCCGTTGGAGCGGCCGTCGTGGTTGACCGCGCTACCGGCGATCACCGCGAGGATCTGGTCGCCGTCGCGGCGCGCGTCATCGACGCGCTTGAGCACCAGCATCGCCCCGCCCTCGGAGCGGGTGTAGCCGTCGGCGTCCGACGAGAACGACTTGATCCGGCCGTCCGGTGAGAGCACCTGGCCGATCTCGTCGAAACCAAGGGTCACCGCGGGGGTGATCAGCGCGTTGACGCCACCGGCCATCGCGACGTCGCACTCACCGTTGCGCAGTGCCTGCACCGCCTGGTGGGTGGCGACCAGCGAGCTCGAGCAGGCGGTGTCCACCGCGACCGACGGGCCGTGGAAGTCGAAGAAATACGAAACCCGGTTGGCCACAATCGAACTCGCGGTCCCGGTGATCGCGTACGGGTGGGCGACGGTCGGGTCGGACATGGCCAGGTAGCTGTAGTCCATCACCGACGTACCGACGAACACGCCGACCGACTCGCCGCGCAGGCTGGACGCCGGGATGCGGGCGTGCTCGAGCGCCTCCCAGGTCAGCTCGAGCGTCATCCGCTGCTGCGGGTCGATGTTGTCGGCTTCGGTCTTGGACAGCGCGAAGAACTCGGAGTCGAAACCCTTGATGTCGCTGAGGTATCCGCCGCGAGTGCGGGCCTTCTTGATGGCCTCGGCCAGCCGCGGCTCGTCCATGAACTCCGACCAGCGGCCCTCGGGCAGGTCGGTGATCGCGTCGCGACCCTCCAGCAGCGCGGCCCAGGTCTCGTCCGGTGAGTTCATGTCTCCGGGCAACCGGGTGGCCAGACCGACCACGGCGATGTCGACCCGCTCGACGGGCCCGGTGCGGGTCCAGTCGGTGTCGTCGTCGGATGCGTCGGTCTCGGGGTCACCCTCGACGATCCAGGTGGCCAGCGCCTCGATCGTCGGATGCTCGAAGGCCACCGCGATCGACACCGTGACACCGATGTGGTCCTCGATGTCGGCGGCCATCGCCACCGCGTCGCGTGAGGACAGGCCCAACTCCACCATCGGCGTGGCTTCAGCGATCGCGTCGGGCGACTGCCCGGTAGCCCGCGAGACCCAATCACGCAGCCATCGCCGTACCTCGGCAACGGTCATGTCGGTGCGCGCCGGCTTGCCAACGGGCTCAGCACCGTCGCCGGTCGGTTGGGAATCGAGGTCGGTGTCAGTCATGTTCGCGATCAATCAGTTTGGTCAGGGAACGAGTTCGGCGCCGCGGTGCCGCTGCGCAGGGTGCCGTCGATGTAGGCGGCCCGGCAGGCGCGACGGCCGATCTTGCCGCTGGAGGTCCGGGGCACCGATCCGGCCGTCACCAACAGAACGTCGCGCACGGTCACCCCGTGCCGGACGGCGATGGCCGCCCGGATGTCGTCAGCGATCGGCTGGTAGTCGAGTTTGTGCGAACCGGCGGCGCGCTCGGCGACGATCACCAGCTGCTCGGAGGTGTCATCGGGGTCGTACTTGAGGCCGGCATGCGGATTCTCGAAGACGGACTCAGGCAGTTGGTTGGTCGGGACCGAGAAGGCCGCGACATACCCGGTGCGCAACGCGCGGCTGGCTTCCTGCGCGGATTCCTCCAGGTCCTGCGGGTAATGGTTGCGCCCGTCGACGATGACCAGGTCCTTGACTCGGCCGGTGATGTAGAGCTGATCCTTGTGATAGGTGCCGTAGTCACCGGTGCGCACCCAGGTCCCGTCATCGGGGGCACCTTCGGCGCGAGATGGCTCAGTGCGCGACTTGAGGATGTTCTCAAACGTCGCGTGGCTCTCTTCTTTCCGGTTCCAGTACCCGGCACCCATGTTGTTGCCGTGCAACCAGACTTCGCCGATCTGCCCGTCGGGCAATTCGGTGGCGGTCTCGGCGTCGACGATGATCGCCCATTGGCTGACACCGACCTTGCCGGCGGAGGCCTGCGCGACGCCGTTCGGCGCATCGGCGGCCACTTCGACGAAGCGCCTGTTGTTCAGCGCCTCCCGGTCAACGGTGATGATCGTGGGCGACTCTTCCATCGGGGTGGTCGACACGAACAAGGTCGCCTCGGCCAGACCGTAGGACGGCTTGATCGCCTGCGGCCGAAAGCCATACGGCCCGAACGCCTCGTTGAACTTACGGATCGACGCCGCCGACACCGGCTCGCTGCCGTTGAGGATCGCCTTGACATTGCTCAGGTCCAGCGGCGGCTCGCCCTCCTTCGGCAGGCCACGCAGTGCAGCGTGCTCGAAGGCGAAGTTCGGTGCGGCAGAAAGGGTCTGGCCGGTATCACCTTCCTTGCGCGCGAGCTCGCGTATCCACCGGCTGGGCCGGCGGACGAAGGCGGCGGGCGTCATGAAGGTGAAGCGGTAGCCGACCACGGTCGACAGCAACGTGGTGATCAGTCCCATGTCGTGGAAGAACGGCAGCCAACTGACGCCGCGGTCGCCTTCCTGGCCCTCCATCGCGTGGATCACCTGAACCACGTTGGTGGGCAGGTTCAGATGCGTGATCTGGACACCGGTCGGGGTGCGGGTGGAGCCGGAGGTGTACTGCAGGTAGGCGACCGTATCCCGGCCGGCCAGGATCGGCTCCCAGGTAGCGGCGACGTCGTTGGGCACTGCGTCGACGGCGATGACGCGTGGCCGCTCCTTGGCCGGTCGGCTGCGGAAGAATTTGCGAACCCCCTCGGCGGAGTCGCTGGTGGTCAGGATCGCCGCCGGGGTGCAGTCGTCCAGCACCGCATGCAGCCGGCCGACGTGCCCCGGCTCAGCGGGATCGAACAGCGGCACCGCGATTCGGCCGGCATACAAGGTGCCGAAGAATGCGGTCAGGTATTCCAGGCTTTGCGGGCAGAGAATCGCGACGCGGTCACCCGGCTGGGTTACCTGCTGCAGCCGCGCACCGACAGCGCGGTTGCGCGCGCCAAACTCCGACCAGGAAATGTCTTTCGCGACGCCATCGCGTTCGGTGGAGAAGTCCAGGAACCGGTAGGCCAACTGGTCCCCACGCACCTTCGCCCACTTCTCGACGTGACGAACCAGGTCGGTGTTGTCCGGGAACCTGATCTGGCCGTCCTTGCCGATGAACGGGTTGTGGTACGCCATGAATGCACTCCTGTCCGAACTGTTCTCGGTCGGCCACAGCGCTGTGGCCTGGTCCGACGGCTACCTCCGACGCGGGTCGGCCAGCCGGATACCGCACGTTTCGCCTGCGCAGGGACGTCGCGAACGGCAAACGTCCCAGATGCTACAGACGACACGTCCGGCGATCCGCGACGCGTCGAATCGATCGCCCGGCGCAGCTGCTCTTAAATTCCTCTTAATGTTAGTGGGCAGTGCGCCGTGGACCAAATCTGAAGGTACCCCTTAGCACAACTGTGACCTGTGAAGCCGTGCCCACCCTATGGGCGCTGATCACCCCTGTCTGGGCTCACCCATGTTTTGGGTGGGGGGCGTTCTGGATCGTGGTGTGCGCCCAATTCAGCGTCCACTCGGTCGACGGCTGGCCGTCCAGACTCCAGAACTGGGTGGTGCCGTACAGCGCGTGCACCGGCGCAGCGGCCCCGCCCGCCAGGATGTCCAGCGTCCTGGGCAGATTCGCCAGGCTGAACGCCTCCGGCGGCGCGGCGCAGATCAGGTCGCCGGCTCCGCAGATCTCGTTGGTCTTGCCGTTGAGCGCACCGAAGCCGCCCGGCCGCGGGCCCGTCATCGTCAAACCGAGGGTGGACAGCACCGGCACCTCGTGCAGGATGATCTCGGCGCCCTCGCCCGGCGGGTTCGGTCCGATCTCCTGGCCCACGCCTTGCTGGCGGCGCCCGTCGGCGATCAAGGTCACCCCGAGCACCAGGTCGTCGTCCACCGGTCCGCGTCCGTTGCCGACGTCGCTGGCGATATCACCGGCGATCACCGCCCCCTGTGAAAAGCCCACCAGCACATAGCTGGTCAGCGGGCATTTGACGTTCATGTCGGTCATCGCCTTGACCGCCGCGCGGGTGCCCTCGGCCCGGCTGTCGTTGTAGGAGATCTGCGGGTCGCCGCTCAGCGGGTTATGGAACTGCGCGGTGTAGGGGACCGTGTAGGTCTCGACCCGGCTGGCGTTGAACTGCTCGCGGATCGGCCGAGTGACGTTGAGCAGCAACGCCTTCGGGAACTGAACCGGGTTGAGCGGGTCGTCCTGCAGCGACGACTCCCAGGTACCGGGGATCGTGAGCAGCTGCACGTCGGGGCAGCTCGAGTCCTGCGAGGCGGGCCGCGGCTTGTGCGGATGAGACGGCAGACTGCTGGTCGGCGGCAAGATGCTGGGTGGCACCGCGCTCGGCACGCCTTCGCGCTGCCGCAGCACGCCGACCACCGCCAGGATGACCAGGCCCACCACCAATGCCACTGCGGCGGCGGCGGTCAACGCCAGGATTCGACGACGGCGTTTCCGCCGTGAGTTCACAGCCATGGTCTCCTGCTAGCAGAGTCGGTCGGGTGCACAGCCGACAGACCCAGTGCCGTCGAGCTTTATTCACGGTACCGGGTCGCGGCACCGGGACCGCCCGTTGAGTTAGCGGATCGCGCCGACGATGTCGCCGGACATCGCGCCGAGCTGGGCGCTCCACGAGCCCCAGTCGTTGCTGCCGCCGCCGGGGAAGTCGAAGTGCCCGTTGTGCCCGCCGACGTTGCGGTACTCCTGGTAGAAGAAGCGCGCTCCGGCCATCGCCTCGCCGGCCTGACCGATCATGGCCGCAGCGTCGCCACCCATGTTGGTCGGGCTCCACACCCAGATCCGTGAGTTGTTCTGGGCCAGCAGCATCGCGTGCACCTCGGGGTCGTGCCACTTCCAGCGCCCCAGCTGCGCGGCGCCCCACATGCCGTTGGCGTCGACGCCGCCGAACTGCTGCATGCCCGCCACGATCGCGCCGTTGCTGGTGGTGTTCGACGGGTAGAGGAATCCCGACAGCGAACCGGCGAAGCCGAACCGGTCGGGGTGGAAGCAGGCCAGCGCCATCGCGCCGTAGCCGCCCTGCGAGGCGCCGACGGCGCCGTGACCGCCGGGGGCCAGGCCTTTGTTGGCGGCCAGCCAGTCCGGCAGCTCCTGCGATAGGAAGGTGTCCCACTGCTTGCTGCCGTCGCGCTCCCAGTTGGTGTACATGCTGAAGGCGCCACCGGCCGGCGCGGCCACCGAAATGCCCTTGCCGGCGAGGGTGTTGAAGGCGTTGCCCGCGGTCGCCCAGTTGCTGACGTCGGAGCCGGCGTTGAAGGCATCCAGCAGGTACACCGCATGCGGGCCGCCGGCCAGGAACTGGACCGGGATGTCACGGCCCATCGCCGCGGACGGAACCATCAGCGTCTCGTAGCCCGCGGCGCGGGCCGGGCTCAACTCCGTCATGAGGAAGCCACCGGCCGTCAATACGGCGGCGCCCAGCAGACACAGCAGCCTGAACAGCACTGACAGACTTCTCATCCTGACCTCGCTTGTCGCTCGACCGCTAATTGGGGCCTGAACAGCGGCCCCCGTTCCGCAAGGTAGCTAATCACACCCCGTTGTGGCGGACGCCGAAAACGGCGAACGGCGACGACCTCGCAAGGTCGTCGCCGTCAGCCGTGCCGTTTTCAGATCAGGTGTGCTGACCGGCCGCAGTGGCAGCCGGAGCGCCACCCGGGCCGGGGCCCGCGCCCGGAGTGGCACCGAGGGTCGCCTGCAGGTCGGGCAGCATCGCGTGCAGCTGCGCGCCCCAGTACGGCCAGTCGTGCGTGCCGTTGGCGTCGAAGTGGAACTGCGCGTTGTGACCGCCGGCCGCGTTGTACGCGTCCTGGAACTTGATGTTGCTGGTCCGCACGAAGCCCTCGAGGAACTTGGCCGGCAGGTTGTCGCCACCAAGGTCGGACGGCTTGCCGTTACCGCAGTACATCCAGAGCCGGGTGTTGTTGGCGACGGTCTTACCGACGTTCAGCAGCGGGTCGTTACGAGCCCAGGCCGGGTCTTCCTTCGGGCCCCACATGTCGGCGGGCTTGTAGCCACCGGCGTCACCCATGGCCAGGCCGATCAGCGACGGCCCCATGCCCTGCGAGGGGTCCATCAGACCGGAGAACGCGCCGACCTCGATGAACTGCGCGGGGTGGTAGTTGGCCAGGTTCAGCGCCGAGGCACCGGCCATCGACAGGCCGACGGCCGCGCCACCGGTCTGCTTGACGCCCTTGGACGCCAGGAAGGCGGGCAGTTCGCTGGTGAGGAAGGTCTCCCATTTGTAGGTCGAGCAACCAGCCTTGCCGCAAGCCGGCTTGTACCAGTCGGTGTACCAGCTGGACTGGCCACCCACCGGCATGACGAGCGACAGGCCGGACTGCAGGTACCACTCGAAGGCGGGGGTGTTGATGTCCCAGCCGTTGAAGTCGTCCTGCGCACGAAGACCGTCGAGCAGGTAGACGGCGGGCGAGTTGGCGCCACCGCTTTGGAACTGGACCTTGATGTCGCGACCCATCGCCGCCGACGGCACCTGCAGGTACTCGACGGGCAGACCCGGGTGTGAGAACGCGTTAGCGTCCGCGGTCTGGCCCACGACGCCGATCAGACCCGGCAGCAGAGCCGCTGCCGCAGCCCCTAGCGCGAGCCGGCGCGGCAACCCCTTTGCCGCGCGAAACCTGTCAACAAGCCTCATTCTTGCTTTCCTCATTCTTTGTCGGGCCCAACGTGTGGGTCGGACTGCATGCCCTGTTGCCCAGCTGCTTCGCGAGCCTCGTTCTTTAGCCCGCATCGTTGCTGAGCGCGCCGGCCTGGATGTCCGGCGCTCGGCAAGTCATTCGGACCCGCGTCGCCGCCGGACGGCGCAGCTGTGCTTCCGTAGTCAACCACATGTCGCGGTCTGGACTCTCATCGGCGTTGGCCCGAAACGGGGCCTCGCGCTGCGGCCGGACCCGCTCAATTCGGCTGCTGATCACCACGCTGTGAATGTGCCGACGAGCGGTTGTTCGCCGGTAAGACTACATATTCGGTATTGCTGGACATCAGTCGAGGCGGGTACTGGCACGCCCACCGAACGGCCGACAAAAATTCTTCTGCCGATAACTCTGCGCTAAGGCCCGGTGGCCGGCAGTCCGGTGTACTCCGGGGCGCCGGTCTCCGGAACGGCGAGGCCGCACCTGATCAACTCGTATCGGGGCACGCGGTCGATGCGGTAGCGGGTGAACTGCACCGAGTGCAGCAAGTTGGAGAAGAACCGGTGAAAGCCCATCGGGCTGCGCACCGAAGCCAGCACCTGCTGCGTGCCCTCGCATTTCAGCGCCGCCTCGGCCTGCTGAACGAATTTCTGGTCGAGGTAGCCCGGCACACCCGGATACCACTTCACCCACGGTCCGTCGGCGATCACCCAGTCGGGGAACAGATTCTTGTCGTGACCGATCCGGCCGTGCTGAAGCCGCGCGGTGTGTGCCGCCAGCGGGTTGGCCAGACCGATCTGGTCGATCACCCGGACATCGAGCGCGACGTTCATGCCGACCATGCCGAGGTTGGTGAAAAAGACTGTGTGCGGGCCATTGACGGGCACGACGGGGACGGGGGGCGCAGGGGGCACTGCGCCATCCTTCGGCGGGATCGGTGGAACCAAGTCCCACTGGTCGTAGTTGCCGGACGGCAGCAGCAGCGCCCCCTCCGGAGTGTTGTTGAGCGCCACCAGGATTGCGCGCATCCGGGGATAGTCGAGATAGTCGGCGGCGGTCAGCGGATGCGCGTGACCCGTCGCCTGGGCGTAGAACCGGCGCTCGTCGACGATGCCGGTGTAGGTGACGCGGGTGGCGTCGTCGCCGAGCCCGGGCGAGTTGGCCGCCCACAGCGCCCATCCCGCGACCGACATCCACAGCGCGCTCACCCCGCCGGCCAGCCAGTAGCCGGCCTCGCGGGTAAGCCGCGTCCCGTCGGGAAACACCACCGGCACCACCGCGACCGGCGTGAGTAGGCACAGCAGCGGAACGAGCAGCACCCGGCCGTGCATGAAGTCGCCGCCCTGCCGGATCCAGTACAGCGCCTGCAGCAGCCCGCTGACCAGGATGAAAATCACGACAGCGCCAGGGCTCTGCATCGCGCGAGCCAGCGGGCCGCCGCCCGATGACGTTGTGGCCGTTCCCTTTTGGCTCTTGTGGCGGCCTGCCGATACCCATAGCAGCAGGCCGAGCGCAGCCAGCAGCAGGATCGGCACCCACAGCGCGTACGGGCCGTTGAAGTTCGACAGGTAGATCAGGCCCTGCGACCACTTGTCACCGGCGGCGTCCTTGGCCAGCGCGGTGCTGGGAAACAGCAAGCCGTAGTAGCCCATTCGGAAGATCTGGTAGCCCACCGGCAACAGCCCACCGGCCACCACGATCTCCAGCCGCCGGCGCCCGGCGTGCTCGGCGATCAGCATCATGATCAGCGCCCCGCCGCCGATCAGCGCCAACTCGGGACGCACCAGGACACTGCAGCCGGCAACGAAAGCCAGCGCGACGATGAACGCCCGCCCATGAGGCCGCTGCCCGCTAGGGCGGTGGCGAGTCTGCGACCAGCAGACCATCATCCACCAGAGCAGCCCGAGATAGGCCATCACCAAACCGCTTTCGAGGCCGGAGGTGGCGAAGTCGCGTGCCGGCGGCACGGCAATGTAAGCCAGTGCACCGGCCGGCAGCATGATTGCGCGACGGCCCACCAGGCTGGGCGCGAACAGCCGCCCGGTGCCCAGCATCAGCATCGCCAGACCCGCCAGGCTCAGGCCGAGTGCCAGCGCCAGCGCCACGTATTCCAACTGCAGCGGCCGGGTCAGCGCGCTGACCACATACACCAGATACGTCCACACCACCGAGGTGTTGGCCTCGACCCGCTCCCCCTGATTGAAGACCGGCCCGTTGCCCGCCAACAGGTTTCGGACGGTGCGCAACACGATCAGACCGTCGTCGGCAATCCACCGGCGCTGCCAGGCGCCCCAGCCGAACAGCACCGCGACCACGGCGACGCTGGCCCAAAGGCTGACCCGGACCGTGATGTCGGACGGGAATGACGCTCTGCCGACCGACGTGAGCGCCGGCCAGCGTAGACGCGTCACCGGGATGACCTCACTTGAGGATGACTGCGGCACCTATGGTTCCGATCCAGACCAGGAACAGCACCTGCAGCACGCGGTCGCGCAGCGCGATCTCCTCGGGCTCGCCGGCCACGCCGCCGTCGACGTCCACTGCCATCCGCAGAATCACGATCGTGAACGGGATCATCGACCCCACGAACCAGCCGACCTGGCCGTGCTCCCGCTCGAACGCCCAGAGGCCATAGCAGACCACCATCGCGGTGGCCGACAACGTCCAGACGAACCGCAGGTAGGTGCTGGTGTAATTCTCCAGCGACCGACGGATCTTGGCGCCGGTGCGCTCGGCCAGCTGCAGCTCGGCGTAACGCTTGCCCGCCGCGATAAACAGCGATCCGAACGCGAGCACCAGCAGGAACCACTGGGTCAGGTGGATGCTGGCAGCAACCGCGCCCGCGATACCACGCATCACGAAGCCGGACGACACGATGGAAATGTCGATCACCGCTTGGTGTTTCAGCCCAAAGCAGTAAGCGAGCTGGATCGCGATGTAGACGGCCATCACCAGCGCCAGATTCGGGTTGACCCACCAGGACAATCCCAGCGATGCCACCGCGAGCACTGCCGCCAGCGTGTAGGCCAGCCACTCGGGGACGACGCCCGCGGCGATCGGGCGGAACCGCTTGGTGGGATGTTGGCGATCGGCCTCGACGTCGCGGGCGTCGTTGATCAGGTAGACCGACGAGGCGCCCAGGCAGAACACCAAGAACGCCATCGCGACCTGAACGGGGACCTGGGCCCAGTCGTAGCGGACGTCGGTGCCCCAGGCCGCCAGCGGCGCCGCCGCGACCAGGATGTTCTTCACCCACTGCCGTGGGCGCATCGCCTTGACTACGCCGACAATCAGATTCGCCGGGGGTCCGGCCACCTTTTCGTCTACCTCGCTGCTCATCTCACGCTCCACCTGTCGTCTGCCCAGCTAGCGGCAACCCATTCCGTGGCAGCGGCCACGGCGAACCCCACCGCCACACCGGTGGCTACGTCGCTGGGATAGTGCA
>DATNFI010000099.1:0-3719 GCA_035606475.1 Mycobacterium sp. | reverse complement strand
CTGCTGTTCAACAATCGGATTTATGGGCTCACCAAAGGCCAATACTCACCCACGTCCGAGCAGGGCAAGGTGACCAAGTCAACGCCGTTTGGCTCGCTGGACAATCCGTTCAACCCCGTCTCGCTGGCTCTCGGTGCGGAGGCCACGTTCGTTGCCCGCACGCTGGACTCGGACCGCAAGCATCTGACGTCCGTGCTTCGGGAGGCGGTACACCATCCAGGCACTGCGTTCGTGGAGATCTACCAGAACTGCAACATCTTCAACGACGGCGCGTTCGAGATAATCAAGGATCCGGCGACTCGCGACGAGTGGATCATTCCGCTCCACCACGGCCAACCTCTTCGCTTCGGCGCCGAGCCGCGAAGGGCAGTCGTCCGCGACCCACGGACCGGCGCGCTCACCGTGGCCGACGATGTCGTCGAGGATGATCCCCGCATTGTCATTCACGACGCCCATGCCGACGATCCGGCCTATGCGTTCGCGCTGTCACGACTGTCGTCGAATGACGTTCGCTACGCGCCGATGGGTGTTTTCCGGGATGTGGCTCGGCCCACATATGACGGCCTGATGGCTGCGCAGCTCGACCACACCTTGACCAAGGACGCGTCCGACACGGCAGCTCTCGATGCGTTGCTGCACGGCAAGGACACCTGGACCATCGCCTGATCGCCGGTTCGACAAGGCCACCGGAGCCGCAATGGCCCGAGCCGCCGACCGGTCGAAGCCGTAATTTCGACGCGGTGGGAACCGACGCCGAGACGCGCCGGGGCCTGCTTTACGGAGCAGCGGCATACCTGCTGTGGGGCGCATTCCCACTGTACTTCCCGCTATTGGAACCGGCCAGTCCGCTGGAGATTCTCGCTCACCGGATCTTGTGGTCACTTCTGTTCGTCACGCTGGTGCTCTGGCGCACGCGAGCGTGGCGTTCGGTGGGGCGGGTTCTGGCCGATCGCCGTCGGCGCACGTTGCTGATCCTGGGCGCATCGGTAATCAGCGTGAACTGGTGCACGTACATCTGGGGCGTAAATTCCGGCCAGGTTGTGGAGACGAGCCTCGGCTACTTCATCAATCCACTGATCACCGTGCTGCTTGGCGTCTTCCTGCTGCGCGAGACGCTACGAAAGCCGCAGTGGGTGGCCGTGGGTATTGCCTCGATCGCCATCGTGGTTCTTGCCGTCGATTACGGGCGCTTGCCGTGGATCGCTCTGGTGTTGGCGACGTCGTTCGGGATGTACGGGTACTTCAAGAAGCGAGCAGCCGTCGGGGCGGCGGAATCGCTGGCCGTCGAGACAGGTGTGCTGGCGCTGCCGGCCTTGACCGTGCTGCTCGTGCTGCAGCTGCAAGGCACGCTGGTCTTCGCGCACAACGGCGGCGGCGACACGGCACTCCTCGCCACGACTGGCGTCGTGACCGCCATTCCACTTCTGTTCTTCGCCGCCGCCACTCGCCGACTGCCCCTGTCGACTGTCGGTCTTCTGCAATACCTGGCGCCGGTGCTGCAGTTCGCGGTCGGCGTCGGCATCGACCACGAGCCCATGCCTCCTGTCCGGTGGGTCGGCTTCACACTCGTATGGATCGCGCTGATTGTTCTCACCGTGGACGCGATAGGGCGCCAGCGCCGGCGTGCTCCGGCGGAGCCAGTCGACGCCGAGCCCGTGCTGGTCCGGTCCCGGTCTAGCGACTAACGGGCAAGCCGGAAGGATGGCCGGGTGCGGCTCTTCGTTGCGGTGTGCCCGTCAGCTCCAGCAGTTGCCGAGCCCGCGCTGGTCCAGTCCCGGTCTAGCGAGTGACTGGCAAGCCGGAAGGATGGCCGGGTGCGGCTCTTCGTTGCGGTGTGGCCGTCAGCTCCAGCGGTTGCCGATCTGGCGTCGGCGGTCTCGGCGCTGCACGTGGACGGCACAGCACCGCGATGGCTGCCCGCTAACCGCTGGCACGTCACGCTCGCGTTCCTCGGCGAGGTCGACGATGCGACCGTGCCGCGACTACGCCCCGGCCTGGGCCAGGCCGCCCGGCGAGCCGCTCCTACCGAGCTCCAGCTGACGGGCGCCGGGCGTTTCGGCCTGGGCGTCCTCTGGGTGGGTCTCGCCGGCGAGGTGGCCCCGCTGACCGAGCTGGCCACCCGCGCCGCGGCAGCCGCGCGACGCACCGGCATCGAGGTGGAAGATCGCCGTTTCCACCCCCATCTCACCGTCGCGCGTGGCCGCCCCGGTGTTGACTTGCGGCCCTGGGCAAGGGCGCTCGCGTCCTACGCCGGACCGCCGTGGCCCATGGATCGGGTGAGCCTGGTCCGCAGCCAACTCGGCCCGAAGCCGACCTACACGGAGCTGGAATCCTGGCCGATTACCGGTCGCTAGGGCAACATGGCGGCCGTGACATCCGCAGATCTGTCCACTCGGCTTACGGCGATGCGCGCATCAACGTCCGCGATGATCGCCGACTTCGACGCTCAGCGCTGGGCCGACGCGGATATGGCCGCGCCAATCGCCTTGCCGAACTGGACCCGGGGTCACGTGTTGACGCACATCGCCCGCAACGCGGACGGCATCGCGCGGGCATTGTCCGGCGCGTTACGCGGAGAAATTGTCAAGCGCTATCCGAACGGCCCCGAAGGCCGGGCGGCCGACATCGAAGCCGGCGCCGGCCGCCCCGCGCTCGAACAGCTGGCCGACGTGCGTGAATCGGCCGACCGGCTCGACCGGGTGTTCGGCGCGGTCGCCGATGCGGATGCCTGGAACGCGACGGCAGACAGCCGTCCCAGCCGCAGCTGGATCCGGGCGCGGTGGCAGGAGGTCGAGGTGCACCGGATCGACGCGGATTCCGGGTACACCGCGGACCAGTGGCCGGCCGATTTCGTCACGCTCCTCCTCCCCCGGCTCGCTGATCGGTTGCCGGATCGCGCCCGCGGACCGCTTCGGCTAGAGGTGACGGCTGACGGGTCCCTCAACCCGGAGCTGGCCGGTCGGGTATGGGTCGTAGCGGGCCAGGATCCGCCCGCGGATCCGGTCGACGTGCGCGGTCCGGATTGGGCCGCACTGGCGTGGCTCACCGGACGAACGTCCGCCGTCGGCGAAGCCATGACTGCGCTGCCAGAACTCGGGCCCTGGCTGTGATCGGCTAGCAACCAAACGCCAGCTCAGCTGGTGCGGGCCACCACCACGTCGGTCAATGCCTCCAGAGCATCCCGGGCCGGCCGGGCGGGTAACCCAGCCAGCAGGGCTCGGCTGGCGTCGGCGTAACTCTGCAAGGTGCGTCGCGCCTCCGTCACCGCAGGCGAAACGCGCAGTAGCTCCAGCGCCTCAGCATGTAGAGAATCGTCAACCAGCGGACCGGAAACCAGCTCACGCAGCCGCGCATCATCCGGATCCTCGGATCGCAAGGCATACAGCACCGGCAGGGTACGGATGCCCTCGCGCAGATCCGTCCCCGGCGTCTTGCCCGATTCGGTCGACTCGGAGGCGATGTCGAGGATGTCGTCAGAGATCTGGAAAGCCACGCCGATCTGTTCCCCGAAGCGACGCAACACGTCGACGAGTGACGGGTCGACGCGAGCGAACTCGGCGCCGAACTGGGCCGACGTGGCGATCAATGATCCGGTCTTGTCGGCCAGCACCTGCAGGTAGTGCGTGATCGGGTTGGTGTCCCCCGGCCCGACGGTTTCGCGGATCTGGCCGGCGACCAGCCGCTCGAAGGTTCGGGCCTGCAGCCGGACCGCCGCTGGA
>DATNFI010000098.1:0-4430 GCA_035606475.1 Mycobacterium sp. | reverse complement strand
AGTCCATCATCAGCAAGCGACTGCTTGCCGAGTATCGGATTTGACCGTGAGCGTCCCGGATTTCGCCGCGCGACCTCAACTCTCCGAAGACGTTGCGCGCTATGTCCGTAAGCGGATCTTCGACGGCACATATTCGGCGGGGGAGTACGTCCGGCTGGATCAACTGGCCGCCGAACTCGGGATCAGCGTCACCCCGGTCCGAGAAGCGCTCTTCGAGCTGCGATCCGAGGGGCTGTTGGAACAGCAGCCCCGTCGCGGCTTCGTGGTGCTGCCGGTGACCGAGCGTGACTTGGCTGACGTCGCCAATCTGCAGGCCCATGTTGGTGGCGAGCTGGCCGCGCGGGCCGCCGAACGCATCGATGACGAGCAACTGCGTCAGCTCAAGGACATTCAGTCTCAGCTGGAAGAAGCGTACGCGGGCAACGACATTGAGCGGACGGTGCGGCTCAACCACGAGTTTCATCGGGCGATCAACGTGGCGGCGGAGTCGCCGAAGCTCGCTCAGATGATGTCGCAGATCACCCGCTACGCGCCTGAATCGGTGTTTCCCACCATCGCCGGCTGGCCCGACCAGTCGATCAAAGACCATCGGCGGGTGGTGGCCGCGCTGGCCAAGCACGACAGCGACGCAGCTCGCCAGGCGATGTCGGAGCACCTGGCGGCGGGGGCGGCTCCGCTGATCGACCACCTGGCTGAACACGGCGTCGTCGAATCGGGCTAGTGCGCGTCCGATTTGGCCAGCATTGCGCGTAACTGCCGGATGTCGGGCTTACCGGTCGACCCGCGGGGAATCGTGTCGTCGTCGACCAGAAGCCACACGGTCGGGATTTTGAACGAACTGAGCAGTGTCCGGGCCGATTCGCGCAGCCGTTCAACGGTGATGCGCTCGGTGTCGCACACCACCGCGGCGCCCACCTGATCTCCGTGTGTGCCGGGCAGGTTGGTCACATAGGCGTTCTCCACGCCGTCGATGTCGCGCAGCGCCTGCTCCACTTCGGTGGGGTAGACGGTCGCGCCGCTGACCTTGAACATGTCATCAGATCGACCGTGGTAGAACAGAAACCCCTCGCCGTCGAGCCGGCCGAGATCCCCGGTGGGGTAGAAGCCGTCGGCGGTGAACAGATCCTCGCGGCTGCGCCGGCATATCCCGCGCAGCGTGTGCGGGCCCCGAATCTCGATCATCCCAATGCTTCCCGCGGCGAGGACCTGGCCGCTGTCCGGATCGGTGATCCGCACCTCCATGCCGGGGAAGGGTGTGCCGCAGCTGCCCCACGCCGAGTGCGGCATGTCAGTGTCGGCGGGGTAGCCGGAGTACGGCCCGAATGCTTCGGTCATGCCGAACAGCGTTGCGCGCGAGCCTGATTCGGAACGCTGCTCGGGCGGTAGCAGCGCTTCCAGGCTGCCGGGTCGCAGCGCGGACAGGTCTACTCGGGCGCGAAGCGGGTGGTGGGCCAGCGCCTCGGCCTGGTCGGGCCAGCCGCGAAACAGGGTCACCCGTTCGCGCTCCAGCAGCCGCAGTGTCGTCTCGGGATGTGGAATCTCCTCGGTGATCAGCGTTGCGCCGGCCACCAGCGCGGACAGCACGCCGCTGGCGAAACCACCCACCCAGAAAAAGGGCATCGGCAGATACAGCCGGGTGTCGGCATCGATGCAGCGACCTGCCAGACCGGCGCGGACGGCGCCCAGCGCACCGCCGTGCGAATGCAGGACGCCCTTGGGTGGGCCGCTGCTGCCAGAGGTGAACATGATGACCATCGTGTCGCTCGGGGTGACTGTCGCGGTGACGGCGTCGAAGAACGAATCGCCGGACGCGGCCGGCACCCGATCGGGTGTCCAGACCTGGCGCAGCGCGGGAAGTTCGGTGCAGTGCAGCGTCCCGGAGAGATCGCCGAGCCGCAGAGCCGCCGCCAGGTCATCGAGGTAGCGGTGGCCGCGGAATTCCTCGGCAGCGATCAGAAACTGCACCGAGGATGTCCGCAATTGTGCGATCAATTCCCGCGCGGATAACAAGGTGCTCAGCGGAACCAGCACCGCACCGATTCGGGTGAGCGCGACGGCGATCTGCACCCAGCGGACACCGTTGGGCATGATGAGCCCGACCCGGGTGCCCTTGCCGACGCCCGCTCCGATGAAGCCTGCCGCCAGATCCGCTGTGGTGCAATCGAGTTCGCGGTAGCTCAGCTGAGAGCCGGAATCGATCACCATCGGCTTGGGGGCGGCCTGCGCCGAGTGGTGTCGTACCAGGGCATCGATGGTGTCAGGCATCGAACAGGCTTTTCAAACGCCGTACGTCGGGCTTGCCGCTGGCCAACAGGGGGACCTCGGACGGCGGCAGCACCGCAAGCCGTTTCGGAATCTTGTACGCGGACAGTTCAACTGAGAGCTGTCGACGAAGGCCGGCCTCGTCGAAGCCGGCCCCGTCGTCCATGACGATGACGGCCGCGATAACTTGGCCGCGATCGGGGTCCGGGATGCCGAACACATGTGCGGCGCCGCCGGTGAGCTTGGCGATCGCGTGCTCGACCTCGCTGGGGGAGACGTTGGCGCCGGCGGTCTTGATCATCGAACCGCGCCGACCGAGGTAGTAGACGAATCCCTCGCTGTCGGTGGCGGCCAGGTCCCCGGTGTGCAGCCACCCATCGGCATCGAAGCATTCCTCCCGGCTGCGCTTGTAATAACGCTGCATCAGGCATGGTCCGCGGATGCACAGCTCACCGGGCGCGCCGTCCTCGACCGGCATCTGGGTGTCGGGGTCGACGATCTTGGCGTCCAGCCCGGGCGCCGGTTTACCGAAGGATCCGCGTCGATGCTCGGGCTGATCGGTTTCGTCCGCACTGATCAACACGACACTGCCCGCCTCGGTCAGGCCGAGCATGTTGTGTCTCAACTCAGGGTCGTCCGGACGTGCCTCCGGAGCCATGATCGGGTACAGGTTGCCCCGCCGCAGGGAGGACAGGTCGCGGTCGGCGAAGCTCGGGTGCCGCGTCAGGTGTCGGATCCCTGCGACGAATCCGTTGCTGACGGTGGGTCTTTCGGCCTCGAGCAGATCCAGGGTCTGGCCGGGGTCGTCGGCGTTCGAGCAGAGCAGCGTGGCGCCGGCAACCATGGTGGCCAGCAAGCCAAATCCCAGCCCGCCGATCCAGAAGAAGGGTGAGTTGCAGAACAGCTTGTCCGCCGCGGTGAGGTTTCGGACCGCGTTGAGCTTCCGCTGATGGTCGACCAGTGCGGCGTGGGTGTGCACAACGCCCTTGGGCGCGCTGGTGGTGCCGGAGGTGTAGACGATCGTCACCGGGTCCGAGCCGTCGACATCGTTCTCCATCGCCGCGAGGAAGGCCTCGTCGACGCTCTCGGCCCGTGGGATACCGGAGGCGTCGAAGACGGCGTGCCGCAATTGTGGTGCGGCGGTGTGGAACAGCCGGTCGTCGGAGTCGAGTTCGGAGCCCGGCAACACCTCGGCCAGGCGTTGCACGTAGTCGTGGGATCGGTAGGACGGAGTTGACAGCAGTATTTCGGTGTCGCTGTGAACGAGCTGCTCACGCAGTTCGCGCGCGGTGGCGAACGTCGAAAAGGGTATGACGATCGCGCCGATCCGCGCGGCGGCCAGCATCCCGGCGACAAATGCGACACCGTTGGGGTAGAGCAGGCCGACATGAGTTCCCTTGCCGGCACCGAGGTCGATGAGGCCATGCGCGATGACGGCGGACAGCCTTTCGGCATCGGCGTAGCTGACACGTTCGGAGTCGCAGATCAGCAGGGGATGATCGGCTCTGTTGTGGGCTTGCGCGCGCAGCACCTGGCCGATGGTGGCCGAGTCACCCGGCATGGTCAGCATCGCTGAAGTGGCGCCGGACGGCGCTCAGATCGGGCTTGCCAGAAGGTGTTCGGGGCAATTCATCGACGATCACGATCTCGGTAGGAATCTCGTAGCGGGCCAAGCGGTTCCGCAGGTAGTCGACGAGCGCGGCGGCGTCGGCCGATCGCGGTGTCCGCAGTTCGACCATGGCCACCGGTGTCTCGCCGAGTCGTTCGTCGCGTTGCCCGATTACCGCGGCACCCGCGACCGCGGGGTGGCTTTCCAGCGCGCCGCGAACGTCGTCGGGCATGACTTTGAATCCGCCACGGATGATCGCCTGATCGGCCCGGCCGACGATCCAAAGGAACCCGTCGGTGTCCAGGCGCGCCATGTCGGTGGTGCGCATCCAGTCCGCGGACGGTCCGAGTTGGGCCGGCTTGACCTCCAGCAGACCGATCTGGTCGGGTGCCAGCGGGGCGCCGTCGTCGCCGACCACTCGCAGCTGGGCCCCCGGGTTGGCGCGTCCCACGCTGCCGCGCTTGTCCCGCCAATACTTCTGATGGTCGGCCAGTGTCCAGCTCGCCACCCCACCGCCGAATTCCGTTGCAGCGTAAGACGCCAGCACCGGTATCCCGTA
>DATNFI010000097.1:0-10794 GCA_035606475.1 Mycobacterium sp. | reverse complement strand
GTTCGGCACGTTCGTCGGTGGCGATGACGTCATCACGCTCGACGGAGCGCGGGGCCCGCAGGTGCCGTTCACTGACGTCTTTCTGCACGGACTGATCCGCGACGAGTTCGGCCGCAAGATGAGCAAATCCAAGGGCAACGTGGTCGACCCGCTGGACTGGCTGGAAGCCTTCGGCGCCGACGCGCTGCGGTTCACATTGGCCCGCGGTGCCAACCCCGGGGGTGACTTGGCCGTCGGCGAGGATGCCGTACGGGCCTCGCGCAATTTCGCGACCAAGCTGTTCAACGCCACCCGCTTCGCGATGATGAACGGCACGCAGCCGGCTCCGCTGCCGGGTCTCGACGAGCTCACCGATGCTGACCGCTGGATCCTCGGGCGGCTGGAAGAGGTTCGCGCCGAGGTCGATTCGGCATTCGAGGCCTACGAATTCAGCCGTGCCTGCGAGTCGTTGTACCACTTCGCCTGGGACGAGTTCTGCGACTGGTACCTCGAATTGGCCAAGGTGCAGCTGTCGGTCCCCGGGGACACCTACACCACCGCGGTGCTGGCCTTCGTACTCGACGCGCTGCTCAAGCTGCTGCACCCGGTCATCCCGTTCGTCACCGAGACGCTGTGGAAGAACCTGACCGGCGGCGAGTCCGTCGTCATCGCCGAATGGCCGCAATCGTCCGGAATCGTGCTGGATGCCGTTGCCGAGCAACGGATTACCGATATGCAGAAGCTGGTCACCGAAATTCGCCGGTTCCGCAGCGACCAGGGTCTGGCCGATCGGCAGAAGGTGCCGGCGCGGCTGTCGGGCATCGACGCCGCCGACTTGACCAGCCAGCTCGGCGCCGTCGCAGCGCTGGCGTGGCTGAACGAGCCCACAGCCGACTTCGCGCCGTCGGCATCGCTGGAGGTCGGCCTCAAAGGGGGCATCGTCGTCGTCGAACTGGACACGTCGAGCACCATTGACGTGGCCGCCGAGCGCCGTCGCCTGGAGAAGGATCTGGCCGCTGCGCAGAAGGAATTGGCCTCGACCACAGCGAAATTGGGCAAGGCCGACTTCATGGCCAAAGCTCCGGAGGCCGTCGTCGAGAAGCAACGCGAGCGGCAGCGGGTGGCCCGCGAGGAAACCGAGCGGATCACCGCCAGGTTAGCCGGACTCACGTGACCTTAGAGCCCGAACCCGACGACGCGGACGTTCAGTCCGTCGAGGTCGCTCCCACCCCCGACGAGATCGCGGCGCTGCTGCAGGTGGAGCACCTGCTCGACCAGCGCTGGCCGGAAACCAAAATCGAGCCCAGCCTTGATCGCATCTCGGCGCTGATGGATCTGCTCGGGTCGCCGCAACGCAGCTACCCGTCGATCCACATCGCCGGAACCAACGGTAAGACCTCGGTCGCGCGGATGGTTGATGCGCTGCTGACCGCCCTACAGCGCCGCACCGGACGCACCACCAGCCCGCACCTGCAGTCGGCGGTCGAGCGCATCGCGATCGACGGAAAGCCCATCAGCCCCGCGACCTACGTGTCGACCTACACCGAGCTCGAGCCGTTCGTGCAGATGATCGACCAGAAGTCGCAAGCGGCCGGCGGCCCGGCCATGAGCAAGTTCGAGGTGCTCACCGCGATGGCGTTCGCGGCCTTCGCCGATGCCCCGATTGAGGTGGCGATCATCGAGGTCGGTCTGGGCGGGCGCTGGGACGCCACCAACGTGATCGACGCGCCGGTCGCGGTGATCACCCCGATCAGCGTCGACCACGTCGAGTATCTGGGCGACGACATCGCCGGCATCGCCGCGGAAAAGGCCGGCATCATCCAGAGGGCCCCTGAGGATCGAGACGGCGCTCCGGACACCGTCGCGGTGATCGGCCGCCAGGTGCCCGAGGCCATGGAGGTGGTGCTCGCGCAGACCGTGCGCGCCGATGCCGCTGTCGCACGCGAGGATTCGGAGTTCGCGGTGTTGAGCCGCCAGGTCGCGATCGGCGGCCAGCTGCTGGAGTTGCAGGGCCTCGGTGGGGTTTACTCCGAGGTCTTCCTGCCGCTGCACGGCGAACACCAGGCGCACAACGCGGCGACCGCGCTCGCCGCTGTCGAGGCATTCTTCGGCGCCGGCGCGCAGCGCCAGCTCGACATCGACGCGGTGCGGGCCGGATTCGCCGCGGTGCGCAGTCCCGGCCGACTGGAACGGATGCGCAGCGCGCCGACGGTATTCGTCGACGCCGCGCACAACCCGGCGGGTGCAGCGGCGCTGGCCCAGACCCTGGCCGAGGAGTTCGACTTCCGGTTCTTGGTCGGCGTGGTCAGCGTGATGGGCGACAAAGACGTCGGCGGCATCCTGGCCGCGCTCGAGCCGGTATTCGATCGAATCGTGGTCACCCACAACGGATCTCCACGCGCCCTCGACGTCGAGACACTGTCGCTCACCGCGCAGCAGTACTTCGGGCCGGACCGGGTGGACACCGCCGAGCACCTGCGCGACGCCATCGACATCGCCACCGCATTGGTCGACGAGGCCGACGCCGAGGGCGAGTCGTTCTCCGGAACCGGCATCGTGATCACCGGCTCGGTCGTCACCGCCGGCGCGGCCCGCACGCTGTTCGGGCGTGACCCGGCATGACCACGCCCAAGGCGCCAAAGCCCGACCCGTGGAAGAGCTTTCGCGGTGTCACCGCCGGCACGCTGATCCTCGAGGCGATCGTGGTACTGCTGGCGCTGCCGGTGGTCGGGGCGGTCGGTGGCGGACTGAATCCCGGTGCCCTGACATACCTACTGGGTTTGACCGCGGTCCTGATCGTGCTGACCGGGCTGCAGGGCCGGTCGTGGGCCATCTGGGCCGACCTCGGTGTGCAGCTGATTCCGATCGCCGGCTTTGCCGTCTACCCGGGCGTGGGCGTCATCGGCCTGATCTTCGCCGGGGTATGGGCGTTGATCGCCTACGTGCGTTGGGAGGTTCGGCGCCGTGAGCGGCTCGGGCTGCTCCCTGGCCAGGAGGGACCGCCGGACTGATCCGCTACGCTGTGCGCCGTGAAGAGCGGTAACGAGCGGACTCTGCTACTGATCAAGCCCGATGGTGTCGAGCGACGGCTGGTCGGGGAGATCCTCGGCCGCGTCGAGCGCAAGGGCTTGACCATTGCGGCGCTGGAACTGCGGACCGTCAGCGAGAAGTTGGCCAAAAGCCATTACGCCGAGCACGACGGCAAGCCGTTCTTCGGCTCCCTGGTGGAGTTCATCACGTCATCGCCGCTGGTAGCGGCGATTATCGAAGGCCCACGAGCGATCGCCGCGATCCGGCAGCTCGCGGGGGGCACCGACCCGGTCGCCAACGCCCTGCCCGGCACCATCCGCGGCGATTTCGGCCTGGAAACGCAGTACAACCTGGTGCATGGCTCCGATTCACCGGAATCCGCGGAGCGTGAAATCGCGCTCTGGTTCACCAAGGCTTGATAACAGCTCAGCGCACTTGGTCCGGCCCGAGACATGGGTATGGGATACTGATAGACGGGTGAACGTCGCCGGACCGGCTTTGGAATGTCGGCGGAATCCCGAATGAAGACTTTGACAAGCGCGACCACCGCGACTCGCGGCGCGGCTGTCCAGCCATCATTCAGACCGGCACCGAGTGTGTTCGACCCGAACTGCTCGGGGCAAGACCATCACAAGCCCGGGAGGAAGTGACCCGGGTACATAGCGAAGCCCTCGCGTGGCCGCGTCGAAAAGACGCGCCCGGGGGCTAGAGGAGAATTCGTGATAGACGGTGGCCCATTCTCAGAAGTTCCCGAAGACTCGTCGCACGGCGAGGAGCTGCCAGAACGGCTGAGGGTTCACTCCCTGGCCCGGGCGCTGGGAACGACCAGCCGACAGGTTCTCGACGCGCTGACCGAACTCGACGGTCGGGTCCGCAGCGCGCATTCCACCGTGGAACGAGTCGACGCGGTCCGCGTTCGCGACCTGCTGGCCAACGCGCCGGCGCCGGTGGGCGCATCGGTCGTGGCGGCCGACGCAACCGGTGAGGCCGAGGAACCCGAGTCGCGGCTGATGCTGGAGACCACGCCGGTCGAGCGACCGGAGTACATGCCGCTGTTCGTCGCGCCCCAGCCGGTCGCGCGCGTCGAGGCCCCCAAGAAAGCCGACGAGTCTTCCGACTCCGACGACGGCGACGGCGACGACGATGACGACGACTTCGACGCCGACGGCGATGGGGACGGCGACGACGACCAGGCGGATCGTCCGGCCAACCGCCGGCGTCGCCGTGGGCGTCGCGGCCGGGGCCGCGGCCGTGGCGAGCAGAACGGAGCCGACAACGACTCCGGCGACGGCGGCAAATCAGACAAGTCAGCCGACTCCGATGACGCCTCGGACGACGACTCCGATGACGACACGGACGACTCCGACGCAGGCGACGACGACAACGGCTCAGGTGACGGTGCCAGCAAACGTCGCCGTCGCCGTCGCCGCCGCAAGTCCGGCGCCGCTGACGACTCCGACGACAACTCGTCGCCGGACGACCCGCCGAACACGGTCGTGCACGAACGCGCACCGCGTGCCAAGAAACAGACCGACAGCAACGAGATCCAAGGCATCGACGGCTCGACCCGGCTCGAGGCCAAACGGCAGCGCCGCCGCGACGGGCGCGACGCCGGGCGCCGGCGTCCGCCGGTCCTGACCGAGGCCGAATTCCTGGCCCGCCGCGAGGCGGTCGACCGCGTGATGGTGGTCCGCGACAAGGTCCGCACCGAACCGCCGCACCCCGGCAGCCGCTACACCCAGATCGCCGTGCTCGAGGACGGCATCGTCGTCGAACACTTCGTCACCTCGGCGGCCTCCGCCTCCTTGGTCGGCAACATCTACCTGGGCATCGTGCAGAACGTGCTGCCCTCGATGGAGGCGGCGTTCGTCGACATCGGCCGCGGCCGCAACGGCGTGCTCTACGCCGGTGAGGTGAACTGGGAGGCCGCCGGTCTGGGCGGGTCCAACCGCAAGATCGAGCAGGCCCTCAAGCCCGGCGACTACGTGGTGGTGCAGGTCAGTAAGGACCCCGTGGGCCACAAGGGCGCCAGGCTGACCACTCAGGTCTCGCTGGCCGGCCGGTACCTGGTGTACGTGCCCGGCGCGTCGTCGACCGGCATCAGCCGCAAGCTTCCCGACACCGAACGCCAGCGGCTCAAGGAGATCCTCAAAGAGGTCGTCCCGTCGGACGCCGGCGTGATCATCCGGACCGCCTCCGAGGGCGTCAAAGAAGAGGACATCCGCTCCGACGTCAACCGGCTGCAGGAACGGTGGACGGAGATCGCGGAGCGGGCGGACGAAACCAAGAAGAAGGCGTCCGGGGCCGCCATCGCGCTGTACGAAGAGCCTGACGTGCTGGTCAAGGTCATCCGCGACCTGTTCAACGAGGACTTCGGCAAGCTGATCGTCTCCGGCGACGACGCCTGGACCACCATCAACGAGTACGTGAGTTCGGTTGCGCCCGAGCTGATTTCGAAGCTGAACAAGTACGAGCAGCCCGATGGAGACGCGCCCGACGTGTTCGCGGTGCACCGCATCGACGAGCAGTTGGCCAAGGCGATGGATCGGAAGGTCTGGCTGCCGTCCGGGGGCACGCTGGTCATCGATCGGACCGAGGCGATGACGATCGTCGACGTCAATACCGGCAAGTTCACCGGATCGGGCGGCAACCTCGAGCAGACCGTCACCAAGAACAACCTCGAGGCCGCCGAGGAGACCGTGCGTCAGCTGCGGCTGCGCGACATCGGCGGCATCGTGGTCATCGACTTCATCGACATGGTCCTCGAGTCCAACCGCGACTTGGTGCTTCGGCGGCTGACCGAGGCGCTGGCCCGCGACCGCACCCGTCACCAGGTGTCCGAGGTGACCTCGCTCGGCCTGGTGCAGCTGACCCGCAAGAAGCTGGGCACCGGCCTTGTCGAGGCCTTCTCCACGACGTGTCCGCACTGCAGCGGCCGCGGCATCATGCTGCACGCCGACCCCGTCGACTCCGCGCCGGCGGCCGGCCGCAAATCGGAATCCGGCACTCGGCGCGGCCGGCGGTCCAAGAAGGGCAAGACCGAGGAGCAGGTGGTCGCCACCGTGCCCGCGCACGCGCCCGGCGAGCACCCGATGTTCAAGGCGATGGCGGCGGCCAACGGCGGTCACCACGAGGACGACGACGAGTCGGTACCGGCCGAGGACGCTGAGCACATCCCCGGTGAAGACCGGGCCGAGTCCGAGGCCGACGAGCAGCTGCAGAAGCAGGCCGCGCAGGAGTCGGCGGAAGACGATCTCGACGATGACGACTTCGACGACAGCGATGACGACGAGGACGACGACGACACCGACCAGGTCGACCTCGACGATGACGATGACGACCTCGACGAAGACGACGACCTCGACGACGAGGATGACGATGACGTCGAGGAGGAGGACGACGACTTCGACGACAGCGATGACGACAGCGATGACGATGAGGACGACGACTCCGACGACTCCGACACCGAGGACCAGGTCACTGCGGTTTCGGAGCGGCCTCGTCGGCGCCGAGCCGCGGCCCGGCCCGCAGGTCCGCCGATACACTGAGTCGGCATCGTCGCAGGGCGGACTGATCGGCCGGTTTGACCCTGTAGCCGCTGGTCACGTACCCTAGACCAGTTGTCGTCAGGCCCGCAGGCCTGCCAGTAGGACAAGAAGCTGGCCGACACCCCCCGACAAGCCCGCACGCGTTCACGCTGCGCGCCCGCGAGAACTAGAACAGAGGTAGACGAGACCATGGCGACCTACGCAATCGTCAAGACCGGCGGTAAGCAGTACAAAGTTGCCGTTGGTGACGTCGTCAAGGTCGAGAAGCTCGACTCCGAGCCCGGCGCCAAGGTGTCGCTCCCGGTCGCGCTGGTGGTCGACGGCGCCAAGGTGACCTCCGACGCCTCCGCCCTGTCGAAGGTCGCGGTCACCGGCGAGGTGCTCGAGCACACCAAGGGCCCGAAGATCCGCATCCACAAGTTCAAGAACAAGACCGGCTACCACAAGCGTCAGGGACACCGTCAGCAGCTGACGGTCCTGAAGGTGACCGGAATCAAGTAGTAGGAGGCGACGGACATGGCACACAAAAAGGGCGCTTCCAGCTCACGTAACGGTCGCGATTCAAACTCGCAGCGGCTGGGCGTGAAGCGGTTCGGCGGTCAGATCGTCAAGGCCGGCGAGATCTTGGTCCGCCAGCGTGGCACGCACTTCCATCCCGGCGTCGACGTGGGCCGCGGTGGCGACGACACCTTGTTCGCCAAGGCGGCTGGCGCCGTCGAGTTCGGTGTCAAGCGCGGACGCAAGACCGTCAACATCGTCTCGCCCGCGCGACCGGAGTAGGTCTCTCTCGCGAGTGTGAAACCACTGCGAGGTTGAGGCCGATATCTCGCAACAGGTTCACACTCGGCGGTTGAAAGGACTCTCCGATGGCTCCTCGGTTTGTCGACCGCGTCGTTATCCACGCGCGGGCCGGCTCCGGTGGTAACGGCTGTGCCTCGGTTCACCGCGAAAAATTCAAGCCGCTCGGCGGGCCTGACGGCGGCAATGGGGGCCGCGGCGGCAGCATCGTGCTGGTCGTCGACCCGCAGGTGCACACGCTGCTCGACTTTCACTTCCACCCGCACGTGGTCGCCGCGTCCGGCAAGCAGGGGATGGGCGACAACCGCGCCGGCGCGGCCGCTCCCGATCTCGAGATCAAGGTTCCCGACGGCACGATTGTCGTCGACCAAGACGGCCGGATGCTCGCCGACCTGGTCGGTGCTGGCACGCGTTTCGAAGCCGCGGCCGGCGGTCGCGGTGGGCTGGGCAACGCCGCGCTGGCGTCCCGGGCCCGCAAGGCGCCCGGATTCGCGCTGCTGGGTGAGAAGGGCGAAGCTCGCGACTTCACCCTCGAGCTGAAAACCGTCGCCGACGTCGGCCTGGTCGGATTCCCGTCGGCGGGCAAATCCTCACTGGTGTCGACGATCTCGGCGGCCAAGCCGAAGATCGCCGACTACCCGTTCACCACCCTGGCCCCCAACCTCGGCGTGGTGTCGGCGGGGGATCGGACCTTCACCGTCGCCGACGTGCCGGGCCTGATCCCGGGCGCCTCGCAGGGTCGCGGCCTCGGCCTGGACTTCCTGCGCCACATCGAGCGATGCGCGGTACTGGTCCACGTGGTGGACTGTGCGACCGCGGAACCCGGCCGCGACCCGATCTCCGACATCGATGCCTTGGAAGCCGAGTTGGCGGCCTACACGCCTACCCTGCAAGGGGATTCGACGCTCGGTGACCTGATCGAACGCCCACGCGCCGTGGTGCTCAACAAGATCGACGTCCCCGAGGCACGTGAGATGGCCGAGTTCGTCCGCGACGAGATCGCCGAGCGCGGCTGGCCGGTGTTCACCGTATCGACGGTCGCCCGAGAAGGGCTGCAGCCGTTGATCTTCGGGCTCGCCGACATGGTGGCCGACTACCAGGCCGCCCAACCGGAGGTCGTGCCGCGACGTCCGGTGCTCCGGCCGGTGCCCGTCGACGAGTCCGGCTTTACCGTGGAGTCCGACGGCCACGGCGGCTTCGTGGTCCGCGGTCGTCGGCCCGAACGCTGGATCTCGCAGACCGCCTTCGACAACGACGAAGCGGTCGGCTATCTCGGTGACCGGTTGGCCCGGCTGGGCGTCGAGGACGAGCTGATGCGGCTGGGCGCGCGCCCGGGCTGCGCGGTCACCATCGGCGACGTCACGTTCGACTGGGAGCCGCAGACACCGTCCGGAATCGACACCCTCATGACCCGACGCGGCACCGATCCGCGCCTGGAGGGCAACGACCGGGTCGGCGCCGACGAGCGCAAGGCGGCGCGCAAGCAACGGCGCGGGCACGACGGCAATGAATAGCCTTGCGCGCGAAGCGGTTCGCACCGCGCGCAGCGTCGTCGTCAAGGTCGGTACCACCGCCCTGACCACCTCGACCGGCATGTTCGACGCGAGCCGGCTTGCGGGCCTCGTCGACGTGATCGAGGCGCGGATGAAGGCCGGCTCGGACGTCGTCATCGTGTCGTCGGGTGCCATCGCCGCGGGCATCGAGCCGCTGGGGTTGTCTAGACGGCCCACCGACCTGGCCACCAAGCAGGCCGCGGCCAGCGTCGGGCAGGTGGCTCTGGTCAACGCGTGGAGCACGGCGTTCGCCCGCTACCAGCGCAGCGTCGGCCAGGTTTTGCTGACGGCGCACGACGTCTCGATGCGGGTGCAGCACAACAACGCTCAGCGAACCCTCGACCGGCTGCGCGCATTGCATGCGGTCGCGATCGTCAACGAGAACGATACGGTGGCCACCAACGAAATCCGGTTCGGCGACAACGACCGGCTCTCGGCGCTGGTGGCGCATCTAGTCGGCGCCGACGCGCTGATCCTGCTCAGCGACATCGACGGTCTCTACGATGCTGATCCGCGTAAGTCCGCCGGAAGTCATTTCATCCCAGAGGTTTCCGGACCCGACGACCTGAACGGCGTAGTCGCCGGGCAGAGCAGCCACCTGGGTACCGGCGGCATGGCGTCCAAGCTGTCGTCGGCACTGTTGGCCGCCGACGCCGGCGTTCCGGTGCTGCTGGCCGCCGCTGCCGACGCCGAGGCCGCGCTGGCCGACGCCTCGGTGGGCACGGTGTTCGCCCCGCGGCCCAACCGCATGTCGGCGCGCCGCTTCTGGGTGCGCTACGCCGCGGAATCCGCCGGTGTGCTGACCCTGGATCAGGGTGCGGTGAGTGCCGTTCTGGGACAACGTCGTTCGCTGCTACCGGCCGGCATCACTGCGCTGGCGGGCCGTTTCCACGGTGGTGACGTCGTCGACCTGAACGGTCCCGACGACGCTCTGGTGGCCCGCGGCGTGGTGGCCTATGACGCCGTCGAGTTGGCCACCATGATCGGCCGCTCGACCTCGGAGTTGCCCGTCGAGCTGCGCCGGCCCGCCGTGCACGCCGACGACCTGGTCGCCGTCTAGCTCTTCGGAATTGGAACGAGATACAGAGCGCCCCAGGCGATTTCGGTCAGCGCGGTGGCAAGTTCGGTGTCGTATTCGGGCGGTCTATTGGGTAGGTTCTGCTGACAGGCCCGCTCGACCATCCAGCTGAGCGCGCTGGCGGCGCTGGCCGCGGGGAGCTCGCGGCGGATCGAGCCGTCGGCCTGCCCGTCCTCGATCACCTGCGTCAGCCGGCCGGAGATGCCGGTGAGCAGCTCGCGATAGGTCGCCGCGACCTGTGGGTCGTAGCCCGCCATTTCGTTGAGCGCGACCAGCACGGCCTGATGCCGCCGGTAACTGGCGATGATGCCGGCCATCGCGGCGCGGACATCGGCGGGGTCGTGGCGCGACGCCACGCCCCACCACAGTTCGGCGCTGTCGGTCAGTTCGCCGAACACCTGGCGGGCCAGCCGTCGCAGCAGGTCGCCCTTGTCCTCGAAGTAGATGTAGAAGTTGGCCCGCGACATCCCGGCCTCGGTGGCCAACCGATCGACGCTGAGCTCGGTGAAGCTCGCGCCGTCGCGCATCATCCGTTCGGTGGCATCGAGTAGCCGGCGCTCGATCTGCTCACGGCGCTCCTGCCGCTTGGCCTGCGGTTTACGGGTGACTGACGGCATGCCAGCCAGTATGACACCTTGACTAGACACTATGTCTAGTCTTAGGGTCATCGGTGTTCTGCAACTGTGACCGGCGTCATATCCGATGGAGGATTCACCCATGACCGCGACGGCTGCCACCCCCCGCGCCTACGACCCCATCGACCTGTCGTCGCGGGCGTTCTGGTCCACCAGTGCACAGGAACGCGAAC
>DATNFI010000096.1:0-26233 GCA_035606475.1 Mycobacterium sp. | reverse complement strand
GTCGACCAACCCAACGCCGCCCGGGCGGATAGTGTGAAACGGTGACCGCTCCCGGCGGCCCGGGCAGTGTCGGACCCGGCCCAAACGCAGAACCCGACCCCGCTGAGCAGCAATTCGAAGCGGCGGCCGCCAACGCCAGCGCCGAGCGGGCGCTTGAAGACGTCCAGACAGAAGAGCAACCTGGTCCCGAGCAGCCGCCCGTCGACCTGACCGCGGCGGCGTTCTTCGATGTTGACAACACGTTGGTGCAGGGCTCGTCGCTGGTTCACTTCGGCCGCGGCCTGGCCGCCCGCAAGTATTTCACGTATCGCGACGTACTCGGATTTGTCTACGCGCAGGCCAAGTTTCAGATCCTCGGCAAAGAGAACAGCGACGACGTCGCCGCCGGCCGGCGCAAAGCGCTCGCCTTCATCGAAGGTCGCCCGACCGCCGAGCTGATGCAGCTTGGCGAAGAGGTCTTCGACGAGATCATCGCCGAGAAAATCTGGGAAGGCACCCGCGATCTCGCCCAGATGCACCTCGACGCCGGCCAGCAGGTCTGGCTGGTCACCGCGACGCCGTATGAGCTGGCGATCACCATTGCCCGCCGCCTCGGACTGACCGGCGCACTGGGCACCGTCGCCGAATCCGAAAACGGGATCTTCACCGGCCGTCTGGTCGGCGATATCCTGCACGGCCCGGGCAAGGCGCACGCGGTGCGCTCGCTGGCCATCCGCGAGGGCCTCAACCTCAAGCGCTGCACCGCATACTCCGACAGCTATAACGACGTGCCGCTGTTATCTCTCGTCGGCACCGCGGTGGCGATCAACCCCGACGCCGCGCTCAGGGATTACGCCCGCAAACGTGGCTGGGAAATCCGCGACTTCAGGACCGCCCGCAAGGCCGCCCGTATCGGCGTACCGTCGGCTCTGGCGCTGGGCGCGGCGGGCGGTGCACTGGCTGCGGTGGCATCGAGGCGGCAATCTCGCTGATAAGCTGCCCCGCTGAGCACCAGTAAGAGTGGAGAGCAGCGCATGTCATTGCCCGCAGGCACCGAAGGCCTGATCGGCACGCACTACCGGTCCCCCGATTACTTCGATGTCGGCCGCGAGAAGATTCGCGAGTTTGCCGACTCCATCAGCAACGATCACCCCGCTCACCACACCGAAGAAGCGGCTGCCGAATACGGCTACGACGCCACCGTGGCCCCGCTGACCTTTCTTGCCGTCGCAGGACGTCGCGTCCAGTCGGATGTCTTCACCAAATTCGACATCCCGATCAACCTGGCCCGCGTCCTGCACCGTGACCAGAAATTCGTCTACCACCGCCCGATCAAGACCGGTGACCGGCTCTATTTCGACACCTACCTGGACTCGGTCATCGAGTCGCACGGCACCGTGATCGCCGAGATCCGCAGCGAAGTCACCGACGCCGACGGGGAACCGATCATCACCAGCATCGTCACCATGCTCGGCGAGTCCTCCAACCCCGACGCCAACGCAGAAGCGACAATCGCGGCAATTGCTTCTATCCGTGCCGGCGCCTAATGTCAGCCGGAAACTTCTAGGGGGATCCCAACCAATGAGCACCGATCTGACGCCGCATTTTGACGACGTCCAGTCGCATTACGACCTGTCTGACGAGTTCTACCAGCTCTTTCTCGACCCGAGCCAGACCTACAGCTGCGCGTACTTCGAGCGCGAGGACATGACGCTCGAGGAAGCTCAGCGAGCAAAGGTCGACCTGTCACTGGGCAAACTCGGCCTGGAGCCCGGCATGACCCTGCTCGACATCGGCTGTGGCTGGGGGGCCACGCTGCGTCGCGCGATCGAGAAGTACGACGTCAACGTCATCGGCCTGACGCTCTCCAAAAACCAGGCCGCTCACGTGCAGAAGTCGTTCGACGAGCTGGACACCCCGCGCTCCCGGCGGGTGCTGCTCGAGGGCTGGGAGCAGTTCCACGAGCCGGTCGACCGGATCGTCTCCATCGGCGCGTTCGAGCACTTCGGCTTCGAGCGTTACGACGACTTCTTCAAGATGGCGTGGGACGCGCTGCCGGCCGGCGGCACGATGATGCTGCACACCATCGTCGTCCCGACCGACCAAGAATTAGTAGATCGCGGCATCAAGATGACCATGACCAGGGCGCGGTTCGCCCTGTTCATGATGCAAGAGATTTTCCCCGGCGGCCGCCTGCCGACGGTCGCCATCGTCGAGGATCACGCCACCAAGGCCGGTTTCGAGGTCGCCCTCGTTCAGCCGCTGCGGCAGCACTACGCACGCACCCTCGACTACTGGGCCGAGGCCTTGGCAACCCGCAAGGACGAGGCCATCAAGATCCAGTCCGAAGAGGTCTACGAGCGCTACATGAAGTACCTGGAAGGTTGCGCCAACCTGTTCCGCGAGGGCGCCTGCGACGTGGCCCAATTCACCCTGGTCAAGCCGGCTGCGTAATCAGCCGAAGAACATGTTGCGGCGGCCCGCCAGCAGCTGATACAGCGTCTGCTGGATGGTTTCGCGCACCTGGTCGGTCAGCTCGAACGTCACCATCGGGTCCTCGGCGTCCGCGCCCTCGTAGTGCGCGGTGTCGATCGGCTCACCGAACGCGATGTGCCACTTCGACGGCAGCGGCACCAGCCCGGCCGGGCCGGCCAGCGGGAACAGCGGCGTGATCGGGAAGTACGGCAGCCCGAACAACCGCGCCAGCAGCCGCACGTCGGTCAGCATCGGGTAAATCTCCTCCGAGCCGACAATCGAGCACGGGATGATCGGGGCCTTGGCCCGCAGCGCAGCGGCCACGAAGCCGCCACGGCCGAACCGCTGCAGCTTGTAGCGGTCTTTGAAGCGCTTACCCAGACCCTTGTAGCCCTCCGGGAACACCGCGGTCAGTTCGCCCGCGGCCAGCAGTCGATGTGCGTCGGCGGTGCACGCCATGGTGTGGCCGGCCTTACGGGCCGCCGCGCTCACCATCGGCAGGTCGAACACCATGTCGGCGGCCAGCAGGCGCAGATCCCGGTGCGCGGGATGCTCGTCGTGCACGGCCACCGACGCCATCAGCCCGTCGAACGGCAGCACGCCGGCATGATTGGCCACCACCAGGCCGGCGCCGGTGTCGGGCAGATGCTCGATGCCGCTGACCTCGACGCGGAACCACGACTTGAAGAAGAATCGCAGCAGCGGCCGGACGATCGCATCGTTGAAGTGCGGGTCGAAACCGAACTCGTCGACGTGGTAGTCGCCGGACAGCCGCTGCCGCAAGAAATCGGCGACGGCGCTGACCTTCTGCGCGAGCTCATTGGCGGGCTGCTCGACGGCCGGTCGGCTGTTTGCGCCACGTCGGTGCTGGTCGATTTCGCGTACGACGGCGGCGATCTCGTCGGCCGAAGCCCGGGAATCGGGCTGGGTGAGCAGGGAGGGATGCTGGCGAGTCGTCTGTGTGCGCTGACCGGCCCGCCGTTGCGCCGCCGCCCGGCTCGAATTACCGTGCAGCGGAATGACTTTCGCCTTCGAATCGCCCGCCATAGAAAAAACCTCCCCCCGCGTCAATTGATTTTGGCTCGGGGACCAAAGCGCTGCGCTGCTGCTACGGCCCGACCTTCAATTGAGCGTACCCACTCAGGGTCGATAATGGGAGTTAAAGCTCGGCCGCGAACGTAATCGTCGAAAGCCTCCGCAGTGGACCACTTGGGGTGGTATCCGAGTTCCTGCTGCATCCGCGTGGTGTCCATCACTCGGCCGTAGCTCAGGTAGTCGAGTTGCTCGCGACTGATCTCCGTGTAGCGGTTTGCCCGACGCAGCGAATCCAACGCTGCGAGCCCAATTCCCGGCAACGGCAGTGCAACTCGGCCCGCACGCCGGATCGCTTGCGACAACATGATGATCCCGCTGGCGCCGATGTTGAACGTGCCGGCCTTGCCGGCCATCACCGCGCGCTCCAATGCGCCCAGCGCATCCTGCTCGTGTAACAGTTGCAAGCGCGCATCACGGCCGAGCACCGTCGGGACCAATGGCCCGGCGAGGTAGCGCGACAGCGTGGTCTCCATCGCCGGACCGATCATGTTCGCCAGCCGCAAAATGGTCACCGCAATGTCGGGCCGACGCCGGCCGAGCCCACGCGTGTAGCCCTCGATGTCGAGGCTGTCCTTCGGGAAGCCTTCCCGGAAGGGACGGCGGCTGCTGCTGTCCTCGGTGAACATCACCGGGTCGTGCGGGCTGGACCCGTATACCTCTGACGTCGACTTCAGCACCACACGACGCACCGAGGGCGCCTTCTGGCAGGCGGCAAACAACTGCATCGCGCCGAGCACGTTGATTTCCTTCAACGCCGCTCCGCCGCCGGATCGCGGCGCGAACGAGGCGGCGGCCGCGTGGACGACGGTGTCGACGTCGCCGTTTCTAATCACCTTGGCGACAAAGGGATTGCGGATGTCGGCGCGCACAAACTCCGCGCGGCCCATCCGGCGCAGCATGTCCTTGCTGGGCGCGACCGCGTCAACGGCGATGACCCGGTTGATCATCGGGTTCTGCACCAATCGCGCCGTCAGGTAACCACCCAGAAATCGGCATGCGCCAGTGACCAGCACAACTTTCGGATAGTGCACGGTATCGATGCCGGAACCTGACTGACCGCCCGACGAGTCCACCTGGTTAGCCTAACGATCTCGCGCGGGTGCGGCATTGGCTGCGCACGACGGCAAGCCGCGGCGGAAGGGTTACTTACCGAGTTTTCTGCGCTGCACCCGCGTGCGGCGAAGCAGCTTACGGTGCTTCTTCTTCGACATCCGTTTGCGCCGCTTCTTGATTACTGAACCCATAACTCCGCTATCTGTGCTTGATTGCCCGAGTCCGCCATGGCCGGGCATATGCAATAACCCGGTCACCTTACCCGGCGGGGCAGGTCGAACACCAAAGGCGCCGAGCGTGCGTCCACGGTGACGACACGCCGACGCGCATCACCATGAGTGCACGCTCGACGCCGCACCAGCACTCTCGACGAGCACCGAACGCTAGCCGGCGTCGAAGTATGAGCTCTCCAGCATGTCGTGCACTGCCTTCGCGTGCACGCGGAAAGACCGGCCGACGCGGACCGCGGGCAGCTCACCGTTGTGAACCAACCGATAGACCGTCATCTTGCTGACCCGCATCAGTGCTGCCACCTCTGCAACCGTCAGGAATTGCGTCCGGGGCTGCTGGCCGTCAACGGAACCCGTCTCTCGTCCCGATTTACCGCCAGCCGATGGCCCGTTCATAGACGTCATCGCAACCCAATCAATCAGGCTCCTGCAGTCCCAGCGGCTTCCCCTCCGCTGGCACCCACAGGTGCATACCAACTAGGAGAATAGCGGGACTAGTGTGGTTATTGCGACGGGTGGTGGCAATTAAATAAAATTCTATAAATTACTCGGATGTAATTCTTAGCTGCTCAGAGCGTGTTTTTGCGGCCCGCACCGCCGCGTCGACGGCCGCTCGCAAACCGCCTTTTTCCAATTCCCGCAGCGCAGCGGCGGTGGTGCCGCCGGGCGAGGTAACAATGGCGCGCAGCCGGGCTGCGGTGGTGTCCAGCGACAGATCACGTCGCTCGTCGTGGCCCGTGCCGCGGTCCTGCTCCATGCGGTCCAGCAATAGCGCCGCCGAACCGGCGATCGTCTGGGCAACCAGCTCGGTCGCGACGGCCCGACTCAGCCCCGCGCCGACACCGGCATCCACCAACGCCTCGATCAACAGGAAGAAGTACGCCGGACCCGAGCCAGAGACCGCCGTGACGGCATCCATGTGCTCCTCAGAGACGGTCAGCACCGCTCCAACCGAGTCGAACAGCGCGGCGACCTCCTTGAGCTGCTCAGGGGTCGCGAAGCGGCCGGCAGCCATGGCGCTGATCCCAGCGCCGACCAACGCCGGAGCGTTGGGCATCACCCGCACCACCGGCGTGCCGGCCAGCAGCTTGGATTCCAGGTAGGTCGTCGTCACCCCGGCGGCCACGGTGATGAACACCTGATCCGGGCTGTCATGCGCAGCGTCCGCGGCGACCTTGCCGATCTCGCCGATCACCGAGGTCACATCGGACGGCTTGACGGCGATGATCACGAACGTCGCGTTCTCCACCGCGTCGGGCAGCGAGGTCACCAGTACGCCGTAGGTGTCGGCCAGGTAGCGGGCGCGATCGGGCATCCGCTCGGCCACCACCAGGTCCTTGACCTGCCGTCCGGCCCGCAGCAAGCCCGACAGCAGGGCTTCGCCCATGCTTCCCCCACCGACGAGAGCGATTCTGGCCATGTCGCCCAGCATGGCAGATTGGTGCGACTTTCAGTGGCTAGGGCGCGGGCACCATCGCCAGCTGGCGGCTCTGCACGATGATGCGGCCAGTTGAGTCGACCACGGTGTGGTCTTCGTCGAACCAGTCCTGGCCGATCTGCACGCAGGTGCAGACCACCCGCAGCCAGCCGTCGGCCGGCAGGCCCCGCAGGTAGGCGGTCAGCTGCACGGTGGGAGCCCAGCCGGTGCGGTCGACGGCGAAGCTCACCGGCGCCGAGATGTCGCCACACATCAGCGCGAACAGCACGTCGGGCGCCGCGCCGCGGGGGCGCACCCAGTTCTGAATCACCGGCGGCCGGCCATCGGTGGAAAGGCCCAGCGTCGAGGTCAGCGTCCGGACCTCGCAGCCCTCGGCCAGGTTCACCAGCCCGGACAGCCGGTGACCGGGCGCGATCGGCAGCACATCGGCGGGCGGTTCGGGATCCATCAGGCCCACCACCGGATTGGCCGACAGCAGCGGCGGCGCCGGGTGCTCCGGCTCCCCCAGCGTGACCACCGCGTGCACGGCGGCGCGGTCACCCTGGATCAGCTCGACGTCGACGACGCTGATCCGGCGGCCACGCTTGCGCATCGAGGTGACCAGCCGCATCGGGCCTGGGTCGGGCGCCGACAGAAAGCTGGCCGAAATAGCAACCGGCTCAACGGGTCCGCCGTGGGCGGTGCGAGCGGCGTTGGCGCACAACGCAACCATGGCCCCGCCGTGCACTTTGGGCCCGATGGTCCAGATCTTGTTCAGCTCGCCCTCATAGACGGTGTGAACGCCGTCGGTCTCGATCTCGCGAAGCTCCATCGCCTCGGTGAATAACGCGTTCAACCAGTTCCCTTGTCTGTCAACGCATCAGATGCGTGCGAGCGAATTGCAACGACTCGGCCAGCATGGCTTCGCGCTCGTGCACCGAGCGCGCCGACGAGGTGGACACCTCCAGCACAACGTGACCGGCGAATTCGCCAGTGGCCAGCATTTGACAGACCTCGACCACCGGCTGGTTACCGCGGCCCGGCGGCAGGTGCTCGTCGGCGGGCAGGCCGGTGCCATCGCACAGGTGCAGGTGCACCAGGCCCGCACCCATCCGCTCGGCCATGTCGATCGCGTCGGTGCCCGCCGTCGCCGAATGCGACAGGTCCAGCGTGTAATGCGCGTGGTTGCCGGCCAACGGGTCGTAGGACGGGGCGAACGCCGAGATGCCCTGCCCGGGACCCCCGCCGCGACGGCGCATCCGCTCCATGGTCTGGCCCGGGAAGAACCGGTCGGTGCGGAACGGAAACATGTTCTCCACGGCCACCAGCACGTCGCTGGAGGCCTCCAGCTCGGCGACCTGTTCGGTGAAACCTTCGACGTAGCGGCGCTGCCAGCGAAACGGCGGATGCACGACGACGGTCTGGGCGCCGAGCTTTTCGGCGGCCTGCACGCTGCGATCCAGCTTGGTAATCGGGTTGGCGCCCCACACCCGCTGCGAGATGAGCAGGCACGGCGCGTGCACCGACAGCACCGGCATCCGGTATTTCTGCGAGAGTTTCGCTACCGCGGCGATGTCCTGGCTGACCGACTCGCCCCATACCATCAGCTCGACCCCGTCGTAGCCGAGGTCGGCCGCGAACTCGAAAGCGGCCTCGGCCTTCATCGGATAGACCGAGGCCGTCGACAGACCGACCTTGATTGCGGGGCGCACGTGGATTCTGTTGCGGCTTAGCCGGATTGCAACAACGCCAGCGGCCCCAGCGTGACCAGTGCCCCCACCGCCACTGCGATCAGCGTGCTGCCGATGTCCTCGGTCTTACGCACCACCCGCACACCGAGGACCAGGCCGAGGATGACGAGCACCGAGAGGACCAGCGCGACGATGTTGTTCCAGCGCCACAGCTGATCGAATGCGATGAACAGGCCCGCGCCGAATCCGACGGCCAGCAGCGACTGCAGCACGACCGTTCCGCCGAACCGCATGCTGTCGGACCGCGACCAGGTGTACGACTCGTCGACATCGCCGTCTTCGGGGTAGTCCTCTTCGCCTGCAACCTCGTCGATGTCGTGATAGCCAGCGCCGGAACGTGATTCGACGTCACCCTTGCCGGTGGACGACCGCAGGTACGAGCGCACGTAGGCGGAGTCTTCGATGGCGGGCTCGGGGTCGCGCACATCGGTGTCCATCACATCCACCGACATGCCCGCGTAGTCCTCCAGCGGATCGGGGATCATGCCTTCGGCGCCGGCTCGATCCGGCGACCTGTCCTCGCGAAGGTCGGGGCGATCGGCCTCCGGCCGGACGTTGTTGCGCACCGGGCGGGGGTAAGAGCTGCGCTGCGGCCGCTGCTCGCGCGCTGCGGCCGCCTCACGCGGACGGGGCGGCGCGGACGCCGGCCAGCGCGGCTCGGGCTCGGACCAGAACTTTTCGGCCGGCGGCTCTTCGGCAGGCGCCTCGACGACTTCCTCGCCGGCCCGGGTCCGTCCGTTGGCGCGATGTGCATGCGATTCCGGCGCCGGGTGCTGGTCGCCGGAGGGATCGGTCTCGTCGGTGATGACGGGGATCTCGCCGGTCAGCTCGGCGACGGTCACCGCGTCGGAGTTGCCACGACGGCGGCGACGGCGTGCGGGAGCGGGGGCGCCGTGCGTGCCGTTCTTGGCCAGCAGCTCGGCTACCGAGATGGGTCGGGTGGTGTCGTGGGGACCGGTCATTTCTTGCCACCATTCCGATCGGCTCGCTGACTACCAGCATCTCGCACGGACGTCTCTACGAAAGCGGTTCCGTCAGCTTCGCTATCGAGTTTGCGCAAAATGAGACCCTCTCGCAGCGCCCACGGGCAAATGTCCACCGTTTCTATCGACAGCGCTCGCATACTCGCTTCTGCGACCAGAGCTCCTGCCACGATTTGCGGCGCTCGCTCGGCGCTCACCCCTTCCAGTTCTGCACGGTCAGCGGTCGTCATCCTAGAGATGAAAGATATGAGTTGTCTGAGGCCATTCGCCGTTAGCGTTCTCTTAACACGCGGCCCCGCGGCCGACGGCGCGGCGCCGGTGAGCCGCGCCAGCGAACGAAAGGTCTTCGACGTTGCCACGGCCAAGTCGGGGCTGCCGGCGACCAGCATCTTGGCGGCCGCATCGGCCATTTCGGCGTCCAGCCAGTCCCGCAGCATGTCGACGCGGCGCCGGCCGGGCGGATCGTCGGCGAGCCATTCGCGGGTCAGCCGTCCGGCGCCCAGCGGCAGCGACATCGCGACTTCGGGCTCTTCGTCGACGCCGTTGGACAGCTCCAGCGAGCCGCCACCGATGTCGATGTTGATGATCCGGCCCGCGCTCCAGCCGTACCACCGGCGCACGGCGAGAAACGTCAACCGTGACTCGTCGACACCGCGCAGCACCTGCAGCTGCACACCGGTCTCCTTGCGGACCCGGGAGAGCAGATCGTCGGAGTTCTTGGCGTCGCGCACCGCCGAGGTGGCGAAGGCCATCAACTCGGCGCACCCGGAGCTGTCGGCGATCTTTTCGAACTCCTCGATCGTCTCGATCAGCTTGTCGGCGCCCTTGCGAGTGATCTTGCCGGAGTTGTCGATTGACTCGGCGAGCCGCAAGGTGGCCTTGGTCGAACTCATCGGCGTCGGGTGCCCGCCGCGGCGGGCATCCACCACGAGCAGGTTGACCGTGTTGCTGCCCACGTCGAGAACACCTAGTCGCACGAGACACAACCTTACGTGTGAGCAGCCTGGCCACGGATTGGTCTACCGTTAAAACTGTGGCAAGTGCGCACCCTGACCATCCCGGCGAAGTCGAATTGGACTTCGCGCGTGAGTGGGTCGAGTTCTACGACCCGGACAACCCCGAACACCTGATCGCCGCCGACCTGACCTGGCTGCTGTCCCGCTGGACGTGTGTGTTCGGCACGCCGGCGTGTCAGGGCACGGTCGAGGAACGTCCCGACGACGGCTGTTGCTCGCACGGTGCCTTCTTGTCCGACGACGACGATCGGGCCCGCCTCGACGACGCGGTGTCCAAGCTCACCGACGCCGACTGGCAGTTCCGGGAGAAAGGTCTGGGCCGCAAGGGTTATCTCGAACTCGACGAGCACGAGGGCGAAGAGCAGTTCCGCACCCGCAAATACAAGGGCGCCTGCATTTTCCTGAACCGCCCGGACTTTCACCGCGGCCCGGGTTGCGCGCTGCACTCCAAGGCGCTCGAACTCGGCGTTGAACCGCTGACCATGAAACCCGACGTCTGCTGGCAGTTGCCGATTCGCCGCAGTCAGGAGTGGGTGACCCGGCCGGACGGAACGGAGATCCTCAAGACGACCGTCACCGAATACGACCGCCGTGGCTGGGGCGCCGGTGGCGCCGACCTGCACTGGTACTGCACCGGCGACCCGGCCGCCCATGTCGGCGCCGACCAGGTGTGGGTGAGCATGGGCCCCGAACTCACCGAGCTGCTCGGCGAGAAGGCCTACGCCGAGCTTGCCGCAATGTGCAAGCGGCGCAACGGGTTAGGGCTGATCGCCGTGCATCCGGCCACGCGGGCCGCCGAATAGCGGCCCGCCCGCTCGCTCAGCCTTCGAGCTTGTAGCCCAACCCGCGCACCGTCACCAGGTGGATCGGGTTGGCCGGGTCGGACTCGATCTTCGAGCGAAGCCGCTTGACGTGAACGTCGAGGGTCTTGGTGTCACCGACGTAGTCGGCACCCCACACCCGATCGATCAACTGTCCACGGGTCAGCACCCGGCCGCTGTTGCGCATCAGGTACTCGAGTAGGTCGAATTCCTTGAGCGGCAACGTGATTGCCTCACCGTTGACCGAGACGACGTGACGCTCGACGTCCATCCGCACCGGGCCGGATTCCAGCACACCGTCAGTGACTTCGGAGTCGTCGTCGCCACCGCGGCGCAACACCGCCCGAATTCGCGCGATCAGTTCGCGCGCCGAATAAGGCTTGGTGACATAGTCATCCGCACCCAACTCGAGCCCGACGACCTTGTCGATCTCGCTGTCGCGAGCAGTCACCATGATCACCGGCACGCTGGAACGCGCCCGCAGTTGCTTGCACACGTCGGTGCCCGACATGCCCGGCAACATCAAGTCGAGCAGCACGATGTCGGCGCCCGCCCGGTCGAATTCGGCCAACGCGGTCTGGCCGTCGGTCACCACGGTGGCCTCGAAGCCTTCCTTGCGGAGCAGAAACGCCAGCGGATCCGCCAGCGATTCCTCGTCCTCCACGATCAGGACACTTGTCATCAGTGTGCTTCCTCAATGCTCATCGGTGTAGTTCTTCCTCTCGTTGGGGCTCCCGTTGGGGCTTGATGGTGCGCGGTTCGCGCTCGACTGGCAGGTCTTCGGGTTCGATTTCGCCGGCATACGCCGGTATCGACAGGGTGAACGTCGACCCGGTGCCCAGCTGGCTCCACAGGCCGATGCTGCCGCCATGGTTGGCGGCGACGTGCTTGACGATGGCCAGCCCGAGACCGGTGCCGCCGGTGGCTCGCGAGCGGGCCTTGTCGGCGCGAAAGAACCGCTCGAAGACGCGCTCCTGGTCTTTGCGATCGATGCCGATGCCGCGGTCGGTGACGGCGATTTCGATGTTGTCGCCGCGGCGGCGCCGGCTGATCGAGACCAGCGAACCGCGGGGCGAGTAGGCGATCGCGTTCGACACCAGGTTGGCCAGCGCGGTAACCAGCAGCGCCTGCTCGCCGTGCATCCGCAAGCCGCTGGCGTCGTCGGTGCGCACGACGATGTCGGCGTTGTCGGCAGGTACCTTGTGGCGCGAAATCGCTTCGGAGACAACCTCGTCGACCTCGACGGGGCCCATGTCCGGCATGGCCTCGGCACCCTGCAGCCGGGACAGTTCGATCAGCTCGCTGACCATGCTGCCCAGTCGGGTGGCCTCGACGAGCACCTTCTCGCCGAACCGCCGCACGGTTTCGGGGTCGTCGGCCGAGGACAGCAGCGCCTCGGCCAGCACCGACATCGCGCCGACCGGCGTCTTGAGTTCATGGCTGACGTTGGCCACGAAGTCGCGCCGGGTGGCCTCCATGCGGGCGTATTCGGAGTGGTCGTAGACGAAGACCACCGCGAACCGGCGATCTTCCTCGCTGAGCAGCCGCGCCTGTCCGTGCACCGACAGGCCGGAGCGACCCGGTACTTGCCGCTTGCTCGGCAGCAGGTCGAATTCGACATCGGCGCCGTCGGCCAGCGTCTTGCGGGCGGCGTTCCAGGCCTCGTCGTCGAGCTGCCGCTCGCGGACCAGACCCAGCTCTTTGGCCCGGCCGTTGTGGTAGACCACGTCGCGGTGCCGGTCGACGACGGCGGCGCCCAGGGGCATCAGCGCGACGATGCGTTCCAGCATCTGCGCGACGGTGATTCCGGCCGCTTCGACCGCCACACGTTGCCGTCGCTCGACCGCCCTCGGCGCCCAACGGGCGCCGACGGTTATCCCCACGGCCAAGGCCGCGGAACACAAGACCCCGGCCAGTGACAGGGCCGAGAACACGGTCACGTGAAAAGCTTACGATTCCGGTGAACGCCAACCCAGCAGCACAAGGCCAAAATCGGTCATGTCACATGCCACGAGACAGGTGTTCGGTGGCCGTTCACCCCGCGTTAGCCGAGTTGCTGTGATCGGCGGGTTATTTCGCCCCTTGGCTGGCCACCGCGGCCGCACCGGCCGCCGCCGCATCCGGGTCAAGGTAGCTGCCGCCCGCCACCAGCGGACGCATATTCGCGTTTAAGTCATAGCGCAGCGGAATTCCGGTCGGAATGTTCAAACCGGTGACCTCGTCGTCGGACATCCCGTCCAGGTACTTCACCAGCGCGCGCAGCGAATTGCCGTGCGCGGCGATCAACACGGTTTTACCAACCCGCAGGTCAGGCACGATGACGTCGGTGAAGTAGGGCAAGAACCGGGCCACCACGTCGGCCAGGCATTCGGTCAGCGGGCCACCGTCGATGTCGACGTAGCGCGGGTCGGCGTCCTGGCTGTATTCGCTGCCCTTCTCGATGGGCGGCGGCGGGGTGTCGTAGCTGCGACGCCACGTCATGAACTGCTCGTCGCCGTAGCGTTCCTTGATCTCGGACTTGTCCAGGCCCTGCAGTGCGCCGTAGTGCCGTTCGTTGAGCCGCCAGGTGCGGTGGACCGGTATCCACAGCCGGTCGGCGGTATCCAGCGCCAGGTGCGCGGTGGTGATGGCGCGGCGCAGCAGCGACGTGTAAAGCACGTCGGGCAGCAGGTCGTGTTCGGCCAGCAGTTCGCCGCCGCGGACCGCCTCGCGGCGGCCCTTGTCGGTCAGGTTGACGTCCACCCAGCCGGTGAACTGGTTACTGGCGTTCCATTCGCTTTCGCCGTGGCGGAGCAGAACCAGCGTGGCAGCAGCGTCTCCCATGCCGGGCAGTATTTCACGCGCGATGGCGACCTAATCGTCTCCGTCGTCTTGGAGTCCTATGCTCGACTCCTCCTCATCGCGCTTCGCGCTCTGCATCGTCGTCTTCGATCAGATGGGCGAACGCCTCGAGGTTCTTCAGCGACTCGCCGCGCGACACCCGCCACTCCCACTCTTTCTGAATCGACGAGCGAAAACCCAACTCCAGCAACGTATTAAAGTCCGTGTCGACCGCTTCGAGCACCTGCCCGAGTACCCGGTCGATTTCGGCGGCGTCCACCGATGCCAGCGCCATCCGGCCGACCAGGTAGATGTCGCCGATGTTGTCGAGGGTGTAGGCGACGCCGTACAGCCGACGGTTGCGCTTGAGCAGGAACTTGTAGACACCCGCGTGGTTCTCGTCGGGCTTGCGGCAGACGAACGCCTCGACGCGCACCGAATGCTCGCCGATGCTCAAGATGGTGTTGGTCTTGAGCCGGCGCTCACCGGGCAGCTCGACGATCAGCCCGGGCGGCCCGCCGTGGGCACCTTCGTGGCGCGTGTAGGTCAGCTGGTTGGCGTCGAGGGTGTCTTCGATCACCCGCTGAATGTGGGTGATCGGGGTGCTCACGCCCACGCCTTGCGCCGCGTCGGCCGTCGTCCGGCCTGCGCGGCCCACCGGGTCGACGGAAGCCCGCGAACCATACGGCGGGCGGTGAAGTCGCCGATCGCGCGGCGATAGCTGGCCAGCAGCGAGTCGACGGTGTTCTCCCACGAGAAGTCGGCCGCGTGGTCAACGGCGGCCTGGCCCAACGCTTCTGGGCCGAGCTTCAATGTGTTGTCGATCGCGCGCGCCCAGTTCTCGGCGTCATGGCCGGCCACTAGCGTGCCGGTCACCCCGTCGCGCACGGCGACCGGCAACCCGCCGACTGCGGCGGCGGCCACCGGTGTGCCGCAGGCCTGCGCCTCCAGGGCCACCAGACCGAAGGATTCCGAGTAGCTCGGCACCGCCACCAGGTCGACCGCGCGGAACACCGTGGCGAGGTTTTCCCGCGACTGCGGGGGCAGGAACGTCACCCGGTCGGAGATACCCAGTTCGGCCGCGAGGCGAACCAGGCCGTCGGGCACCGCCAGCCCGCTGCCCGACGGTCCACCGGCCACCAGCACGTGCACCCCCGGCAACTTGGCCGCAGCGCGCAGCAGCACGTCCGGACCCTTCAGTGGCTGGATACGCCCGACGAACGCGACCACACTCTGGTCGGCCGGCAGCCCGAGTTCGGCGCGGGCAGCCCGGCGGTCACCGGGACGGAACACCTCCACGTCGACCCCGGGATGCGCGATGTCGATGCGGGCGGGGTCGGCGTGATGCAGTGAAACCAATTGCGCCGCTTCGTCATCGGTATTGGCGATCAGCCTGTCGGCCTCGTCGACCACCTGCTGCTCGCCTACCGTGCGCAGCGGTGGCTCGGGGGTGTCGCCCTCGGCAAGCGCGGCGTTCTTCACTGCGGCGAGGGTATGCGCAGTGTGCACCAGCGGCACCGACCACCGGTCGCGCGCCAGCCAGCCGACCTGACCGGACAGCCAGTAGTGCGAGTGCACGATGTCGTAGTAGCCGGGCTCGTGGGCGGCCTCGGCCCGCAGCACACCGGCCGCGAAGGCGCACAGCTGCGTCGGCAGGTCGTACTTGTCCAGGCCTTCGAACGGCCCGGCCACGATGTTGCGCACCACCACGCCCGGCGCCACCCACGCGACGGGTGGATCGGTGGACGCGGTGGCCCGGGTGAAGATCTCGACGTCGACGCCGCGGCGGGCCAGGTGCAGCGCGCTTTGCAGCACGTAGACGTTCATCCCGCCGGCATCCCCGACGCCGGGTTGTGCCAGCGGCGAGGTATGCACGGCCAGCACCGCGACGCGACGCGGATTGGTCAGATCAGAAGGGCCCACTCCGCCATCTTTGCAGCATCGGGTGCAGGCGCAGGTCAGGCGGGTGTCTCGACGTCAACCTCGTAAGCGGGCACCGGCGGCGCGGTGCGGCGCATGGCACCCAGCGGGTCGGCGTACAACCCGGCCAACGACACCACGCCGGCCCCGGATTCCTGCACCCGGTTACCGAAGGCGGTCATCCGAATGTCGCGCGCGGGCAGCACCAGCCGGGCCCGGTACGCCTCCTCCACCCGCTTCATGCCCTCGGGGTATTCGGTGAATGCCTGACCGCCGACCACCAGGTCGTCCGGGTTGAGCAGATCACGCAGCAGCGCAACCGATTCGCCGAGGACCCGGGCACGCTCGTCGAGCAGCTCTTTGGCTTGCTCGTTGCCGCCGCGCGCCACCTTCAGCAGATCGGTGACGGTGGCGGCCGACCCGTCGGCGCGGGCAGGCAGGATGCGCAGCCGTCGCGCGGCGGCCACCACGGCTTCGTCGCTGACGGTGGATTCCAGCAGCCCCGAGCCGCCGAGCAGCTCGGAGTGCGCGGGCAGGTTGGTGATCGTGCCCGGTCCGCTGGCCGGGCTGTGCACCCGGCCGTCGATCATCAGCGCGTAGCCGACGGTTTCGCGGGCGTAGACGTAGAGGCTCGTGGAGGAGTTCGGTCCGAACCGGCGCATGCCGAGCAGCAGTTCGGCGGCGGCCATCGCGTCGACGTGCGAGGCGACCGACACCGGCAGCTCCAACGCCTCGGCGATCACCGGCCCGACCGGCGCGTCCCGCCAGCCCAGCCGGGCGTGGTCGACGTGGCCGCTGGCCGCATGGACCGTGCCACCGATCGCGACGCCGACCCACAGCGCCCGCCGGCGGTGCCAACGCCGCAGGTAACGCTTGGCGCCGTCGGCCAGCGCGGCCAGGGCCGGGCCCTGGGCGGTGCGGGGCGTCGGGGTCTCGACGGCGTCCAGCGTGCGGCCGAACAGGTCGGTGGCCACGATGCTGGTGGTCCGGGCACCGACGTGGATGCCCAGCGTCAGGAAGGGCTCGTGGTTGACCTCGACGGGCACCCGGGGGCGCCCGATCGCACCGGAAACGGCCAGGTCGGCGCGTTCCCGCAGGATTCCGGCGTCCAGAAGGGCGATGACCTGGCGGTTTACTGTCGCAATCGACAGCGAGGTGACCTGGGCGATGACGTCGCGGCCGATCGGGCCGCGCAGCCTCACGGCCCGGAACACCGACGACGCGGCGGCGTCAGAGAGTTGCAGTGAGGGCGCCACCACGCGGTGGCGTCCGGGGCCTCGACGGCCGGCGGCCGCGAGCGGGTTGCGTTGATGAGAAGTGAAAGATGTTGTGCGCATTTGCGATTCCTTGTCCGAAGTCCGATGGCGGTCTGTGCCGCACACCGTCGCGAGCGCTAAGCGCTTAGCTCAGGAGCGGCCGGTTGCGCGGCAACAACACGCGCAGCCCACGCAACAACACGCGGACCGACAGTCGAACAAGGTGCTCGAGTACACACAGGGAATTTAGCACGGTTACTAGAGTCGTTCAGATGAGTTCGTCCGATCCGCATTCGACGACATCTGACCGCCGGCACGGCGAGCAACCTGTCGCGGTCGTCACCGGCGCCAGCGCGGGCATCGGTGAGGCCACCGCGAGGACGCTTGCAGCCCAAGGCTTTCACGTCGTCGCAGTGGCCCGGCGGGCCGACCGGATCAACGCGCTGGCCGCCGAGATCGGCGGCACGGCAGTTGTGGCCGACGTCACGGACGGCGCGGCCGTCGATGCGCTGGCCGCACAACTGGATCGGGTCGACGTGCTGATCAACAACGCGGGCGGCGCCAAGGGCCTGGCCCCGGTCGCCGACGCCGACCTCGAGCATTGGCGCTGGATGTGGGAGACCAATGTGCTGGGCACGCTGCGGGTCACCCGCGCGTTGCTGCCCAAGCTGATCGACTCCGGCGACGGCCTGATCGTCACCGTCACGTCGATCGCGGCGCTGGAGACTTACGACAACGGCTCGGGCTACACCTCGGCCAAGCACGCCCAGGGGGCGCTGCACCGCACCCTGCGTGGCGAGCTACTCGGAAAACCGGTGCGGCTCACCGAGATTGCGCCCGGGGCGGTGGAGACGGAGTTCTCGCTGGTGCGTTTCGACGGCGACCAGGACCGCGCCGATGCCGTCTACCAGGGGATCACGCCGTTGACGGCCGGCGACGTCGCCGAGGTGATCGGCTTCGTCGCGTCGCGGCCGTCGCACGTCGACCTCGATCAGATCGTCATCCGGCCGCGCGATCAGGCGCCCGGCAGCCGGTTCAACCGCCGGGCCTCGCAGGGCTAGTCGTTGTCGGGGTGCCGGACAACGTCGGTGCATCGCGCGGCGTGGCCGGCGCGCTGCGCGGGATCGACACCGGCGCGGGCTTGGCGCCGCTGGGCGGCGGCAGGGCCGACATGCCGACCCAGGTGTCCCAGCTGACCGCCCAGTCCCAGATGTCGCCGTCGGAGTAGGACAGCTCGATCGTGCTGCCGGTCACTTCGACCGGGTCGCCGTAGATCGCGCTGCCGAAGTATTGCTCGGCGTCGGCCGTCGACAGGTTGATGCAGCCGTTGGTGACGTTGCTGTTGCCCTGCGCGCCTGCGCTGCTCGGGTTGGCGTGGATGAACTCGCCGTTGTTGGAGATCCGTACCGCCCAGCGTTCGTGGATGTGGTTGTAACCGGCGGCCGGATTGGACATGTAGAAGTCGGCGTATTTCTCGCTGACCACGTGGACGCCGTTGCGGGTGATGTTGCGCGCCTTGTCGGCCTGGCCGTAGCTGCACGGGAAGTCCATGATGACGCCCTCGTCGCGGATCACCTGGATGCGGTGCGACGTGACTTCGGCCTTCACCACCTGGCGACGGCCGATGTCGATTTTCAGGCTCATGTCCTGCTTGCCGTAGGCGCCGTCGCCGAAGGCCAGCCCGTAGAGCTTGGCGTCGACGTTGACCTTGGTGCCGGCCGGGTAGTACTCGCGGGTGCGCCAGTGCACGCGGGCCCCGCCGACCTCGTCGGGCAGCCACGCCCAGCTGCCCTCGACGGGCGGTTCGGTGGTGACCTTCAGCGCCCGCTCGACGGCGGCCTTGTCCGCGATCGGCGCGTCGAACTGGATGATGATCGGCGCCGCGACGCCGACGGTCTGGCCGTCGGCGAGCTGGAATCCACCGTCGATCACCTTGGTGGGCGCGATCGTGGTGATCTCGCCCTTCACCGGAACCGGCTTGCCGTCGTGACCGACCGCCGACCCGTTCCAGGTGTAGGTCCCGTCATAGCCCAGCGGCTCGGTGATCGTGTACATCGTCCGGTCGCGGTTGAGGGTGCCGGCAACCGCCTTGCCGTCCGCGTTGGTCAGCGAGACGTGTTGGAACCAGCCGTCGCGGACTTCGACGCTGATCGGCGCCGTGGGCAGCACCTTGGTGGTCTTGTCGGCCGGCCGGAACGTCAGCGCGGCTGCCGCCGGTGGCTTGGCCTTGTCGGCCCGCCTGGACGACCCGCCGGCGCAGGCGGCCAGCACGCCGGGCGCGAAGACGCCGACGGCCAGGGTCGTCAGGGCCCGGCGCCGGGTGACCGGCGAGTCGCCGCGCTCTGAGTCCACGACTTCAAGATACCGGCGGAACCGACCCGCTTTCCCCGCGTGCGAGCTACAGCGAGCAGCCGACCAGCACCGGCTCGGGCACCAAAGTGACGCCAAACACATCGCGCACACCGTCGCGCACGGTCCGGGCCAGTGCGAGCACGTCGTCGGCACTGGCCCCGCCCCGATTGGTCAACGCCAGCGCGTGCTTGGTGGACAGCCGGCAGGCCGCGCCGGCATCGGCGTCCGGGTAGCCCTTGGCGAAGCCGGCCTGCTCGACGAGCCAGCCCGCGGCCAGCTTGACGCCGCCCGGCGCCGGATAGTGCGGTATCGGACGATCGGTCCGGTCGGCCAGCTCTTGGTAAACCTGCTGCGTGACAACGGGATTGGTGAAGAATGACCCGACGCTCCAGGTATCGTGGTCGGCCGCGTCGAGCACCATGCCCTTGCCGGCCCGCAGGGCGAGCACGGCTTGGCGAACCGCGGCGGGGTCGGCGCGCTCGTCGGCCGCGGTATCCAGCGCGGTGACCAGCTCGCCGTAGCGCAAGGGCGCGCTGCGGCCCGTCGCGTCCAGTGCGAACTCCACCTCGAGAACAGTCGCGGCGTCGGAGTGCTTGAGCACGCTCGTCCGGTACCCGAACCCGAGTTCGTCGGCGGGCGTCCAGCGAACCTCGCCGCTGCGCCGGTCCAGCAACCGAACCCGGGTGATGGTGTCGGCCACCTCGACGCCGTAGGCGCCGACGTTCTGCACCGGGGTGGCTCCCGCCGACCCGGGAATCCCCGACAGGCATTCCAGCCCGCCCAGGCCGGCGTCGATCGCGGCGACCACCACGTCGTCCCAGACCGCCCCCGCCTCGGCCCGCAGGGTGTTTCCGTCAACACGAATACCGTTGGTGGCCAACCGAATCACGGTGAGATCGGTCATCGCGTCGGCGATCACCACGTTCGAGCCGCCGGCCAGCACCAGCAGCGGACCCGCGCCCGCGCCGTCGAGATGACGCAGTGTCGCGACCACCTGGTCGGTAGTGGTGCAGGTGATGACCCGCGACGCGACCGGGCCGACCCGCAGCGTGGTCAGCGGCGCCAGCGGCACGTTCTCGCCGACGCGCGCACCGGCGAAAACCGCTCCCACAGTGCCCCCTTCAAACCCGGTTAGCTAGTTCTTGACGGTAGCCTGACCTGCTATGCCGCGGTCGTTCGACATATCCACCGACTACGCGGAATCCGTCGAAGCGGTACTCCGCGCGTTCAGCGACGAGCAGTACTGGCATGCCCGGCTGGCCGATTCGGGCGTCGACGATTGGACGCTGGATTCGATGGACGTCTCCGACGGCGTCATCGATGTGGTCACCACCCAGGTGTTGCGGGCGCATCAGATGCCGGCCCTGGTCACCCAGTTCCACCGCGGCGATCTGCGCATCCGGCGCGAGGAGCGTTGGGAGCCGATCGTCGACGGTTCCGCGACGGCGACGGTCATCGGCTCGATCCTGGACTCACCGGCCTCGTTGACCGGCACCGCGGTGCTCGAGCCGCGGGGCGACGGCGGCGCGAGGCTGAAATTCCGGGCCACGGTCGAGGTGAAAATCCCGCTGGTCGGCGGCAAGCTGGAGAACTTCATCGGCGGCCAATTGGTCGATCTGCTGATCCGTGAACAGCGTTTCACCACGACGTGGATCGCCGAAACCGCCTGAGGTTCAGCTGTTTCGCTCGGCCGCGGTGATCGCGCCCTTGAACAGGTCGCCGATCACCTTCTTCAGCACCGGCGTCAGCAGCCAGTCCAGACCGGGGATCTTCGGTGTGGAGCGCAGGTGCCATTCGGCTTCGGTGCCAGACCCCGCTTCACGCAGCGTCACCGTGCCAACGTGATCGCGGACCGGGGCGCCGGACACCATCTTGTACGCGTAGCGCGTCGGCCGCTCGTACTCGATGATCTCTTCGACGATCGCGGGTCCGAGCGCCTCGATCCGCCGGACCGCGCCGACACCGTTGGGCGCGGGGACGCCTTCGCGGTCCAGCGTGCTACGACGGGCCATGGCCACGTAGTCCGCGATCCCGCGGTGGTTGGTGAGGGCGTCGAACACCTTCTCGATCGGTGCCGTCGTCGTGCGCCTCAGCGTGAACTCGATCATCTGAGGATTCAAGCATCCCGGCAAACCGTCCCACATCTAGGCTGGCAATCATGCGCATCGCGGTGGCACAGATCCTCAGTGGCACCGACCCGGCCGACAACCTGCAGATCGTGCGGGACTACACCGGGCGGGCCGCCGAAGCCGGCGCGTCGCTGGTGGTCTTCCCCGAGGCGACGATCTGCCGATTCGGAGTCCCATTGGCCCCGATCGCGGAGCCGGTCGACGGGCCCTGGGCCGACGGAGTGCGCCGGATCGCGGCCGACGCCGGCGTCACTGTGGTGGCGGGCATGTTCACTCCCGCCGACGACGGGCGGGTCTACAACACGCTGCTCGCTGTCGGTCCTGCGGGCTCGGGCGTCGACGCCCACTACGACAAGATCCACCTCTACGACGCGTTCGGGTTCACCGAGTCGACCACGGTCGCGCCCGGGCGCGAGCCGGTCACGGTCACCGTCGACGGTGTCGCGGTGGGGCTGACCACCTGTTACGACCTTCGCTTCCCCGAACTGTTCACCACGCTGGCCGGCCGCGGCGCCCAGGTGATCGTGGTCAGCGCGTCGTGGGCCGCCGGACCGGGAAAACTCGAGCAGTGGACTTTGCTGGCCCGCGCCCGCGCGCTGGACTCCACCAGCTACGTCGTCGCGGCCGGGCAGGCCGACCCCGGCGAGCCGCTGGCCTCCAGCGCGCCGACCGGAGTCGGCGGCAGCGTGGTGGTCTCGCCGTTTGGCGTGGTGGTGGCCTCGGCGCGCGGTGAGCCGGAACTGCTGGTCACCGACCTGGACCTCGAGCAGGTGGCCAAAGCCCGCGAGACGATCGCGGTGCTGCGCAACTACACAGCGTTTGCTCATGGTGATAAGGCAGAATCGCGCAGGTGACGAATCCTCAGGGGCCCCCACACCAGGATCCGCCCTCGCCGTGGGCCCGCCCGGGCGACCAGGATTCGGCCACGCAGCAGGAGCCGCAGGCCGAGTACTCCTATCAGCCGCCCGCGCCGCCGTCGTACCCGCCGCCCGTCCAGGAATATCCGACCACCGCGGCTTTTGAGCCGCCGCCGTCGCACGACACCACCGAGCCCGTGAAAGCCAAGCGCCGCTTCGCCTTCCGCGGCGATCCGGTGTCGATCATCCTGGTTGTGGTGATCGTCGCGGCCCTGGGCATCGCCGCTCTGGTCGGCGGTGAGCTCTATGCCCGCAGTCGGGCCGACAAGGTTGTCGCCTCGGCCACCCAGTGCGTGATCGAGGACGGCGCCACCGCATCCTTCGGGCCGAGCCCATTCCTGTTGCAGCACATAATGGGTCACTACAAGGACATCACCATCCACACTGCGGGGCACAACATCAAGAACGCCAAAGGCATGAAGGCCGACATCGAGATCGATGACGTCGACCTGCACGGCAACGCCGACTCCAAGGGCACCATCGGCAAGCTGAACGCCAACATCACCTGGACGTCGGACGGCATCCAGGAGACCGTTCAGGACTCGCTTCCGTTCATCGGCGGACTGGTCAACAGCGTCACGACCAACCCCGGTGCGGGCACCATCGAGCTCACCGGAGCGATGGGCCTGGGTGGCGTCACCGTCAAGCCCCAGGTCGCCGACGGCCAGCTCACGCTGCAGGTCTACAAGGTCAACGCGCTCGGCGTCCTCATCCCGCACGAGACCGCGCAGACCGCGCTGAACGCGTTCACCGCGGCACTGCTCAAGCAGTACCCGCTCGGCATCAAGGCGGACAGCGTGCAAGTCACCAATGACGGTGTGACAGCCCACTTCTCGACGCAGAACGCATCGATACCGGCCGCCCAAAACGACCCCTGCTTCGCGCATGTCTAACCCGCCAGGCCCCCCGAGCAACGACCCGCAGCGCGGTCGTCCGGCCGGGCCGCCGAACCGCGGCTTCCCGCCGCGCCGGGTGCCGCCACCGCCGTCGGAATCGCCGACTCGGCACATCCCTGCGCCGGGCCGCCCACAGCAGCCGTCCGCGCGTGACGTGCCGCGGCCGCAGCAACCCGGACGCCCGCCGGGCCGCCCGCCGCAACAACCGGCGCCCCCGCCGAATCGACCACCGCAGCAACCGAATCCGCCGCAATCCGGGCTGCCACCCAACCCGCGGCCGCGGCAGCCCGGCCCTCCGCCGCCCGCGCACGAGAACCTCACCACCCGGATTTCGATACCGACGCCTCCCCCAGGGGCCGCACACCCCGCCGACGAGTCAGGCGGACGCGGTTTCTTCGCCAACCGGACGTCGCTGCTGTTGATCCTGCTGATCGTGGCGCTCGTGGTGATCGCGATTCCGATCGGCGGCGAGCTGTACGCCCGCCACGTCGCCAGCACCAAGGTGGCCAACGCGGTGCAGTGCGAGGTTCAGGACAGCGCCAAAGTGTCGTTCTCGCCCGCGCCACCGGTGTTGTGGCAGTACCTCACCGACCACTACAGCGACATCTCCGTGCAGACCGGCGGCAACCAGGTACGCCAGGCCAAGGGCATGAAGGTGAGCCTGGACATCCGCGACATCAAATTGAGCCAGACCAACAACTCTGCGGGCACGATCGGGTCGCTCAACGGCACGATCACCTGGTCGGCGGACGGCATCAAGCAGTCGATCCAAGACGCCATCCCGGTGCTGGGCAAGTTCGTCACCGGAGAGGTCACCACCAATCCCGGTGACGGCACCGTTGCCCTCAAAGGGCTGCTGAACAGCGCCGTCGTCAAGCCGCAGATCGTCAACAATGGGCTGTCGCTGCAAGTGGTGAGCCTGAGCGCGCTGGGCTCGAATATGTCCACCGACGACGTCCAAAAGCACTTGGACGACCTCACTTCGAAGGCGACGCAGAACTATCCACTGGGCATCCACGCCGACAGCGTGAAGGTCACCAACGACGGCGTCGAGGCGACGTTCTCAACTCAAAACGCGACGATCCCGACATCGTCATCCCAGCCCCAATCGGGTCAGGACTGCTTCAGCGGGGTCTAGCCCAGCGCGTCGAGCACGGCCCGGGTGCCGGACAACCCCAACCGGGTGGCGCCCGCGTCGAGCATCGCCAGGGCGGCCTCCGCGGTCCGGATGCCGCCGCTGGCTTTGATTCCCAGCCGGCCGCCGACGGTATCGGCCATCAGCGTGACGGCGGCCGGCGATGCGCCGCCGGCCGGATGGAAACCCGTTGAGGTCTTGACGAAGTCGGCGCCGGCGTCCTGCGCCGCGTGGCAGACCGCGACCAGCGTTTGTTCGTCGGAGAGGGTCAACAGCGCCGCCGACTCGACGATGACTTTGAGTACCGCGGTGGGCACCGCGGCGCGCACTGCGGCGATGTCCGACCGGACGGCGTCGATGTCGCCGGCGATCGCGGCGCCGACGTCGATCACCATGTCGACCTCGGTGGCGCCGAACGTCACGGCCAGCGTCGCCTCCGCCGCTTTGATCTCGGGCAGGTGCTTGCCCGAGGGAAATCCGACCACCGTGGCGACCGGAACCCCGGCGTGCACGGCATGCGGCACCATCGACGGCGAGACGCAGACCGCGTAAACGCCAAGCGCCGCAGCCTCTTCCGCGACCGCGGCAACGTCGTCGGCGGTGGCCTCGGGTTTGAGCAGCGTGTGGTCGACAAGGGCGGCGACCTGTTCCCGGGTCCGGGCCATCAGAACGGCTCTCGCGGACCGCCGGGATTGCAGCCGGTGGTGACCATCGTCGCGGCGTCGGTCACCGGTCGCCACGGCTCCAAATTCCAGCTCGTCTTGCCGGGCTCGACGTTCTCGGCGAAATCCCAGTGGCAGCGGAACTGGTCGCGCATGCCGGGGGTATCGGCCTGCGGTGCCAGGCCTACCACCTCGGCCCAGGCCTCGTCGGCCTCCGGGCTCAGCGATCCGACTTGCTTGGCGGCCGCACGGCCCGACCCCGTCGGGTAGACACGGAGGCTGGCCAGCCGGCTCCAGTGGGCCCACTGCACGTGATCGACGAACGGCGGCGAATACGAGCGGGTGCTCACCGGGCCCGGATCGGCAGAGGCTGGAGCAGCCGCGCAGAGCGCGCCGATCATGGTCACCGCGAGAATGCAGACTCGCATACCGTTATCGCGACTTACCCTGAATCTCAAGGAGTTTGGGCCGCACGTCGACCCAGTAAACGCCGGCGGCGCAGGCCGCGCCCACCGCGCCCATCACGTTGAGGATGTAGGCGAGCGGAAGGGCGACGCCCAGGATCACCAGCCACACCGGCTTGGTCAGCTTGTCGGCGGCCGTGTAGGCATCGGGTCGCTGCATCGCCGCGTGCACAAACGCGTAGAGCGTCATCAGCATTACGCCAATTTGCAGGTAGAAAACGACGATATTCACCAAGTCCACCCACTAAGCGTAAGCGGGCGCCGCCAGAAACGTCGACTCCGAGTCACCCTTGCGGGCGACTCGGAGTCGAGTGGTGAGGCGAAATTACTTCTGGGTGACCTTGGTGGCCGGGGCCGCCTTCTTGGCGGGAGCCGCCTTCTTGGCGGGAGCCGCCTTCTTGGCAGGCGCCTTGGCGGCGGCCTTCTTCACCGGCGCCTCGTCCTCGTCGGCCTTCTTGGGAAGGTCGACGCCCACCAGCTTGGCGGCGCGCTCACCGACGGCACGGGTCTGGCTGGCGACGGTGCCCAGGGCATCCTGGGTCAGCTCGACGGCCTGGTCGACGTAGCCCTCGGCACGCTCGGTGACCTCTTCGATGGTCGGCTGGTTGCGCAGCCGCTCCAGGGCGGCCTCGCCACGCTCCACCAGCTTGTTGTAGGTGCTCTGCGCCTGCTCGGCGTAGCCCTCGGCCACCTTGCGCAACTCGTCGGCGGTGAGCCTCTCGCGCAGCTCGCCGATGTCCTTGGGCAGGTCGCCCTGCAGCTTGGTCAGGCGCTCACGGGTCTCGTCGACACGCGCGGTCAGCTTCGCCCGGCGCTCCTCGGCGCGCGTTGCGGCGTCGCTGCGGGCCTCTTCGGCACGCTC
>DATNFI010000095.1:0-3284 GCA_035606475.1 Mycobacterium sp. | reverse complement strand
CGTTGTTGCTGAGCGCACGCAGCCGGCTGCGCATCTCACCCGCTGCCCGCTGTGTGAACGTCACCGCCAGCACCTGCTGCGGTGCGACGTGTCCGGCCGCCACGAGGTTGGCGATGCGGCGGGTGATGGTGCGGGTCTTGCCGGTCCCGGCGCCGGCCAGCACGCACACCGGCCCACGGGCGGCGAGAACAGCTTCGCGCTGTTCGTCGTCGAGGTCACCGGTGATGAGTTCGCGCTCGCTGGAGGGGGCCTCGACCGGCATGCGGTCCATCATGGCAGCGCGAGCCGACAAAAGCCGGGCGCGCTCGCGGGCATGTTGGAGCGATCCGATATGTTGAACAGCTTATGAAGGCTGTGACCATGTACACCACCTCGTGGTGTGGCTACTGCTTCCGCCTGAAGATGGTTTTGAAGGCGGAGGGGATCTCCTTCAAAGAGATCGATATTGAAGCCGATCCATCGGCGGCGGAGTTCGTGGCCTCGGTCAACGGCGGCAACGAGACGGTGCCGACGCTGAAGTTCGCCGATGGGTCAACGCTGACAAACCCGAGCGGGGCCGAGGTCAAGGCCAAGCTGGCCTCGTAGTCGTCACGCCCAGATCGATGAAATGGCGCGACTTCAGGGGTCGAAGATATCCGGGTGGGCGGCCAACTCGATGCGGGTGCGCCGGATGTGGCCGCGAAGGACGTTCTCCGCGTCCACGGGGTCACGGCGCTCGATCGCGTCGATGAGCAGGTTGTGCTCGGCGTTGACGACCCACATCCGGCCCGGGCCGGAGAGCGTGACGAACGCCCGCCGATAGGGCTGGGTGGTGTTCCACAGCCGCACCACCATCGAGCGCAACGGCTCGATCGAACAGGCGCTGTAGCTGCTCAGGTGAAACGACCTGTCCAGGTCGAGGAACCGCTGAATGTCGTTGTTGGACTCGATGTCGCGCTGAATCTCGCGCAGCCGGGCGACGTCGGCGGCGTCGAGGCCGCCCAGGCTCTCCGACAGCGCCAGCGGCTCCAGCGACTCGCGCATCCGGTAGACCACTTCGACCTCCCGCATGTTCAGTTTCGGCACCCGCGCGCCCTTGTTCGCGTGCAGTTCGGTCAGCCCCTCGGCGGCCAGCATCCGCAGCGCTTCCCGCACCGGCAGCCTGCTCAGCCCGAAGAACTCCGCGATGTCCTCCTGCCGGATGCGCTCGCCGGGCGCGATGGCGCCGGACAGGATCTGCTCGCGCAGGTGGTCGGCGACGCGTTGGCTGTCGGTCGGGGTGTTGAGCACGTCGCGGTCCTCAGCGGTTCTGGCGGTCGAACGCTTTGCCGCCAGGGTAGGACACCAGCTCGAACTGCATGCCCCACGGCGCGAGGAAGTAGACCCAGCGCTGGCCCTCACTGGGTCCCTTGCTGACCGTCGGCTCGCCGAGCATGGTGATACCGCGACTCTTCAGATATGCCACCGCGGCATCGAGGTCATCGACATAGAGCGCGACGTGGTGGCCGCCGACGTCGCTGTTGCGGGGCGGCGTGCTGCGCTGGTCGGGCGCGGCATACTCGAACACCTCGAACACCGCCTGCCCGCCGCAGGAGAAGAAGTGCAGCTCGCGCATCACCGCCCGGGGGTGGCAGTTGAGGTGCTCGCGCATCCAGTCGCCGGTGTCGTCGCGGAACGGTCCGAGTGTGTACATGTACTCGCAGCCGAGGACGTCGACGAGGAAGGCGGTCGCTTCGGCCAGATCGGGCACCGTGATGCCGATGTGGTCCAGTCGGCGCAGGCCCGGCAGGCCCGTTGAGGCGGTGGTCATCGCGACTCCATATTGGCTCCAATTTGGACGATTCACGTTATCAGTATTCGCAATTTGTGTTCAAGAAGTCTTTGATTGGATCCAATCGTGGTTTAGGCTGTGATCATCGACTCACCGACCGGAGAACCTGATGAGCACTCACACCGACCTCAAACCCGCCGCCCCGTGGGTCCAGATCGCGGCTACGGCCGAGGACTGGGACGCCGCGGCCTCCGAGCTGCTGACCAACATGCTCAGCCACCTGACGCTGATCCGCGCCTTCGAGGAGTACGTGCTCGAGTTGGCAGGCAAGGGCCTCATCCACGGCCCGGCGCACTCCAGCATCGGGCAGGAGGCCGGCGCGGTCGGCTCGGTGCTGCCGCTGACGAGTGCGGATTCGGTCAACGGATCCCACCGCGGGCACCACCAGTTCCTGGCCAAGGCGCTCAACCACGTCGCACCCAAGGGCATCGACCCGCGCGACGATCTGCCCGACGACGTCCGCACCGTGCTGCTGCGCACGCTGGCCGAGATCTGCGGGCTGTCCCGCGGGTTCTGCCGCGGCCGCGGCGGCTCGATGCACCTGCAGTGGCACGAGGCCGGCGCGATCGGCACCAACGCGATCGTCGGCGGCGGTGTGCCGCTGGCCGCGGGCTACGCCTGGGCACACCGGCATTCGGGCTCCGACGCCGTCGCGGTCACCTACTTCGGCGACGGCGCGGTCAACATCGGATCCACGCTGGAGACCTTCAACCTCGCGTCGGCGTGGAAGCTGCCGATCTGCTTCTTCATCGAGAACAACCACTACGCGGTGTCGACGACGGTGGAGGAGGCCACCGGGGAAGCCCGGCTGTCGGGGCGCGGGCCGGGATTCGGCATCCCCAGCTGGCGGGTCGACGGCATGGATGTACTTTCCGTGCACCTGGCGATGGCCGAAGCGTTGCACCACATGCGAACTGGCGGTGGCCCGACGATCATCGAGGCCGACACCTATCGCTACTTCCATCAGAACGGCGCGTTCGCAGGCAGCGCATTCGGCTACCGCAGCAAGGACGAGGAGCGCTCCTGGCGTGACCGCGACCCGATCCGCCAGTTGTCGGGCCACCTCGTGCGGCGTGGCATCCTCGGCGAGGACGAGATCGAAAAGGCAACGGCGCGAGCAAAATCCGTGATGGTCGAGCTCGGTGACGAGCTCTTGGAGGACGTGCCGGGCGGCAAGCCCGGCCAGCGGCGGATCAAGCCGGCGGAGTGGCCCGACCCCGGCTTCCGCGACGTCGGGTTGCGCGGCGACCTCTCGGAGTTCGCCGACACCGCCTTCGTCGACCGCGACACGTTCGGCGGTGTGGTCGAGGACCGCAAGTTCGTCGAGACGATCGCCGCCGTGCTGGGCAGGCGGATGGACACCGACCCGTCGATCGTCATCATGGGCGAAGACATCCACCGCCTCAACGGCGGCACCAACGGCGCCACCCGGGGCCTGACCGACAAGCACGCCGACCGCGTGCTGGGCACCCCG
>DATNFI010000094.1:0-22052 GCA_035606475.1 Mycobacterium sp. | reverse complement strand
GTCGGCGGCCCGCGGCGCAAGAGCCGGATCATCAGTGAGCAGGAGAAAAAGACCACCGCCTACCACGAAGCCGGACACACGCTGGCGGGCTGGGCGATGCCGGGTATCGACCCGGTGTACAAAGTGACGATCCTGGCCCGAGGTAACACCGGCGGCCACGCGCTGGCGGTGCCCGAGGACGACAAGGGAATGCACACCCGCTCCGAACTGATCGCCCGACTGGTGATGGCGCTGGGCGGGCGCGCCGCCGAGGAACTGGTGTTCCACGAGCCGACGACCGGCGCGGTGTCCGACATCGAGCAGGCCACCAAAATCGCGCGTGCGATGGTCACCGAATTCGGGATGAGCCCCAAGCTCGGCGCGGTCAAGTACGGGACCGAGGGCGGGGATCCGTTCCTGGGCCGCACCATGGGCACCCAGCCCGACTACTCCCACGAGGTCGCGCGCGAAATCGACGAGGAAGTGCGCAAACTCATCGAGACCGCGCACACCGAGGCATGGGAGATCCTCACCGAATACCGTGACGTGCTCGACATATTGGCCGGTGAACTCCTGGAGAAGGAAACGCTGCATCGCGCCGAGCTGGAGGCGATCTTCACGAGCGTCGAAAAGCGGCCGCGGCTAACGCTTTTCGACGAGTTCGGTGGTCGCATTCCGTCGGACAAGCCGCCGATCAAGACGCCCGGCGAGCTCGCGATCGAGCGCGGTGAGCCGTGGCCCAAGCCCGCCGCCGAGCCGGCCTTCAAGGCCGCCATCGCCGCTGCGGCCCGGGATGCCGCACAAGCGGATGCCGAGCAATATGCCAACGGCAACAACGGTTCTCACGCCGGCCCCAACGGTGGTCAGCCGAATTCGACGCAGCCCGACTACGGTGCACCGGCCGGTTGGCACGCGCCGGGATGGCCGCCGCCCCAGCAGAATCCAGGCCCGCAGCAGTCGGGTTACTGGTACCCGCCGCCGCAGCAGCATTGGCCGGCACCACCGCACCAGCACGCGGGCCAGCCATACCCGCCGTATCCGCCGTATCCTCCGCCCGGCGCACCCGCGCCGGAGGCGGGCCAGGCTGCCGAGCCGCCCGGTGGCGGTGGCCCGAACCCGTCGAACCCGTCGACACACGGCTGACACGAACGGAGACTGCGAATGGCGCAGCCGAATTCCCACACCGCGACGCTGAACAAGGCGGTGTTCGACCGACCGCGCGCCGAGGCTGCCGTTCGCGAATTGCTGCACGCCATCGGGGAAGATCCGAACCGGCATGGCCTGGTGGACACTCCGGCCCGTGTCGCCCGAAGCTTCCAAGAGATGTTCGCCGGCCTGTACACCGATCCGGATGCGGTGCTGGACACCACTTTTGACGAGCAGCACGACGAGTTGGTGTTGGTCAAAGAGATTCCGCTGTACTCCACCTGCGAACACCATCTGGTGGCGTTTCACGGTGTCGCGCATGTTGGCTACATTCCCGGTCACGACGGCCGGGTAACCGGATTGTCCAAGATCGCCCGACTGGTCGACCTGTACGCCAAGCGGCCACAGATTCAGGAGCGTCTCACCGCGCAGATCGCCGACGCGCTGATGCGCAAACTCGATCCGCGTGGGGCGATCGTCGTGATCGAAGCCGAACACCTCTGCATGTCCATGCGGGGTGTCCGCAAACCCGGTGCGATCACGACCACGTCGGCCGTACGTGGACAGTTCAAGTCCGACAACGCATCCCGAGCCGAAGCGCTCGATCTGATTTTGCGCAAGTGAGCATCCGGCACGTCCAGGTCATGGGGGTGGTGAACGTCACCGACGACTCGTTCTCGGATGGCGGGCGCTACCTCGATGCCGATCGTGCGGTTGAGCAAGGGCTGGCGTTGGTCGCCGACGGGGCAACGATCATCGATGTCGGTGGTGAGTCGACCCGCCCCGGTGCACAGCGCATCGACCCGCGGGTCGAGACGGCCCGCGTTGTCCCCGTCGTCAAAGAGCTTGCCGCCAAAGGAATTACGGTCAGCATCGACACCATGCACGCCGGGGTTGCGCGCGCGGCTCTGGAGAACGGCGCATCGATGGTTAACGATGTCTCTGGCGGCCGCGCCGACGAGGACATGGCGGCTCTGCTGGTCGACGCGGACGTGCCGTGGGTGCTGATGCATTGGCGTTCGGTGTCGGCCGAGCGGCCGCATCAGGTGCCGCCCTATCGCGATGTGGTCGCCGAGGTTCGCGCCGAGTTGATGGTCTGCGTTGACAATGCCGTTGCCGCCGGGGTGAATCCGGCCAAGCTGATCATCGATCCCGGCCTGGGTTTCGCCAAGTCCGCGCAAGATAACTGGGCGCTGCTGCAGGCGTTGCCGGAGTTGGTGGCCGGCGAGGTGCCGGTGCTGGTGGGTGCGTCGCGTAAGCGTTTTCTCGGGAGTCTGCTGGCCGGTCCCGACGGCGAGGTTCGGCCACCGGACGGCCGCGAGACGGCCACGGCCGTGGTGTCGGCGCTGGCCGCGCTGCACGGGGCGTGGGGAGTTCGGGTACACGATGTGCGGGCATCGGTCGATGCTGTCAAAGTGGTCGAGGCGTGGACGCGGGGTGGGGTGGATGGCTGATCGAATCGAGTTGCGCGGCTTGAAAGTTCGCGGCAGCCACGGCGTGTTTGCCCACGAACGTGCCGAGGGCCAGGAATTCGTCGTCGACATCACCGTCTGGATAGATCTGGTGGACGCAGCGGCCAGCGACGACTTGGCAGACACCTACGACTATGGCGTGCTGGCCGACCGGGCGGCCGCGGTCGTCGCGGGGCAGGCCCGTAATTTGATCGAGACGGTCGCCGGTGAGATCGCCGAAGATGTCATGAAAGACCCTCGCGTGCACGCAGTGGAGGTGATAGTGCACAAGCCGCAGGCCCCCATTCCGCACACGTTCGTCGACGTCGCCGTGGTGGCGCGCCGATCGCGGCGCGGCGGACGAGGACAGGTGGTGCCGGTGTGACTTCCGCCAATGACGATGACGCCGACGTAGTCGGCGTGGAGGAGTGGCGCCGATGACTTCCGCCAACGACGATGACGCCGACGTAGTCGGCGTGGAGGAGTGGCGCTGATGACTCGCGTGGTGTTGTCGATCGGATCCAATATCGGCGACCGGCTGGCCCGGCTGCAGTCGGTGCTCGACCGGCTCGGCGACGCCGTGATAGCGGTGTCCCCGGTGTACGAGACGGCGGCCTGGGGTGGTGTCGAGCAGGGCCCGTTCCTCAACGCCGTGGTCATCGCCGATGATGCGACGCTCGACGGCCACGGCTGGCTACACTGCGCGCAGGATATGGAAGGCGCGGCGAATCGCGTGCGGGGGCAGAAGTGGGGCCCGCGCACCCTCGACGTCGACCTGATCTCGTGCCACCTGACGCCGCTCGAAGGCGACAGCGAGCTGTTCTCCCTGGAAGACGGGCTGACCCTGCCGCATCCGCTGGCCCATCTGCGTGCCTTCGTGCTGATTCCCTGGCTGGCCATTGACCCGGACGCGGCGTTGACGGTGGCGGGCGGAAAGCAACCGATCGCCAAGCTGATCGCCGAGCTGGACCCCGCCGATCGAGCCGGCGTGCGGCACACCGACTTTGTCCTCGAACCGCGCACCGAAAGCTGATGGGCCCCACCCGGAAACGTGACCTGTCGGCAGCGGTGCTCGGCACGGCAGTCGCGGGATATCTGCTGGTCGCAGTGCTTTATCGATGGTTTCCGCCGATCACGGTGTGGACGGGTCTGTCGCTGCTGGTGGTGGGCGTCGCCGAGGCGCTTTGGGGGCGCCACGTGCGGGCCAAAATCGCCGAGGGCGAGATTGGCGACGGACCCGGGTGGCTGCATCCGCTCGCGGTGGCCCGCAGCCTGGTCGTCGCCCAGGCGTCGGCGTGGGTGGGGGCGCTCGCTCTGGGTTGGTGGATCGGAGTGCTGGCGTATCTGCTGCGGCGGCGATCCTGGCTCAGGGTCGCCGCCGAGGACACCACCGGCACCGCGGTTGCGGCCCTCAGCGCGCTCGCTTTGGTGACCGCCGCCCTGTGGTTGCAGCATTGCTGTAAATCTCCGGGCGATCCGACCGAGAACGGCGAGGGCGTCGAAAATTAGCTGGCGCCAGCGACCACCCAATTTTCGCAATTAGTCCAGGTGGGAAACGCCGGAGCACGACGACACGCGGAGTGACCTAGGGCCGGTACAGTCGGGCCATGACCGATCTGTCCCGCGGCGCCCGCGTGCGGCGCAGCGGGCGCAGACCGGGTTGGGTGTTGCTGACGGCGTTGCTGGTTTTGGCCATCGGCGCCAGTTCGGCGCTCGTCTTCACCAACCGGGTAGAGCTTCTCAAGCTCGCGGTGATTCTGGCGTTATGGGCCGCCGTCGTGGCCGCATTCGTCTCGGTGATCTACCGCCGGCAAAGCGACGTGGATCAGGCCCGGGCGCGGGACCTGAAGCTGGTCTACGACCTGCAGCTGGATCGGGAGATCTCGGCCCGCCGCGAGTACGAGCTCACGGTCGAGTCCCAGTTGCGTCGCGAGTTGGCCACCGAGTTGCGCGCCCAAGCCAACGACGAGGTGTCGGAGCTGCGAGCCGAGCTGGCCGCGCTGCGCACCAACCTGGAGATCCTGTTCGACGCCGAGCTCAGCGACCGCCCGGCCTTGGAAGGCGAACGCAGGGCCGTGCGCGGCTACAGCGAATGGGAGCGCGACAGCGAAAGCGCCCGCGAGCGGATCAACCGGGTGCAGTCTGTACGGGCCGAAGACCCGGCGCGACGGGCCGACGACACGATCATCGACGTGCACGAGGAACCGCTGATCCCGACCCCGCCTCGGCAACCCGCCGCGGAGAGCTACCAGCCAACCTATGCCCCGCAGCCGCACGAGGCGTACCCGCCGCGCCAGGGCCGGGCCGAGGCTCCCGAGCCGGACCGCGGTTCGTATCGGCGGCCCGGCGACCAGGAAACCCAGGCCGCCACATGGACTCCGCAGCAAGCACCGGCCCCGCCTGCGGGCCCGGCGGAACGACGGCAGGAAGCCCGCGGCTGGGCTCCGCCGCAGGGCCCGCCCAGCGGATGGCCCATGTCCGGTCCGGAGCCGACAACCGGACCCGAGCGGGTCGAGCCGCCGCCGAGGCGCTCCCATCGGCGGGATGAATCTCCCACGCCCGAACCACAATTCGCGCCACCGCCGCAGCAACCCCCGCTGCCACAGCCTGAGCCACCCCAGCAGCAGCCGCGGATCCCGTGGCCGCCGCCCGAGGCGCCGCGGCACCCGGAGCAACCGGCCGCTTGGCAACCGCTCAGCTCGGAGGGTCAGTGGCTGCCCCCCGGAGCGCCGGGCAGCAACTGGAATTCCAGTCAGCCCGAGGGCCCCCCATCGCCGTCGTGGGCGTACGACAACGGGCCGTCCCGGGACAGGCCGTCGCATCGGTCACCGAGCATCGCCGAGCCCGCCGAGCCGCCGGGCGAGCGCCGCGGGCGCCATTCCAGCGCTGCCAGCGAATCGCCGGCGGGCAGCGAACCGGCCTCGGACTGGGAGGAAGCGGGTCGTCGGGCACGATCCCGCCACTCTGCCGACTACTCCGAGCCGGGCAGTGCCGGGTCGGCTCCGGCCCCGGCGATGTCACCGCCGCCGCCACCGCCGCCGCCACCGCCGCCGCCGGTGCCGGACCGCGAGCCGGCGATGTCGCCGCCGCCACCTGCCAGCGCCCGTCATCGCAGCACAGACTCGCTATCCGAGGCCGAGGCGCCGCAATCCGGCGGTCAGTCGGTAGCCGATCTGCTGGCGCGCCTGCAGAGCACCCCGTCCGAGGGCGGCGGGCGGCGCCGGCGCCGCGAAGACTGAGGCGAACACCACAGCATTTCAGCCGCACTGCGCGGTAAAGTCTTATCGACCGTCCGGTACCCGCTACGCGGGACTGGAACGAAACCAAGAGGACTTGTGAGGGTCGTCTGCGATGGTGCAGTTCGACGGATTGCGCCCGGCTCGGCTCAAGGTGGGGATCATCTCCGCCGGCCGGGTGGGCACCGCGTTGGGTGTGGCGCTGGAACGCGTGGACCATGTCGTGGTTGCCTGCAGCGCGGTTTCCCGCGCCTCCCGGCTGCGCGCCGGGCGCCGGCTGGCCGACACCCCGATAGCGCCCGTCCCGGACGTCGCCGGCAGCGCCGAGCTGTTGCTGTTGGCGGTACCGGACACCGAATTGCCCGGGCTGGTCTCGGGTTTGGCGGCCACCGCGGCCGTGCGGCCAGGCACCATCGTCGTGCACACCTCGGGCGTCAACGGCGTCGAGGTGCTGGCGCCGCTGGAAGACTGCATACCGCTGGCCATTCACCCGGCGATGACGTTCACCGGCGCGCAAGAGGACATCTCCCGGTTGCCGGACACCTGCTTCGGGATCACCGCCGCCGACGAAGTCGGCTATGCGATCGCGCAGTCGCTGGTACTCGAGATCGGCGGCGAGCCGTTCCGGGTGCCCGAGCAGGAGCGCACGCTGTATCACGCGGCCTTGGCCCACGCGGGCAATCACATCGTCACCGTGGTCACCGATGCGCTGGATGCGCTGCGGGCCGCGGTCTCGGGCACCGAACTGCTCGGCCAGCAGCTCGTCGACAATCAGCCCGGCGGCATCGCCGAGCGGATCCTGGGACCGCTGGCGCGCGCGGCCCTGGAGAACACGTTGCAGCGCGGTCAGGCGGCACTCACCGGCCCGATCGCCCGCGGCGACGCCGGAGTGGTCGCCGGGCACCTGCGCGCGCTGCAGAGCGTCGACCCGCAGCTCGCGCAGGCCTACCGGGTGAATGCGATCCGCACCGCCGAGAAGGTGCACGCCCCCGAGGACGTGCTCGAGGTATTGGCCCGATGAGCATCCAACGGCCGCCGAAGTTCAACGCCGGCGAACTCAACGTCTACGAGAACCCGGGCGACGTCCGCGATGTCAGCCGTGCGCTGCGGCACACCGGTCGACGCGTGATGCTGGTGCCGACCATGGGTGCTCTGCACGACGGCCACCTCGCGCTGGTGCGGGCCGCCAAACGCGTGCCCGGATCGGTGGTCGTGGTTTCGATCTTCGTGAACCCTTTGCAGTTTGGCGCTGACGAGGATCTCGACGCCTATCCACGGGTCATGGCGGCGGACCTGGAGCTGTTGCGCGGCGAAGACGTCGAAATCGCCTTCACTCCAAGCGCTTCGGCGATGTATCCGGAGGGACCGCGTACTACCGTGTATCCCGGGCCGCTGGGTTCCGAGCTCGAGGGCGCCGCGCGTCCCACTCATTTCGCGGGCATGCTCACGGTCGTCTGCAAGTTGATGCAGATCGTCGCGCCTGACCGAATCTTCTTCGGCGAGAAGGACTATCAGCAGCTTGTGCTGGTCCGTCAGATGGTCGCCGACCTCAACATCGACGTCCAGGTCGTCGGCGTGCCGATCGTGCGCGAAAACGACGGCCTGGCGATGTCGTCGCGCAACCGCTACCTCGACGCAGCACAACGCGAACTGGCCGGCCTGTTGTCGGCGGCGCTGCTGGCCGGCTCGCATGCCGCACCCGCCGGCGCGGACGCCGCCATCGACGCGGCCCGCTCGGCGCTCTCGGCGGTGCCCGCGATCGACGTGGACTACCTCGAAGTGCGCGACAGCGCATTGGGTCCGGCTCCCGTCACCGGCGCCGGACGGCTGCTGGTCGCGGCCCGGCTCGGCACGACCAGACTCCTGGACAACATCGGAATCGAAATCGGAACCACCGTTGGCGTCGACGGGCGAGTGCCCGCAGTCTCCGCCGTATCCCTCGAATCACATTGGAGGAATTGATGTTACGGACAATGCTCAAGTCGAAGATCCACCGGGCGACGGTCACCCACGCCGACCTGCACTATGTGGGCTCGGTGACGATCGACGCCGACCTGATGGATGCGGCCGATCTGCTCGAGGGCGAGCAGGTGACCATTGTCGACATCGACAACGGCGCCCGACTGGTCACCTACGCGATCACCGGCCAGCGTGGTAGCGGTGTGATCGGGATCAACGGCGCGGCAGCGCATCTCGTGCACCCCGGCGATCTGGTGATCCTGATCGCCTACGCCCAGATGGAGGACGCCGAGGCGCGTGCCTACCAGCCCAAGATCGTCTTCGTGGACGCCGAGAACAACGCGATCGATCTGGGCAACGACCCGGCATTCGTGCCGGCCGATGCGGGCGAGCTGGTCTCGCCGCGATGAAGCCGGCCCCAATGGAAGACGCCTAGTCGTGCTGCTGGCCATCGACGTCCGCAACACCCACACCGTCGTCGGACTGCTCTCCGGTACCAAGGAGCACGCGAAGGTCGTGCAACAGTGGCGGATTCGGACCGAAGCCGAGGTCACTGCCGACGAGCTCGCGCTGACTATCGACGGGCTGATCGGTGACGACTCGGAGCAGCTCACCGGAGCTGCGGCACTGTCGACGGTGCCTTCGGTGCTGCACGAAGTGCGCCTGATGCTCGAGCAGTATTGGCCGACGGTGCCGCACGTTTTGATCGAGCCCGGTGTGCGAACCGGAATCCCGCTGCTGGTGGACAATCCCAAAGAGGTCGGTGCCGACCGAATTGTCAACTGTCTAGCGGCTTTTCAGAAATACAACACGGCCTCGATTGTCATCGACTTCGGTTCGTCGATCTGCGTCGACGTGGTGTCGTCCAAAGGCGAATTCCTGGGTGGCGCGATCGCCCCGGGGCTGCAGGTGTCTTCGGACGCCGCGGCGGCCCGAAACGTGCTGCGACGGGTCGAGCTGGCCCGGCCCCGCTCGGTGGTCGGCAAGAACACCGTCGAATGCATGCAAGCCGGCGCGGTTTTCGGCTTCGCCGGTCTGGTGGACGGTCTGGTCGGCCGGATTCGCAACGACGTCGACGGCTTTTCCGGTGAGAACGTCACCGTGGTGGCTACTGGCCACACCGCGCCGCTGTTACTAGCCGAGCTGCACTCCGTCGACCACTACGACCAGCACCTGACCCTGCAGGGGCTGCGGCTGGTATTCGAGCGCAACCGGGACAGCCAGCGCGGCCGGCTCAAGACAGCACGCTGACTGCCGCGAACACCCGCGGCGCGGGCCTCCTTTAAGCTGGCAGGTCGTGAACGCCGCCGACCCTCGGGACCCGCAAGAAGACCTTCCCGAGCAGTTCCGGATACGCCGGGACAAACGCGAGCGCCTGGCGGCCGAGGGCCGCGATCCCTATCCCGTCGAAGTCGCGCGCACCCACACCTTGGCCCAGATCCGCGCCAAGTATCCCGATCTGCCGGCCGATTCGACGACCGGTGACGTCGTCGGGGTGGCCGGCCGGGTGGTCTTCGCGCGCAACTCGGGCAAGTTGTGCTTCGCCAGCCTCCAAGAAGGCGACGGCACCCAATTGCAGGTCATGCTCAGCCTCGCCAGCGTCGGACAGGAAGCACTTGACCAGTGGAAGGCCGATGTCGATATCGGCGACATCGTATTTGTCCACGGCGAGGTGATCAGCTCGCGGCGCGGTGAACTGTCCGTGCTCGGCGACAGCTGGCAGATGGCGTCCAAGGCATTGCGGCCGCTGCCGGTGGCGCACAAAGAGATGAGTGAAGAATCGCGGGTGCGACAGCGCTACGTCGACCTGATCGTGCGCCCCGAGGCGCGCACGGTTGCCCGCCAGCGGATTGCCGTCATTCGCGCATTGCGTAACGCCCTGGAGCAGCGCGGCTTTTTAGAAGTCGAGACGCCGATCCTGCAGACTTTGGCTGGCGGCGCGGCGGCACGCCCGTTCGTCACGCACTCCAATGCGCTCGACATCGATCTCTACCTGCGGATCGCTCCGGAACTGTTCCTGAAGCGCTGCGTCGTCGGTGGTTTCGACAAGGTCTTCGAACTAAACCGGGTGTTCCGAAACGAAGGTGCCGATTCCACACATTCGCCCGAATTTTCCATGTTGGAGACCTATCAAGCGTATGGAACGTATGACGATTCTGCCGTTGTAACCCGTGAGCTTATTCAACAGGTGGCTGACGAGGCGATCGGTACTCGACAACTCTCTCTGCCTGACGGCAGCGTCTATGACATCGACGGAGAATGGGTGTCGATAGAAATGTATCCATCACTATCAGAGGCTCTTGGCGAAGAGATCACACCGAACACCAATGTCGATCGCTTGCTCGCTATCGCAGCGTCACTTGATGTTGAGGTTCCGACCGACCGCGGGTATGGCCACGGCAAGTTGATCGAGGAACTCTGGGAGCACACCGTCGGCTCGACGTTGACGGCGCCCACCTTCGTCAAGGATTTTCCGGTCGAGACAACACCATTGACGCGTCAGCATCGCAACATTGCCGGGGTCACCGAGAAGTGGGACCTTTATATCCGCGGATTCGAGCTGGCCACGGGATACTCGGAATTGATCGACCCGGTGGTGCAACGGGAAAGATTCGCTGAGCAGGCGCGGGCGGCAGCCGCCGGCGACGATGAGGCAATGGTGCTCGACGAGGATTTCCTTGCTGCGTTGGAGCACGCTATGCCGCCGTGCACCGGAACCGGAATGGGCATCGACCGGCTGCTGATGGCTTTGACCGGGCTGTCAATAAGAGAGACGGTATTATTTCCTATTGTGCGTCCGCATAGCAACTGAGCAGTTCTGTGGCGGGTGTATTGAATTACTCGTCGTTATATGGCAGATTGTCCGGCGGGGGCGGTCGGAGCACGTGCCATGTATGGCAAGTGTCTAAGAAGAAAGCGTGAGGCTCAGCCAATGGCGAAGAAAGTGACCGTCACTCTTGTCGATGATTTTGACGGTGAAGGCGCTGCTGATGAAACCGTCGAATTCGGTCTCGACGGCGTGACCTATGAGATTGACCTTTCGGCCAAGAATGCGACGAAACTCCGCAACGACCTGAAGCAGTGGGTGGAAGCGTCTCGCCGGGTCGGCGGCCGTCGTCGCGGACGTTCCAGCTCCGGCCGCGGCCGTGGCGCCATCGATCGCGAGCAGAGCGCGGCAATTCGTGACTGGGCCCGCCGGAACGGACACAACGTGTCAACTCGCGGCCGTATCCCGGCCGACGTGATTGACGCATTTCACGCCGCGACCTGATGGGTTGAGCCAGCTTTCGCTGGTGGCGAACTGATCTACAGGCAACGCGGGAAACGATTAACTGTTTTCCCGCGTTGTTTTGTTGAACTGCGTTATTGCCGGGAACCTCGAGGTGGCTCAGCGACAGCAAGGTAGGAAGCCCGGCCGGTCGACCACTACAGTGGATGGCAGGTACGCGGTGTCGGCGCAGAAGCCGACGAACACGAAGTACCGATGGTGAGGAAGAGCAGGTAACCGCCAATGTTCGAACGTTTTACCGACCGTGCCCGCAGGGTGGTCGTCCTGGCGCAAGAAGAGGCCCGGATGCTCAACCACAACTACATCGGCACCGAGCACATCCTGCTGGGTCTCATCCATGAGGGCGAAGGGGTAGCGGCCAAGTCGCTGGAGTCGTTGGGCATCTCGCTGGAAGGTGTCCGCAGTCAGGTCGAGGAGATCATCGGTCAGGGCCAGCAGGCTCCCTCGGGCCACATTCCATTTACCCCGCGCGCCAAGAAGGTCCTCGAGCTGAGCCTGCGCGAGGCGTTGCAACTGGGCCACAACTACATCGGCACCGAACACATTCTGCTCGGACTGATTCGTGAGGGCGAGGGCGTCGCCGCCCAGGTTCTGGTCAAGCTGGGCGCCGAGCTCACCCGGGTGCGCCAGCAGGTCATCCAGCTGCTGAGCGGCTACCAGGGCAAGGAAACCGCGGAGGCCGGCACCGGTGGCCGCGGCGGCGAGTCCGGCAGCCCGTCGACGTCGCTGGTGCTCGACCAGTTCGGTCGCAACCTGACGGCGGCGGCCATGGAGGGCAAACTCGACCCGGTCATCGGGCGCGAGAAGGAAATCGAGCGGGTCATGCAGGTGCTGTCCCGGCGCACCAAGAACAACCCGGTGTTGATCGGTGAGCCCGGTGTCGGAAAGACCGCCGTCGTCGAAGGCCTCGCGCAGGCGATCGTCCACGGCGAGGTCCCCGAGACGCTGAAAGACAAGCAGCTGTACACCCTCGACCTGGGTTCGCTGGTGGCGGGCAGCCGCTACCGCGGTGATTTCGAGGAGCGCCTGAAGAAGGTGCTCAAGGAGATCAACACCCGCGGCGACATCATCCTGTTCATCGACGAGTTGCACACGCTGGTCGGTGCCGGAGCGGCCGAAGGTGCGATCGACGCGGCGTCGATCCTCAAGCCCAAGCTGGCCCGTGGCGAACTGCAGACCATCGGTGCGACGACCCTCGACGAGTACCGCAAGTACATCGAGAAGGACGCCGCTCTGGAGCGCCGCTTCCAGCCGGTGCAGGTCGGCGAACCCACGGTGGAGCACACCATCGAGATCCTCAAGGGCCTGCGTGACCGCTACGAGGCGCACCACCGGGTGTCGATCACCGACGGAGCGGTGGCGGCTGCAGCTACCCTGGCCGACCGTTACATCAACGATAGGTTCTTGCCGGACAAGGCAATTGACCTGATCGACGAGGCCGGCGCGCGGATGCGAATCCGCCGGATGACGGCTCCGCCAGACCTGCGCGAGTTCGACGAGAAGATCGCCGACGCCCGCCGGGAGAAGGAGTCCGCGATCGACGCGCAGGACTTCGAGAAGGCCGCCAGCCTGCGGGACCGCGAAAAGCAGCTGGTTGGCCAGCGTGCCGAGCGTGAAAAGCAGTGGCGCTCAGGCGATCTCGACGTCGTTGCGGAGGTCGACGAAGAGCAGATCGCCGAGGTGCTCGGTAACTGGACGGGTATTCCGGTGTTCAAGCTCACCGAGGCCGAAACCACCCGGTTGCTGCGGATGGAAGACGAACTGCACAAGCGGATCATCGGCCAGGCAGACGCCGTCAAGGCGGTTTCTAAGGCCATCCGTCGTACCCGCGCCGGGTTGAAGGACCCCAAGCGCCCGTCCGGTTCATTCATCTTCGCCGGCCCGTCCGGTGTCGGTAAGACCGAGCTGTCCAAGGCGCTGGCCAACTTCCTGTTCGGTGACGACGACGCGCTCATCCAGATCGACATGGGTGAGTTCCACGACCGGTTCACCGCATCGCGATTGTTCGGTGCCCCACCGGGATACGTCGGCTACGAAGAGGGCGGCCAGCTCACCGAGAAGGTGCGGCGCAAGCCGTTCTCGGTGGTGCTGTTCGACGAGATCGAGAAGGCGCACCAGGAGATCTACAACAGCCTGTTGCAGGTCCTCGAGGACGGCCGCCTGACCGACGGACAGGGCCGCACGGTCGACTTCAAGAACACCGTGCTGATCTTCACGTCCAACCTGGGTACCTCCGACATCAGCAAGGCGGTCGGGCTGGGCTTCACCCAGGGTGGCGGTGAGAACAACTACGAGCGGATGAAGCAGAAGGTCAACGACGAGCTGAAGAAGCACTTCCGCCCGGAGTTCCTCAACCGTATCGACGACATCATCGTCTTCCACCAGTTGACTCGCGAAGAGATCATCGAGATGGTCGACCTGATGATCGGCCGGGTCGGCAAGCAGCTGAAGGCCAAGGACATGGCCATGGAGCTCACCGACAAGGCGAAGGCGCTGCTGGCCAAGCGGGGCTTCGACCCGGTGCTGGGAGCTCGTCCGCTGCGACGGACCATTCAGCGGGAGATCGAGGACCAGCTGTCCGAGAAGATCCTGTTCGAAGAGGTCGGCCCGGGCCAGATTGTCACGGTCGACGTGGACAACTGGGACGGCGAAGGCTCCGGCGAGGATGCGGTGTTCACCTTCGTCGGGCACCACAAGCCTGCCGAGCCCGACCTGGCAAGCACCGGTGCGCACGCGGCCGGTACCACAGGGACGACCACCACGAAGTAGTCGCGCCGAGGGTGCAACTGCCGACAGCTTCACTCGAGAAATGCGTCGGCAGTTGCACTTTCGAGACGGTCTGGCCGATAGCGGGCCTCGACGTCGGCCAGCTTCCAGTAGGTGACCGCACCGATCCAGGTGACGGCGAACAGCAGCACGATCGCGACGCCGGCGTTGTTCAGGTCGATGCCGCTGATCCAGCTGGTAATCGGATCGTCCCAATGCAGGTCGTCGTGCAGTATCGACAGCAGTTCGATTGATCCGATAAACAGTGCCACCGCGATCGAAAGGCCGGTTACGGCCAAGTTGTAGAAGATCTTTCGCACCGGCTGCATGAACGCCCAGTCGTAGGCCACCGTCATCAGCAGTCCGTCCAGGGTGTCCATCAGCGTCATGCCCGCCGCGAACAGTAGCGGCACCACCAACACGGCGTACCACGGAAGGCCGGCCGCAGCGCCGGTTCCGGCCAGCGCCAACAGTGCTACCTCGGTGGCGGTGTCGAATCCCAGGCCGAACAGCGCGCCAACCGGATACAGCTGGATCGACCGCGTGATGCGGTTCATGATCGGACGCAACAGGCGGGCGAAGAATCCCCGATCATTAAGTGCCGCTTCGATTTCGCTGTCGGAATACGAGCCGTGGCGGAGCCTGGCGAATGCGCGGTAGATCCCGACCATCGCGATCACGTTGATGATCGCGATCAGATAGAGGAACAGCCCGGAGGCCAAGGTTCCGGCAATTCCGAGCACATGACGGGTCGGCGATTTCTCGTCGGCCAGGGTGCCGACCATCCGCGCGCCGACCATGATCAGCACCGCCATCACCAGCACCACTGTCGAATGGCCCATGGCGAACCAGAAGCCCACGGCCTTGGGTTTCTTGCCGTCGGACATCAGTTTGCGCGTGGTGTTGTCGATCGCGGCGATATGGTCCGCGTCGAACGCGTGCCGCAGCCCGAAAAGGTATGCGGTGACGCCCAATCCGACCCCGAAGATCTGGGTGCCGGCCCGATAGTGATGCGGGGCGATCGCGAACACCAGTACCGCGAAGCCGACCACGTGCATCAGTGCGATCACACCGAGCAGTGCACCGATTTCGAGGTAGTCGCGGCGATTCCAGGTCGCCATGAGGCGGCCGAGTGAGGGGCGCACGATCAGCGTTGGGTGGGCAGCAACGCAAAGACCTGCTTGGCGATCTGCAGCACCCAGCCGGTGATGGCCGGCCCGTGGTCGCGTGGCCAGTTCAGCTGGAAGCTGACCACCCACGGCTGCCGGGTCTTGTCGAGGGCGTACCAGCTGAACGTCAGATCGCCCGGCAGGCCACCGGCTTTCGCGGCGATGTAGGGCCACTCGTTGCGATCGAAATTGATCCCCGTCGCGGTATCCAAGATCTTCTTGACGGGTTCTGCCGGTCCCACGGCGCCGGCCTGCAGTGCGACGTGCACCCGGCAGATGTCTTCGGCGTTGCCATACCATTCCGCGCCGGATTCCGATGCCGGTACGTGCGCGCGGAACGGATCCGGTTGGTAGGTCGCAGAATTGGCTCGCTGCAGCATCTCGGCCCGGTCAGCTGGCGTGCCGTGCTTCCACTGTTCGCGGAGATCCGGGCGGCCCCAGGCCACGGTAAACAGCTCGTACATGGTCGGAAACGGCGTCATCGCGGCCGGGTCGTGATGACCCGTGGCGGCCAGTGCGGCGTCAACCGCTTGCGGACCGACCCGCTCGATCAGCATGTCGGTCGCCATGTTGTCGCTCGTCGCGATCATCTTCTCGGCCGCGGTCCGCACCGAAATCTGGGCTCCCGCAGGTAGATCCATGCTGGAACCCACTGCCCGGCCCTTTTCGGTCACCGTCAACTGGTCGTCCCAGGACACCGTCCCTGCCTTGATGGCGTCGGACACGGCGTAGAGCACATACAACTTGAAGATCGATGCCAACGGTAGCGACAGGTCGGTGTTGGTCCCGGCCACCCGATCGCAGTGGCCGTCATCGACTTTGGTGGCTTGCCATGAGTAGCGGGCCTTGGTCTTGCCCAGCACCGCGTCGACGTCGCTCCACGACGAGATCTTCGGTGCCAGCGTGGTGAGGTCGAATCCGTCAACCAACGTGTCGTCGTTGGTGTGGATCCGAATCTCTTGTTCCGCACCGTAAGACGTGGTCAGTTGCAGGGTGGCCGCACCCGCTTTGATGTCGACGCCGCGCAACGTGAACGGCCGGTCCCACCACAGCTTTTCCATCATCGTCTGGACTTGAGTAGCCATCTTCGGAGCCGCTAGCGTGCCGACTCCGACGGGGCCGATCGGCCAGTCCGAGTTGATCATGTCCAGCGTCTGCTGAGCGCGCAGACCGGCGGGGGTCCGCATGTCGATCTGCCGACTATTGCCGGCGGCGTTCGCCGACGGGGTCCGCGGCGGCGCGCAGCCCGGGGTCAGGGTGATCAGTAGCGCGGTGGCTGCCAGTGCTGCGACCCGGTGACGGCGCGAGCGCCTACAGGGCTTACTGGCCAGATCCGGCAACGGCTAACACAACCTCGAATTCCAGCAACGACGCACCGGTCGCCACCGGATTCTGCCGATGGCCGGCGTGCGCCTCGATGGCAGGTCCGGTCGCCCAGGCCAGGAATGCCTCTTCGGACTCCCACTGCGTCACCACGAAGTACCGGTCTTCGCCCTTGACCGGGCGGAGCAACTGAAAGCCCAGGAAACCCGGCGAGTTCTCGACTGCGTGTGCGCGGTGGGCGAACCGCTTCTCGAGCTCGGGGCCGGCGTCTGCGGGAACCTCGATTGCGTTGATCTTCACCACTGGCATTGCCCAAGGTTACCGCGCCGGCCACAGTCGACCCAAAGCGCGCGAAGATAGGTGGATGGCCGCTGATCTGCTAACCCATCGCGGTGGGCACGGTGACCCGGTGGTCTTGGTACACGGCCTGATGGGTCGAGGCAGCACCTGGTCGCGTCAACTGCCGTGGTTGACCAAGCTCGGCGCGGTCTATACCTACGACGCACCGTGGCACCGCGGCCGCGATGTCGACGATCCGTTCCCGATCAGCACCGAACGCTTCGTGTCCGACCTCGGTGACGCCGTTGCCGCGCTGGGCACTGCGGTTCGGCTGGTCGGACACTCGATGGGCGGCCTGCACTCGTGGTGCCTGGCCGCCGAGCGGCCCGACCTGGTTTCGTCGTTGGTGGTCGAGGACATGGCGCCAGACTTCCGCGGCCGCACCACCGGTCCATGGGAACCCTGGTTGCACAGCTTGCCGGTCGAATTCGAGTCCGCTGAAAGGGTATTCGCAGAATTCGGCGATGTGGCGGGCCGGTACTTCCTGGAAGCCTTCGATCGAACCGAGACTGGGTGGCGGCTGCACGGCCATACGTCGCGATGGATCGAGATCGCCGCGGAATGGGGAACCCGTGACTACTGGGCGCAGTGGCAGGCGGTGCGGTCACCCACGCTGCTCATCGAGGCGGGCAACTCGGTGGCGCCCGCCGGTCAGATGCAGGCCATGAGCGAGAATGGCCACCGCACAACATATTTACGGGTGTCTGAGGCCGGACACCTGGTGCACGACGACGCACCGCAGGCATACCGTCGCGCGGTGGAGTCGTTTCTGGTTTAGCCTTCTTCGCCGGCCAGGGCGAACCGTCCGTCGCTGGTCTTGGCCACCAAGCCGTCGGCCAGTAACGACTGCAGGGCCCGATCGCGCTGCACGGTGTCGCGCAACCACACCACGTCGAGCTGATCGCGGGTGACCGGTAAATCGTTGCCGCGCAATACGTCCAGCAGCCGGCCGCGAACCTGCCGGTCGGTTCCGGCGTAGCCCTGTGGTCGACGGGCCGGGCCTTCCGGCGGCGGAAAGCCGGCCGAACGCCACTGGCAGACGCTCAGCGGGCACAGGCCGCACTTCGGCGTTCGAGCCGTACATACCGTGGCGCCCAATTCCATCAGGGCTGCGGAAAACGTATGCGCTGTCGAATCTTTGGGCAGCAGCGCCGAGACGTCGGCGTGGTCGCGGACCGCGGATGCCGATCCGGCATCGGCCTTGCCGTGCACCACTCGGGCCACTACCCGGCGCACGTTGGTGTCCACCACCGGCACCGACTGCTGATAGGCGAAGCATGCGATCGCGCGGGCGGTGTAGCTGCCGACGCCCGGCAGGGTCAGCAGGACCTCGACGTCGTCCGGAACCTCGCCGCCGTGTTCGCGTGCGATGACGATCGCGCATTCGTGCAGGCGTTTGGCTCTGCGCGGGTAGCCGAGCTTGCCCCAGGCGCGCACAATCTCGCCGGCGCCGGCCGCGGCCGTCGCAGCTGGAGTCGGCCACCGCGCAATCCAGTCCAGCCAGATCAGCTGCACTCTGGATACCGGCGTTTGCTGCAGCATGAATTCGCTCACCATGATTTGCCACGGCGTCACATCGGCCTTTCGCCAGGGCAGGTCGCGCCGGTGCCGGTCGTACCAGTCGAGAAGTTCACTCGGCGTTAGGAGGGATGTCTCAGCCGCCTGCGGCAGAATATGCGCCATGCCTAATACGAGTCCGGTAAGCGCGTGGAAGTCACTCAAAGAGGGTAACGAGCGGTTCGTCGCCGGCCAGCCTCAACACCCGAGCCAAAGTGTCGACCACCGGGCCAGCCTCGCGAAGGGGCAGAAGCCGACGGTGGCGCTGTTCGGTTGCGGCGACAGCCGGGTGGCCGCCGAGCTCATCTTCGACCGGGGCCTAGGGGACATGTTCGTGACCCGGACAGCCGGCCACGTGATCGACTCCGCGGTGCTGGGCTCGATCGAGTTCGCGGTAACCGTGCTTAGCGTGCCGCTGATCGTCGTGCTCGGCCATGACAGCTGCGGCGCGGTGAAGGCGACGCTGACCGCTCTCGACGAGGGGGTTCTTCCGGGCGGTTATGTGCGCGACGTCGTCGAACGCGTGACGCCGTCGGTACTGCTGGGACGCCGCGAAGGCCTCACTCGGGCCGACGAGTTCGAGGCGCGCCACGTGGTCGAGACCGGCAGGCAACTCGTTGAACGCTCGTCGGCTATTGCCGCTGCGGTCGCCGCCGGTGACTTGGCGGTTGTCGGCGCGACCTACCACCTCGCCGATGGCCGGGTGGTGCTGCGCAACATCATCGGCGACGTCGGCGACGAGGTCGCCGTCTAACCGTCAGAACGTGTTGGTGAGGTAGAACTCCAACGAGTTGAAGACGCTCTCGAGCAATCCACTGTTGGCGGCGCCGCCCTCGAACACCGCGGTCAGCCACGCGGCGGTGTCGTTGAAGGTGTCCGGGATGTCGACGTTGGTGATCAGGTTGTCGACGGTCGTGGTCGCGTTGGCGATTTCCTCCGGTGTCAATCCCAGGTACTCGACGTGCGTGGTGAACAGGCGGATCAACGGCTCTAACAGCCCGCCGTCGTTGAAGTCCGGTTGGAAGTCGGCAACCCCGTCGCCCTCCAGCGTGAAGATCGTCGTGGGGTAGATGTCATCCGGCGTCACGTTGCCGAGGACGCCGTCCATGCCGAGATCCGTGAGAAGGGTGTTGGTCAGACTGGTCCCGAAGATTCCGTCCATGTCGGCGACCAGGTTCGGCCAGATTCCGGTGTCCGCCAGCGATGGGTCGCCAATGAACACGAAATGCAGATCGGCCTGAGGTATGCCGTCTGCCTCGAGTCGGGCCATGGCGATCGACTCGGCGGTCGCGCTCTGTGAGTAGCCGAAGATGGTCAGCGGGTGCTCGGCGCTGAAAGCGCCTGGGTTGGCCTCGAATTCATTCTTCACGGCCAGGACGACGTCGTCGGCGGCGGTGAGGCTACTCGGGCCCTGCTGGATCAGTTCCGGCGTCGTCAGCACCTGCAGCGGTGCGCTGCACGGGTCGGTCGCGATCATGTCGCAGACCGTGGAGGACGTTGCGCCGTTATCGAACCCGAGCGCATGCAGGTACAGGTTCTCGGCGGTCTGCGCGAAGGCGGTCGACGGCGTCGGCTCGGTGGTCCCGCCGAGGATGATCGCCGTATCGCTTCCCGCCAGCGGGCCGAGCAGAGTTTCGTCAGCGTGGGCGCTCTGACTACTCAACAGGCCGGCGAGGCTGGCCATCAGGCCGACGGTGGCAACTTTCGCGAGTCGCTGGTGTCCGTTCACCGAATCTTCTTATCTGAAGTTAAGGCTCATTTTGGGAAGTTTTTCATCTTGGCTGAAGAAAATCCGTCGGGCCTAACCCGGGGTGCGCGGTGCGACGAGTCCGTGGTCGTACGCGTAGACGATCGCGGCCGCCCGGTCGCGCAGCTGCAGCTTGACGAAGATCCGGCCGATATGGCTTTTCACCGTCAGCTCGGAAATGCACAGCTCGTCGGCGATCTCGGTGTTGGAGCGGCCCTGCCCGATCAGCCGGAGCACATCGCATTCGCGGGTGGTCACCTCGGCCACGGTGTCGGGGCGGTGCTCCCCGGCGACGCGGCGATAGGTGCTCAGCACCCGCGACGTGACCGCCGGGTCGAGGTAGCTGTCGCCCTGCGCCACCGCGCGCACCGCGCGGATCAACTCCTCGGCCGAGGAGTCCTTGAGCACGAATCCCGACGCGCCCGCGCGCAGCGCGCCGGACAGCAGCTCGTCGTCGTTGAAGGTGGTCAGTGCCAGCACCGGTGGCGACTCGGGTGCGGCAAGCCGGCGGGTGGCCTCGATGCCATCGACTCGCTTCATCCGCAGGTCCATGACCACCACGTCGGGATGGTGTTCGGCCACCGCGTACGGGACCTCGTCGCCGTCGCTGCATTCGGCGACGATCACGAATCCGTCCTTGCGGCGCAGAATCCGGCGCAGCCCGGAGCGGACCAGTTCCTGATCGTCGACCAGCAGCACGGTGATGTCGGGGTTGCCCATCTCAGCGCCCACACCGCCAGGTGTTCGCGTCGTTGATCGGGATTTCGGCGCGCACGGACCATCCCTGACGGCACGGTCCGGCGTCGAGTATTCCGCCGAGAAGTTCGACTCGCTGACGCATCCCGGGAAGGCCACGACCGCTCTGCGATGCCGGCGCGGCAGGTACGGTGACGGGTAGGGTGTTGATCACCGACAACGACGCGTGTGAAGGCGAAACAAGCAGCCCAACATCGGTTTTCGATGCCGATGCGTGCTTGACGATGTTGGCCAGCGACTCCTGGGTGATCCGATAGAGCGCCAGGCCCACCGCAGCCGAGACGCGCTCGTAGCGGCCCTCGGTATGCAGCGTGACGGGCAGCCCGGCCGACACGAAACCGTCGACCAGATTCGGGATGTCGGCGATACCGGGTTCGGGCGCCATCTTGGTGGGGCCGGTCTCGAGCAGGCCTACCGTGCGTCGGATGTCGGCCATCGCCTGACGCCCCAGTCGCTCGGCATCGACCAATCCGGCGACCGCGTCGTCGATATCGCCGTCCTGCTGCAGCGCCCGCCGCGCCCCGGTCACGTGCAGCATCGTCACCGACAGCGAGTGGGCGATGACGTCGTGGACCTCGCGGGCGATGCGGCGCCGCTCGTCGGCGGCGGCATGCTCGGCCAGATCGGCCTGCATCTCCTGCTGCTTGACCAGCAGCTGCGCCTGAATGCGCATTAGTGCGCCGACCAGCCAGCCCATCGCGACGCAGCTGACATACAACGCCAACTCGTCGAGCCGGTGTGCAGCCGAAGCGACCGCCAGCAGACCCACCGCAGACCCCAGAGCAAGGACGCCATAGACCACTGGGGCAAGGGCTCCGACGACCCCGAGCATCAACGCGAGCAGTATGGGCGCGACATCACTTCTGATCGGTGTCGATGTAGCGAACAGCCAGATGATGACGGCGGAATAGGAGGTGGTCCAGGTCAGCCCCGGGCTGAATTTGATTGCGACAGCGAAGAACAGCACTAACGGCGAGACGGCAACAACTGCAGCGATTAACGCCGCCGGCAGATCCTCCCGGGTGGCGCGCTGCGCGGTCGAGGCCAGCACGATCAAGATCAGACTACTGTCCACCAAGAGCACGAATGTCCAGGAGAACCCCACCGGGATCAGCTCGGTGCGCGCCCGAAGCCGATCGCGCACGTATCGAGGCACAGCCCGCGTCATCGGATCATCGTAGAAGGCTTTGTCGCTTCACACATCCTGCTGCAGTAGGAGTCCGGGTGCGACCGTGGTAGGACGACGAAAACCGAACTCCAGCACGATGCCGCGGCGGTCGGGCTTCCATAGCGTTGCCGGCATGACATGGCAGGAATTGCATGAGCGGATGGACT
>DATNFI010000093.1:0-2034 GCA_035606475.1 Mycobacterium sp. | reverse complement strand
CGCCTCGATCGACAACAACTGCGGTGTCAGCCGTGCCACGTGGCCGGCGACACCGAGCAACCCCGACGTCCGCACCCGGGTGGCCAGCAATGACTGATGCGCGTCGCGGAAGGTGGTGTCGGTGACCCCCAGCGCTTTCTGAGCGCGTAACGCCGCGGCGAACCCGTTCGGCCCCAGCTCGAGGAGACGCTGACGCGATCCCGACGGCGCCGGGATGCTCAGGTCGATGGCGGGAAGTTTGTCGTTCGGATACACCGCCGACGGCCTGGGCCCGTGGGGTTGGTTCACCGTCACGTCGGCGAGATAGGTCAAAATCTTGGTGCCCCGGTCGCCGGAGGTGTGCGAGGTCAGCAACTGCGGGCGTTCCTCGATGAACGACGTCGTCGCGTGACCGGCCCGGAAATCGGGGTCGGCCAGAACCGCCTGCAGAAACGGCAGGTTGGTGGCCACACCACGGATACGGAACTCGGCCACCGCGCGTTGGGCCCGGGCGACGGCCGCCTCGAACGTGCGGCCGCGGCAGGTCAGCTTCACCAGCATCGAATCGAAGTACGCCGACACCTCGGCGCCCAACGCAGTGCCCCCATCCAACCGGATGCCCGCTCCCCCGGCGGTTCGGTACGCGGTGATACGGCCGGTGTCGGGGCGGAACCCGTTCGCGGGGTCTTCGGTGGTGATCCGGCATTGCAGGGCGGCACCGCGGATCGCGATGTTGTCCTGCGCGAGTCCGATGTCAGCGAGGGTCTCCCCCGCCGCGACGCGCAGCTGCGCCTGCACCAGGTCGACATCGGTGATCTCCTCGGTGACCGTGTGTTCGACCTGGATGCGCGGATTCATCTCGATAAACACGTGGTCGCCGTGTTTGTCGACGAGGAATTCGACGGTCCCCGCACACGAGTAGCCGATCTGGCGTGCGAAGGCCACCGCATCCGAGCACAGTCGCGACCGCAGTTGCGCGGAGATGTTCGGGGCCGGCGCCAGTTCGACGACCTTCTGGTGTCGGCGCTGCACCGAGCAGTCCCGTTCGAACAGGTGGATGACGTTGCCGTGGGTGTCGGCGAGGATCTGCACCTCGATGTGTCGCGGCTCGATGACGGCCTGCTCCAGGAACACCGTCGCGTCCCCGAACGCCGATTGGGCCTCGCGCGCTGCGGCCTCGATGGCGTCGCGCAACCCGGCGATCTCGCCGACCCGGCGCATACCGCGGCCGCCGCCGCCGGCGACCGCTTTGACGAACACCGGGAACGTCATCGACTCCGCCGCCGCCATCAATGTGTCGATATCGGTGGAGGGTTCTGAGGATGCCAGCACCGGCAGCCCGGCCGCTTTCGCCGCCGCGATAGCGCGGGCCTTGTTGCCGGTCAGCTCCAACACCTGTGCCGAGGGGCCGACGAAGGTAATGCCCGCCCGCGCGCACGCGGCGGCCAGGTCGGGGTTCTCCGACAAGAACCCGTACCCCGGGTAGATGGCATCCGCGCCGGCCGCCCGGGCGGCGTCGAGGATGGCCTCCACCGACAGGTAGGCGCGGACGGGGTGACCGGGTTCCCCGATCTGGTAGGACTCGTCGGCCTTGGTGCGATGCACCGAGTTTCGGTCCTCCACCGGATACACCGCCACGGTGCCGATCCCCAGCTCGTAGGCAGCACGGAACGCCCTGATCGCGATCTCACCCCGGTTGGCTACCAATACTTTCGTGAACACGGAATCAGTCCTTTGTCCCTACTCAGGGGCAGTTGTGCGCAGACACTCAGCCCTGCTGTCACGTCAGCGGCATCACGGGTCTTCGACTACACACCATCGGCGAGCGGGCTCAGTGGATGTGGCTACCGCCGTTGATATCGATGGTGGTACCGGTCAGGTAGCTGGCGTCGTCGCTGGACAGGAAGGTGATGACGGCGGCGACTTCGTCGGTGGTCGCCACCCGGCCAATCGGGATGTCACTGGCGAGTTTGGCTTCTTGCTCGTCGGTGGAGCCGACGCGGATGCTGGTGTCGACGGCGCCGGGGGTGACGGCGTTGACGGTGACGCCGCTGT
>DATNFI010000092.1:0-12534 GCA_035606475.1 Mycobacterium sp. | reverse complement strand
GCGTCGGCCTGCGCCGAGATCTCCGCGGCGGCGTCCATGGCCTCGTTGGCCAACCGGTCGGCGTGGGAGTTCTCGGCCCGCGGGATCCACGTGTAGCTGATCCGGTCGAATCGCGAAGCCAGCGAACGAGCTTGGGCGTTCAGCTCGGCCAGGTCCGGATGCTTGACCTTCCACCGTCCGGACATCTGCTCGACGACCAGCTTCGAATCCATCGACACCGCGACGTCGGTCGCGTTCAGATTGGCCGCCTCTTCCAAACCCGCTATCAGGCCGCGATATTCGGCGACATTGTTGGTCGCCTGCCCGATTGCCTGCTTGGCTTCGGCCAGCACGATCGACCGGTCCGCGCTCCACACCACCGACCCGTAGCCGGCCGGTCCGGGGTTGCCGCGCGACCCCCCGTCGGCCTCGACCACAACCTTCACCGGTTTATGCCCTTGAGCCGCAACATGATTGCACTGCATTCCGGGCAGCGCAGCACCTCGTCTTCCGGGGCTGCGGAGATCCGGGCCAGCTCGCCACGGTCGATCTCGATGCGGCACGCCCCGCAGCGGCCGCCCTGCATCAACGCCGCCCCGGGGCCACCGTTGGCCCGCTGTCGTTCGTAGAGCGCGAGCAGGTCGGGAGCCAGAGCGGCGGTGAGTTCGTCGCGCCGCGACGCATGGACTCGGCGATGGTGGTCGATGTCGGCCAGTGTGGTGTCGATCGCGTGTTGTGCGGCGGCCAGGCCGGCTTGCAGCTCCTCGATGACGGCCACTTCCGCGGCCTGCTGGGTCTGCAGTTGCTCGCGACGCTCCATCACCTCCAGCAGCGAATCCTCCAGGCTGGACTGGCGACGCTGCAGGGTCTCCAACTCGTGTTGCAGCTCCGAGAGTTGCTTGGAGTCCGCGACGGATTGCAGCAGCGAGCGGTCACGGTCTTCGCGTTGGCGTACGCCGTCGATCTCCGACTCGAAACGCGACACCTGAGTGTCCAAGTCCTCCAACGCAATCTGCAGCGCGCCCAGCCGGTCGTTGGCGGCGATCTGCTCGGTCTGAATCCGCTCGGTGTCGGCACGCTCGGGCAGGTGGCCGGCGCGATGGTCCATCTTGGCCAGTTCGGCGTCCAGCTCGGCGACTTCGAGCAGCGATCGTTGTTGTGCGACTTCGGCTTTCATGCGTCCACTCCCCTGCCCGTGTTGTCGACGTTCCAGGGGTCGGTGCGAATTCGGGACACCTGGACCGGCAACGTGGATCCGAATGCCGACCGCAGCACGTCGGCCGCTTGTTCGCACCAGGGGAATTCGCTGGCCCAGTGAGCCACGTCGACCAGCGCCACTTCGGACGCTCGGCGATGCTCGTCAGCCGGGTGATGGCGCAGGTCCGCCGTCACATAGGCCTGCACATCGGCAGCCGCGACGGTGCCCAGCAGCGAGTCGCCCGCGCCGCCGCACACCGCGACGCGCGACACGGTCTTGTCCGGATCGCCCGCGGCCCGCACCCCCCACGACGTCTGCGGCAGGCCCGCCTGGACCCGGGAGACGAATGCGCTCAACGACTCTGGCTGCGGCAGCGATCCGATCCGCCCCAGCCCGACATCGCCGGGCAGCGGCGCCAGCGCGATGACGTCGAAGGCCGGCTCCTCATACGGGTGCGCGGCGCGCATCGCGGCCAGCACCTCCCGTCGCAGCCGCGTGGGCGCGACGGCTTCGACCCGGTCCTCGACCACCCGTTCCACCGCGCCGATGCTGCCGATCGCCGGGTTCGCGCCGTCGTGGGGCAGGAACTGTCCGGTGCCGGTGACACTCCAGCCGCAGTGCGAATAGTCGCCGATCTGGCCGGCGCCCGCGGCAAAAATGGCCTCCCGCAACGCGTCCGCATTCTCCACCGGAACGAAAATCACCCACTTGTCGAGTTCCTGACGGGCCGGCGCGGGCTCCAGGACCGCCTCGACGGTCAACCCTAGAGCGTGCGCCAGCGCATCCGAGACACCTGGCGACGCCGAGTCGGCGTTGGTGTGCGCGGTGAACAATGAACGGCCAGAACGGATCAGGCGGTGAATCAACGAACCTTTCGCCGTGCTGGCGGCCACGGTGTCCACTCCCCGCAACAGCAACGGGTGGTGGGCCAGCAGCAAGCCGCCGTCGGGAACCGCGTCGACCACCGCCGCCGTGGCATCCACCGCGATAGTCACCGAGCTCAGCGCCTCGTCGGGGTCGCCGCAGACCAGGCCGACCGAATCCCAGGGCTGGGCCAGCCCGGGCGGGTACGCCGCATCCAGCGTCTCGATGACCGCGCCCAGTCGAACCGTCATCGCGCCACCCCGCTGTCCGCGATCGCCTCGACCAGAAGTGGCCACTCCGCTCGCACCGTGGCACGCAGGTAGTGGCCGTCCAGGCCGACGAACGTGTCGCAACGGCGAACGGCAATCCCCTTGGTGTGCAGATGCTTTCGCATCAGCGCCGCGTCGCCGACGGTGAACAACACAAACGGCGCGTCGCCGTCGACGGTCTCGATGCCGGCCGAGCGCAAGCCCGCCACCATCTCGGCGCGCATCGCCGTCAGCCGCCGGGCCCCCGCCTCGGCCTCCGCTACCGCCTCGGGCGCACAGCATGCCGCGGTCGCGGTCAGCTGCAGGGTGCCGACCGGCCAGTGCGGGCGGGTCGCGGTCAGCCGCGTCAGCACGTCCGGCGCACCCAGCGCGTAGCCCACCCGCAGCCCGGCCAGCGACCACGTCTTGGTCAGGCTGCGCAACACCAGCACATCCGGCAGCGACTCGCCGGCCAGCGATTCCGGCTCGCCCGGAACCGCGTCGGCGAAGGCCTCGTCCACCACCACGATGCGGCCGGGGCGCCGCAGCGACCGGATCTGCTCACGGGTATGCAGCACCCCCGTGGGGTTGGTCGGGTTGCCGACCACCACCAGGTCGGCCTCGTCGGGCACCCGTACACCGGCCAGTCCGAACGGCGGGTCGAGCACCACGTGCCGAACCGCGACGCCCGCCGACCGCAGCGCGGCGTCCGGCTCGGTGAACGACGGCGCGATCAGCGCCGCAAGCGTCGGGCGCAGGTTGGCCAGCAACGCGAATCCTTCGGCGGCTCCGGCCAGCACCGCGACCTCGTCGACGGCGCGGCCGTGCCGGGCAGCGACGGCCGAATGAGCCGCGCGCTCGTCGTCGGCTCCCGGGTATCGCCCCAGGTCGGGTAACCGGGCAGCCAGCCGATCCGTCAGCCAGCTAGGTGGCCGGGCCTGCCGGACGTTGACGGCGAAATCGAGCATGCCGGGTTCAGCGGCCTGATCGCCGTGGTAGCGCGCCGCAGCGAGCGGAAACGACGCGCTCGACTCCAGATTCGCCACATCTGAGACAGTAACGACCCACCCACGAGGCCCGGTATCGGGACACGATCACCGGCGGGCGACGGCATCGAGGACAATGGGCACGTGACAGGCACGGTTCCGGCAGACCTGGTGATCTTCGATCTCGACGGCACTTTGACCGACTCCGCGGAGGGCATCGTGTCCAGCTTCCGCCACGCGCTCGGCGAAATCGGCGCCGCGGTGCCCGAGGGCGACCTGGCCAGCCAGATCGTCGGGCCGCCGATGCATCACACCTTCGAGGCGATGGGGCTGGGCGAGCACGCCGACACCGCGATCGCCGCCTACCGCGCCGACTACACCACCCGAGGCTGGGCCATCAACAGCCTCTTCGACGGCATCGGTCCGCTGCTGGCCGACCTGCGGGACGCCGGGGTACGTCTCGCGGTGGCCACCTCAAAGGCCGAACCCACCGCGCAGCGCATCCTGGCCCACTTCGGTCTCGACGAACACTTCGATGTGATCGCCGGCGCCAGCGTCGACGGCACCCGCGCCGCCAAAGCCGACGTACTCGCGCACGCGTTGGCGCAACTGCAGCCGCTGCCCGAGCGGGTACTGATGGTGGGCGATCGCCGCCACGACGTCGAAGGTGCGGCCGCGCACGGCATCGACGCCGTCGTGGTCGGCTGGGGTTACGGCCGGGGCGACTTCGCCGATGGGCCCAGCGGCGCCGTGCACGTTGCGACGATGGACGAATTACGGAAGGCATTGGGTGTCTGAGCAGCTGCACATCACGTTCGTGTGCACCGGCAACATCTGCCGATCGCCCATGGCGGAGAAGATGTTTGCCCATCAGATCACCGAGCGCGGTCTGGACGACGCCGTGCGGGTCAGCAGCGCCGGCACCGCCGGCTGGCACGTCGGCAAGTCCGCCGACGAGCGGGCCAACCGGGTGCTGCGCGCCCACGGCTACCCGACCGACCACAGCGCCGCGCAGGTCGATATCGACCACATCAGCGCCGACCTGGTGATCGCGCTGGCCCGCAACCACGTGCCGCTTCTTCGGCAACTCGGGGTCGACGCCGACCGGATCCGGATGCTGCGATCCTTCGACCCCCGATCGGGCGCGTTCGTTCTCGACGTCGACGACCCCTACTACGGCGACAACCACGACTTCGAAATCACCTTCGCCGCCATCGAGGCGTCGCTGCCCGGGCTGCACACCTGGGTCGACGAACGGCTCGCGAAGGACGGGCCCGGCTGATGCGCCGGCTGGCCTTCCTGCTGCGGCCGGGCTGGATTGCGCTGGCCATCGTGGTGATCGCGTTCACCTACCTGTGCTTCAGCGTCCTCGCGCCCTGGCAGCTCGGGAAGAACTCCAAGACGTCGCGGGAAAACGACCAGATTCAGCATTCGCTGACCTCCGACCCGGTGCCGTTGAAAACACTGTTACCGCAACAGGATTCATCGGCTCCCGACGGGCAATGGCGCCGGGTGACGGCGACCGGGCGCTATCTGGCGGACAAGCAAGTAGTGGCCCGGCTGCGGGTCGCCGAGGGCGACCAGGCAATGGAAGTGCTGCTGCCGTTCGTGGTCGACGGCGGCCCGACCGTGCTGGTCGACCGCGGCTACGTGCGGCCGCTGCCCGGCTCACGGGTACCACCGATCCCCCCACCGCCCCGCGATGTGGTGACCCTTACGGCGCGGCTGCGCGATTCCGAGGGTCCGGTGTTGGACAAAAAGTCGTTCGTCAGCGACGGTGTGCGGCAGGTGTATTCGATCAACACCAGTCAGATTGCGACCTTGATCGACACCCCGCTGACGGGCTCGTACCTGCAACTGGTCGACAACCAACCCGGCGGACTGAGCGTCATCGCCCTGCCCCACCTGGACGCGGGTCCCTTCTTGTCCTATGGCATCCAGTGGATCACCTTCGGCGTGATCGCGCCGATCCTGTTGGGCTACTTCGTGTATGCCGAGGTGCAGGCCCGCCGGGCCGAAAAGGCGCAGGGCGCCAAGACCGCGGACAAGCCAACGCCGATGACGGTCGAAGACAAACTCACCGACCGTTACGGACGGCGGCGCTGAAGCCGGCGAACGCTAACGCCGCAGCCGCCTGAACGGCCCGCGAAAGCCGCACGGCGCGTTGGATATCGGCCAGTGTCGGCGGCAGACCGTCGCCGAGGGCCGGGCGGATCTGCAGCTCGTAGTGGTACTGGGTCGGGCCGCCGAGCTGGACGCCCAATGCGCCGGCGAATGCCGCTTCGACGACACCGGCGTTCGGGCTGGGATGACGGCCCGCATCGCGGCGCCACGCCCGCACCGCACGCAACGGCGAGCCGCCGACTATCGGTGCGCACAGCGCCGCCAGCGCCGCCGTCAACCGCGCCGCGACATAGTTGGCTCCATCATCCAATCGGGCTGCAGCCCAACCGAATAGGGCATAATGCGGTGATCGGTGTCCGACCATCGCGTCCAGGGTGTTGACGGCGCGGTATCCGAGGACCCCGGGCACACCGCCTGCGGTCGCCCACAGTAGCGGCGCCACCTGCGCGTCGGAGGTGTTCTCGGCCAACGACTCCACCGTCGCCCGGGCCAGCCCCGCGGCATCCAGCGTCGCCGGGTCACGTCCGCACAGCGACGGCAACAGCCGGCGGGCGCCGACCAGGTCATCGTTGCTGAGCAACTCGCCCATCGCTGATCCGACGCCCGTCAGCGATGTTCCGCCGAGTGCAACCCAGGTCGCCATCGCGGTCACCACCACCGACCCGAACGCCCCGCAGCGGCGGGCCTGCCGCTCGACCGCGACGCCGACCAGGCTCACCGCACCGACCAGCACGGCGACGTAGACCGCGCCCGCGGCCCGGCTATCGCGGTAGGTGACACGCTCGAGCGCGCTTGCCGCAGCGCCGAATCCGGCCACCGGGTGACCGGCCCGTGGGTCGCCCAGCACGAGGTCGGCCAGATAGCCCAACAGCACACCCACAACCCGGGTCCGCCGCGTGGTGCCAAACACTCCGGCAGCGTCTCACACGTGGTCTACTCGGCTCATGGAGCCTGGCCACCGATGAAGCGACAACCCACCCGCATCGCTGACCTGCTGAATCCGGCGGCAGCACTGCTGCCAGCGGCCAACGTGATCATGCAGCTGTCCCTGCCGGGAGTCGGCTACGGCGTGCTGGAAAGCCCGGTTGACAGCGGCAACGTCTACAAGCATCCGTTCAAACGGGCCCGGACCACCGGGACGTATCTGGCCGTCGCGGCGATCGGCACCGAATCCGACCGCGCGCTGATCCGCGCCGCCGTCGACACCGCGCATCGGCAGGTGCGCTCGACGGCGTCGAGTCCGGTGTCCTACAACGCCTTCGATCCCGCGCTGCAACTGTGGGTCGCGGCGTGCCTGTACCGCTACTTCGTCGACCAGCATGAGTACCTGTACGGCCCGCTTGACGACGCGGCCGCCGATGCGGTCTATCTGGACGCCCGGCGGCTGGGCACCACGCTTCAGGTACGCGAATCAATGTGGCCACCGGACCGGGTCGCGTTCGACGACTACTGGAAGCGGTCGCTGGAAGACCTACGGATCGATCCCCCGGTCCGCGAGCATCTGCGCGGCGTCGCGGCGATGGCATTTCTGCCCTGGCCATTGCGCGCGCTCGCCGGACCGCTCAACGTGTTCGCGACGACGGGCTTTCTGCCCCCGGAGTTCCGCAGCTTGATGCAGTTGGGTTGGTCAGAATCCCAGCAGCGCCGCTTCGCGTGGTTGATTGCTGCCTTGCGGTTGGCCGACCGCCTTATCCCACATCAAGCGTGGATTCTCGGCTATCGGCTCTACCTCTGGGACATGCGCTTGCGCGCCCGCCGAGGATGGCGGGTGGTGTGAGCCTCAGCCGAAGACGGTGAGGGCCACCATGCCGATCACGCCCACGATGGCCAGCCAGAACCACGGCTGCAGGAACACGGGTCCGTTGGTGGCGTCGAAGTCCTTGGGCAGAACGTCGGAGTCTTTGCGGTTGGAAGCCAGCTGCGAAGTCATGTAGCAAGCTTGCCTAATTAGTCAGCCGAAGTAAATGTGGCGCTCGCCACCCTGGAATGAAAGATGAGACGTAGGTCACACTTGAACCGCCCGTCCGCGCCCGCCGACTGGCACCCGGTCAGAAGGAGACCCCAGTCATGGCTTTTCCGGCACTCAATCACGTCGCACTCACGGTGCGCGACATGGCGGTCAGCGGCCCCTGGTACCGCCGGCTGTTCAACGCCGACCCCGTGATCGACGAGCACACGGCCGCGGGATTCCGGCATCTGGTGTGGGTCCTCGACGGCGGGACCTTGCTCGGCATCCACCAGCACGAGCATCCGGCACCCGATGAACGGTTCAGCGAATTCCGGGTCGGCCTCGACCACGTCGGCTTCGGCTGCGCCAGCCGGGCCGAACTCGAAACCTGGATGGACCGGCTCAACGAGCTCCATATCCAGCACGGGGGAATCGTCGACGCGTCCTACGGTTCGGGTCTGAGCTTCCGCGACCCGGACGGCGTGGCCCTGGAGTTCTTCGCACCTCCGGGCTGACCGATAAGGACCCCCGCCCGGGGCGCAGATATGCCAGCATAAGCGGATGAGCGCGCGGAAGATCGCCCACTTGGCGGGCGCCCTGATAGTGACGACCATGCTGGCGCCGCTCGGCGCACCAACGCTGTCCGCGACCGCGTCCGCGGCGCCCTGCCCCGACATCGACGTGACGTTCGCGCGGGCCACCGGCGAGCCGCCCGGCGTCGGCGTGGTCGGCCAGGAATTCGTCGATGCGCTGCGCACGCACGTCGGAGGCCGATCCATCGCGGTCTACCCGGTCAACTACCCCGCCACCCCCGATTTCGTCCCGTCCGTCAACGCGGGCACCGACGATGCGAATGCTCACGTCATGTCGATGGCCGCCAGCTGTCCCAACACCAAATTGGTGCTCGGCGGATACTCCCAGGGTTCGATGGTGATCGACCAGGTCACCATCGCCCAGTTTCCGATCGCCGGGTTCGAGCCCAAAACGGTGCCGGAAGATGTAGCGAATCACGTTGCGGCCCTTGCCTTTTTCGGTAATCCCGCCGACCGGTACTTGAGGCAGTCGGTGACCACGGCCAGCCCGTGGTACGGCGCGAAGACCATCGACATGTGCGCGCCCGGCGATGCGATCTGTGCCACCGACGCGGGCTTGTCGATCCCGACGCCGGAGGAGATGAATTCCGCCGCGCATCTGTCCTACCCGCATTCCGGGATGCCGGCCCAAGCCGCGGATTTCGTCGCAAGTCACGTGTAGCCATGCGCGCGGTGGTCATCACCAAGCACGGTCCCCCGTCGGTGCTGCAGGTGCAGGATCGCCCCGACCCTGGGCCACCGGCGGCCGGGCAGGTGCGCATCGCGGTGCGCGCGGCCGGCGTGAACTTCGCCGACCACCTCGCCCGCGTCGGCCTCTACCCCGACGCACCCAAAGTCCCCAGCGTTGTCGGCTACGAGGTGGCCGGCACCATCGAGGCGGTCGGCGACGGCGTCGATCCCACCCGGGTCGGCCAACGGGTGCTGGCGGGAACGCGATTCGGCGGCTACTCCGAGATCGTCAACGCGGGGGCCAATGACACTGTGCCGCTTCCGGATTCGATGAGCTTCGAGCAGGGCGCCGCGGTGCCGGTCAACTACGCCACAGCGTGGGCGGCGCTGCACGGTTACGGCTCGTTGCGCGCCGGCGAGCAGGTCCTGGTGCACGCCGCGGCCGGCGGGGTCGGCATCGCCGCGATTCAACTCGCCAAGGCGGCGGGCGCGATCGTGCACGGCACCGCGTCGCCGGGCAAGCACGATCAGCTTGCGGTGCTCGGTGTCGACAAGGCCATCGACTATCGCCGCGACGGCTGGTGGAAAGGCCTGGGGCCCTACGACATGGTGCTCGACGGGCTTGGCGGCACGTCGCTGAAGCGGTCGTTCGATCTGCTGCGCCCCGGTGGACGGCTGGTCGCCTACGGGCTTTCGGCACTGCAGCAGGGCGAGAAGCGGTCGCTGCTGCGGGCGGCGCCGCAGGCGCTGGCCATGCTGCGCGGCCTCAGCCTGATCTCACAAATGAGCGACTCCAAGACGGTGGTTGGCATCAACATGCTGCGGCTGTGGGACGACCGCGGGACGCTGGAGCCGTGGATCGGCCCGCTGTCGACGGCGCTGTCGGACGGTACAGCGTCCCCGGTCGTGCACGCGGCGGTGCCGTTCGCCGATGCGCCTGAGGCACACCGGATTCTGGCCGCGCGCGAGAACGTCGGCAAGGTCGTCCTAGTGCCCTGAGACGGCCAACCGCTTCAGCGTTAGCGCTTCGCCAACTCGAAAACCCTTATGTCGCGGTCGGTTCGGTTGCGGTACGCGGCATAGTTGCTGGCGTAGTCGGCAAAACTCTCGTAAATGCGCTCACTCTCGGACCCGGTCAGCCGCTGGGCGACGACAGGTATCTCGTGTCCGCCCATCGTCACCCATGCGTTGGGATCCGCCAGCAAGTTCGACGACCAAGCCGGATGACGGGTCTGCCCGAAGTTGCTGCCCACCAAGAACAACCGGTCGCCTTCACGCAAGTAGGTCAGCGGTATCTCGCGCCGCTGCCCCGTCTTGCGGCCGGTGGTCGTGAGCAGCAGCAGTGGCACACCGACCGGACCGAAGATCGTGAAGCGGCCACGGCTTCGCCGCAGAAGTCGGTGATCCAACGGTGTCAACTTCCGAACACACCAGGCGCCCACCCTCGAACCGAGGACGGCGGTGATTGGTCGCAACACAAGCCGTCCGGGGTCACGACCCCATCGGACATCGGGAAACGCGTCTTCGCTCATAGCGCGGACTATCCACCACGCCCGGAACTCGTGAGCGAAGTTCACCGGATTCGTCGCCAGGCGCCCCTAAATGGCGTCGAGGCGACGACTCACTCGCGCCAGCGCCTCGTCGAAGACCTCCACCTTTTCGCCACGTCGTTCGTTGGCGGGTTGGGCGGCGCCGCGACCACCTTCGGCCTCCACTCGGGCCGCACCCTGGCGCTTCAGCAGGCTGAAGTTCTTCTCACGAGCGATCCGCAGGCGGCTTTGCAGTTCCTTGAGCTCTTTCTCATCCATGCGCTCCAGCGCGTCGGGATGGCTCTCGCCGATCAACGAGTTTTCCTGCGGGGTCAGGTTCACGTGGTGGTTGCTCACCGTTGATGTGTAGCCCGTTCTGGGCGCAGCGACACCGCGAATCTCCGGACGTCACGGCAGGGCCATCCCGAGTTCACGTCGTCAGTTACGGCCCCGATTGGCGCTCGCTGTCCCATGCACTAATTTTCCATAGGTGATGTTCTCCGCTGGTGCAGCCATGCGATCGATCTCCCCCCTTCTCACTGTCGCCGCCATTGTCGCCATGGGCGTCATGACCGATCCGGCACCGACGCATCGCGCGCCGGCGGTGCGCTTGGCCGACGCGGCCAACCCCCTGGCCGGCGCCCCCTTCTACGTCAACCCCACCTCGGCGGCGATGCGCGCCGCCCAACACGCCGATCCGCCGAGCGCTGAACTGACCGCGGTCGCCAATACGCCCCAGGCGTACTGGATCGTCCCGGGCTCGTCGGCGTCGACGGTCGCGAAGTACACCGGGGACGCGGCGGCGGCCGGCGCCATTCCGGTCTTGACGATTTATGGAATCCCGCACCGCGACTGTGGCAACTTCGCCGCCGGCGGCATGGGATCGGGCGATGCCTACCGCGGCTGGATCGACACCATCGCGTCCCAAGTGGGCGCCTCGAGGGCGGCGATCGTCGTCGAACCCGACGCGCTGGCGATGGCCGACTGCCTGTCAGGTGGCCAGCGTGAAGAACGCTACGACTTGATCCGCTACGCCGTCGACACGCTCACCCGCAACCCGGCCGCGGCGGTGTACGTCGATGGCGGACACCTGAAGTGGCACAGCCCGGCGGACATGGCCGACAGGCTCAACAAAGCCGGTGTCGGCCACGCTCGGGGCTTCAGCCTCAATGTCGCGAACTTCTTCACCACCGAAGACGAAATCGGTTACGGCGAAGCGATTTCGGGACTCACCAACGGTTCGCACTACGTGATCGACACGTCGCGCAACGGCGCCGGACCCGCGCCCGCCTCCAAACTCGACTGGTGCAACCCCGCCGGCCGGGCACTCGGCACACCGCCGACCGCGGCCACCGGGGGCGCCCATGCCGACGCCTACCTATGGATCAAGCGCCCCGGCGAATCCGACGGGTCATGCGATAAAGGTGACCCGCCGGCGGGGACCTTCGTGAACCAGTACGTCATCGATCTGGCCCACAACGGGGGTCCTGTCGACCTGGCGCGCGCGGGCCGTTAGCCAGAAAGCGACTAGAGGACAACATATGTTCGCCGCTCTGAAGGCAACCGGACTGGCCTCGATACTGGGCCTGTCACTAGTACTGGGCGCGGCTCCCGCGCTGGCAGATCCGCCACCCGACGATCCGGGGGCGGGCCAGAACCCGGGCCCCCCTCCGCCGCCTCCGGGCCCACCTCCGCCGGGGATCTTCCCCGCCAACGGAGCAACGGTGGGTGTGGCCCAGCCGATCATCATCAACTTTCCCGGGCTGGTCGATGATGCCGGCGCCGCCGAGAACGCCGTCCACATCACGTCGAATCCGCCGGTCGACGGCAAGTTCTACTGGATGAAGCCGACGCAGCTGCGCTGGCGCCCGTTGAGCTTCTGGCCCGCGCACACCGCGGTGACCGTCGACGCGGGTGGGGCCGTCTCTACCTTCCAGACGGGTGACACCCTGCTGGCCACGGCCGACGACGCCACGCACCAGCTGACCGTCACCCGAAATGGGGCCGTGGAGAAGACTATTCCGATGTCGATGGGGATGGCATCCGGCGGCCACCAAACCCCGAACGGCACGTACTACGTCCAGGAGAAGCTGCCGTCGGTCGTCATGGACTCCTCGACCTACGGCGTTCCGGTCAACTCGGCGTACGGATACAAGACGACCGTCGAGCTTGCCGTCCGGTTCGACGACAGCGGCGACTTCGTGCACAGCGCGCCGTGGTCGGTGGACGACCAAGGCAAGCGCGACGTCAGTCATGGCTGCATCAACATCAGCCCGTCCAACGCGAAGTGGTTCTTCGACAACGTCAACGCCGGAGATCCGATCGTGGTGACCCACACCAGTGGCGGCACCTACTCCCGGCACGACGGCTCCAACGACTGGCAGCTCTAAAGCCAC
>DATNFI010000091.1:0-31850 GCA_035606475.1 Mycobacterium sp. | reverse complement strand
TTTAGAAGAAGGTCCCCATGAGCGGGAAGTCCCCGAACGGGGTGATCAGCAGATCAGAAGCCACTGTGCTGTTCGAGAACTCAATCCATTCGTTCCCCCAGCCGCCTCCGAAGTTGGCAAGGTCGACGGTAATGTCGCCATTCGAGAAATCATTGTTGGTGAAGGCCCCGAATATGGTTTCCGTGTCGGTACCGAGTAGTTGATCGGGAACCGTCACCTGGTTGGTCGTGAAGTCGAATCGACTCCAGGATTCGTGCCCCATGATCACTTCCGGGGAGTACGGCGGGAACCCCGATACCTCGGTGGGACTCAAGGTGGTTAGGTCCGGCACCCACCCGGTTTCGTCGGCGACAGCGACGGCCATCGGCAGCAACGCACCGACCGTGAGCGCGCCGGCGGCTGCGCCGAAAGCCATTGTGATGCGGCGGCGCTGATCCTTGATCATGTCGCCCCCTCCCCTTGATGTGTGATGGCGTGATCTCGCAAGGCATTGTGCTCACTCGACCGGCGCCGGCACATCGGGTGAATACCTGATATTTGCGTTCATGCCTCCAGATCAGGCGCGGCGTCAGCCCGGCTGAAAAGCGTTAAACAGCTCGAGCGGCAATGCGGAGTACAAACTTGCAAAAGTGACGGTGTTCTCCTCGTTCACGGTCGCTAGTGCATCGATGATCGTCGTATTTGCCACACCGAAATTGTCCAGGGCGCCGGCGATGTTACCTTCGCTCAAATTAGTGAATGCCGAGTTGAGGAAAAAGTCTTCGGTGTTTATTGCAGTCGTCAGGGTCGTCGTGTCGAAGCTGAATAGGGACTGGATTGCGACTTGGTCGGCCGCCACGATCTCGTTGAGGTCATCAGTGACGTCCGGCGGGGGGATGGCACGTGCGGGTGCCGTCGAAATCAGCGCTGCGGCCAGCGTTCCGGCAGCCACGCCCAACGATGCTTGAATACCGCGGCGCTTCATGTTCGGACTCCTAATTTTGTGTGGTTGATGTGAGCGTGAGCGGAGGTCTGCCGGGATAAGATTTGCGGGCGTCCTGATCCGATGCCGCTTTGCTGACCGCCGGCAGAGCCGCCCGCCACGCTTCCTGCGTAGTGTGCTGGCCCGACCGGTCTCGGCACATCGGGTGAATACCTGATATTGGCGGTCAGGCGAGAGGTGGTGCGCAGGTGGATCGGCTCCTCGAGCGCGACACGGTGCTGGCCGAGCTGGACCGGTGCCGGCGGACCGCCGCGCGCAGCGGGCGGATCGTTTTGCTGCGCGGCGAGGCCGGGGTCGGCAAGACCGCGGTGATCGCCCGGTTTTCCGCCGGGCTCGTTCCGGGCACCCGTGTGCTGCGCGGGTGGTGCGATGCGCTGGCCACGCCGCGCCCGTTGGGCCCGCTGATCGACATGCTCGCCGGCCTGGCCGGGGAGCGGGCGGCCCGGGTGCGCGCGGCGATCGACGCCGGTGACTCCGAAGCGATATATGCCCGGCTGCTCGACCTGTTTACCGACGGCGCCCGGTGGGTGTGCGTGATCGAGGACCTGCACTGGGCCGACGGCGCCACCCTGGATCTGCTGCGCTATCTGGCCCGACGCATCGACGCGCTGCCAGTGATGTTGGTGGTGTCCTACCGCGACGACGAGATCGGCCCGCAGCACCCACTGGCGGTGCTGCTGGGCGACCTGGCCACGTCAGCAGCGGTGACGCGGATCCCGCTGGCCCCGCTGAGCGCGACGGCGGTGGCACAGCTGGCCGCGGGCAGCGGGATCAACGCCGATGCGTTGTATCAAATCACCGGTGGGAACCCGTTTTTCGTCACCGAAGTGTTAGCCGCCGGTCCGGACGCCCTCGCGGAGGGCGGCTTGCCGCGCAGTGTGTCTGAGGCGGTGGCCGGCCGGCTGGCCCGGCTATCGCCGAGCGGGCGCGAGATCGCGCACGCGACCGCAGTGTGCGGACCGCGCACCAGCCCCGCGCTGGTAAAAGCGCTATGCCCCGGCGCGGCGGCGGCACTGACCGAATGCCTCGACGCCGGGGTGCTCGTCGCCGACGCCGACACCGTGGGCTTTCGGCACGAGTTGGCCCGGCGCGGGGCGGCCGAGCAAATCCCCGACTTTCAGCGCAAGGCGTGGCACAAACGGGCACTGACCGCGTTGGCGGAGCCGCCGATCGACCCGAACATGTTGGCCGCGTTAGCATTTCACGCGGAGCAGGCCGACGATACCGACGCGGTCATCCGCTACGCCCCAGCCGGCGCCGAGCGGGCCTCAGCACTTGGTGCCAACCGCCAAGCCACACAGCTGTATGCGTTGGCGTTGCGCCACGCTGATGCCGTCCCGGCCGGGCAGAAGGCGCTCTGGCTGGAGCGACACGCGTTCTGCAGTTACCTGTGCGGGTTGGCGGATGCGGCATTGGCGTCATGGCATGAGGCGATCGCACTGCGCCGCAAGCTCGGCGATCGCCTCGCCGAGGGCGAGGATCTGATTGGGCTGTCGCGGATGCTGGCGCCGCTGGGGCGCACCGCGGAATCCATCGAGACAGGCCGCGCGGCACTGCGGCTGCTGGAAGATCTCGGACCGACCCCGCAGCTCGCCTGGTCGCTTATCAATGTGGCACACGCCGCCGCGCTGACCTTGGACCCTGACTGCGTTGAGTATTCGTCGCGCGCAAGGGCTCTCGGCATCCAGCTGGACGAGCCCGCGGTCGTGCTGCGAGCACGCGGCTACCTCGCAATGATGTCGCTGTTCGGCAGCGGCGTCGGCTGGGACGAATTCGAGACGGTGTGGCGCGAGACGTTGCGCGAGCCGGCAATGGCCGAACACGCTGGGGTGCTGGGGGTGTTGATCTGCTGGACCGCGGTACTGCGCTGCGAATTGGACCGCGCCGAGGCCTACATCAGCGAGATGTCGGCATTCTGCGATGAGCTCGACCTGGGCATGTTCCGCGCCCTCACCGGTGGCTCGGCTGCGCTGGCCGCACTGTATCGGGGTGACTGGACCCGCGCGGCGGTGGTTGCCGAGCAGATCGTGACCCGGCCAGAGCTGACCCCGCAGCACCGGATCGGCCCGTTGGTCGCGCTTGCCCTGGTGCATGCCCGCTGCGGCTCGGGACCGGTCTGGCCGCTGTTGGATGAGGCCCTTGAGTACACCGCCGACGGCCCCTTGGGGCTGCAGGTATGGGCGGCACGGGCAGAGGCCGCGTGGCTATCCGGTGACGACGTTGGCGCGCGCACCGCGGTCGCCGCCGGCATGGCCGCCGCGGGTGTCGGCGCGAACCCGTGGCTTATCGGCCGGCTGCAACGCCATGCCCGGCTCGCCGGGGTGTCGCCATCGACGCCCGATGCGACGGCTCCGGTCACGCCCTATCAGCTTGAGGTTTGCGGTGACTGGCGCACTGCCGCCGCCGAATGGGCATGTCGTGGCTGCCCTTACGACGCCGCCGTCGCGCAACTGGGCGGCGATGTCGACGCCGTGACGGCCGCACTCGGCACCTTCCGCCAGCTGGGCGCCCGCACCGCGACCCGTCGCGCACAGCAACGCCTGGCCCAACTGCGCGGCCGCAGTCCGGACCAACGTCGGAAAGACACCTGCACCGACCCGCACGGCCTGACAAAGCGCCAACGCGACGTCCTCGAACTGCTGGCCGCCGGCCACCGCGACGCCGAAATCGCCGCCGCCCTCTACATCAGCCCCAAAACGGTCAACACCCACGTGTGCGCGATCATGACCAAACTCGGCGTCCACAACCGAACTCAGGCCGCCGCCTACGCGCTGCAACGGCAAACCGCGTCATCGGGCTGACGGGACGCCGCGCATCAGAACGGCGAGCCGCCCAGGATGTCGAAAAGGAAGTTGGCGCCGGTAGCGACGGTCGAGGTGAAACCGTTACCGAAGATCTCGGCCAGATCGAAATTGCCGCCCAAGCCGACATCGGCCGAGCTGTTGTCGCCGAAAATCGAGGCGAAGTCGAACATGCCGCCCGCGGCAAACGCGCTCGTGAAATGGGTGCCAAACGGGTCAAAGACCAAGGCAACGTCGTTGGCGCTGGGCGTGGCGCCGGCGGCGCCACTAGCTGCGTTGGTGGCCGGCCCGAAGGCCCAGGAGAAGTCGCCGTTGCTGGTCAGGCCGCCGGCTTCGCCGCCGGCGAAGGCCGAGCTGTGATCGCCGGTGGCATAAGCGCTGTCGAACATGCCGCGCAGGGCAAAGGCGTCGCTGTTGTTGCCGTCGGCAAAGGCGGTGTCGAACTGGCCGGGACCATTCGCGGAGCCGGCCTCAGCGATGCTGTTGGCGCCGATGGCGATCGCGAAGTCGTTGGTGCCTGACGTGGCTTCCGCGGTGTGGCCCGGTGTATGGAAAATATCGATCCCGTCGAACGAGATGTCGATGTCCGGGTCGGCCGAAGCGACGCCCGGGGATGCGGCCAGCGCCGCGCCAATACCGAGTCCGACGGCCAGTCCGCCGAGCCGACCGATCGCTTTAGTGTGTCTCATGGGTCTTCCCCCTCTGCCAGGCCTGGGCGCTCATTGCGCAGTGTGATGGACCGACCGATCTCGGCACATCGGGTGATTACCTGATGTTTGCGTCGAAATGAGCGCAGCCGGCTACGGCTAGATCCCCAAGAGTTTGATTCCGATCGGTTGAGGCGGACATCACGCCGTGGGATAGTTTCGCCACCACTCAATAAGCGGTCGTGCCCGGCGCCGCAGAGTTTCCCCACGACCGATAGGAACTCGATGTCAACGCCGCCCAGCGCCCCTGGCCCCCCTGCCGATCAGGCCGCTGCGCTGGCCCGCGAAGACGCGGGTTACCACCACGATCTCAACAACCGGCAGATGCAGATGATCGCGATCGGCGGCGCGATCGGGACCGGGCTGTTCATGGGCGCGGGAGCCCGGCTCGCATCCGCCGGGCCCGGCTTGTTCCTGATCTACGGGATCTGTGGCGCCTTCGTGTTCCTGATCCTGCGGGCGCTCGGCGAACTCGTGCTGCACCGCCCCGCATCGGGCTCGTTCGTCTCCTATGCGCGCGAGTTCTTCGGGGAGAAGGCGGCTTTCGTCGCCGGCTGGATGTACTTCCTGAACTGGGCGATGGCGGCCATCGTGGACAGCACCGCGATCGCGAGCTACTTCCACTACTGGACCGCGTTCAAGGCCGTCCCGCAGTGGACGCTCGCGCTCATCGCTTTGGTGGCGGTCGTGTCGGTGAACCTGATCTCGGTAAAGGCCTTCGGCGAGTTCGAGTTCTGGGCAGCACTGATCAAGGTGGTGGCGTTGATAACTTTCCTGGTCGTGGGGATCGTCTTTCTGGCCGGCCGCTTCAAGATTGAGGGAAAGACCACCGGGCCCAACCTCTGGGCCGACCACGGCGGGTTCCTGCCGACCGGTCTGGTGCCGCTGGTGCTCGTGACCTCTGGGGTGATATTCGCTTACGCCGCAGTCGAACTGGTCGGCACCGCGGCCGGGGAAACCGCGGAACCGGAGAAAGTCATGCCACGGGCGATCAACTCGGTGATCGTCCGTATTGCGGTCTTCTATTGCGGATCGGTCTTCCTGCTGGCATGGCTGCTCCCCTACACCACCTACAAACACGGCGAGAGCCCGTTCGTTACCTTCTTCTCGCACATCGGTTTCAGCGGCGCCGGCTCGGTGATGAACGTGGTGGTCCTCACCGCCGCGTTCTCCAGCCTGAACGCCGGACTGTATTCCACCGGCCGGATTCTGCGGTCGATGTCGGTGAACGGCAGCGGCCCGAAGTTCACCGCGCGGATGTCGAAAAACGGTGTGCCGTATGGCGGCATCCTGCTGACCGCCACCATCGGGCTGTTCGGCGTCGTGCTCAATGCGGTCAAACCGAGCCAGGCCTTCGAGATCGTGCTCAACATCGCCGCGGTGGGCGTACTGGCGGCCTGGGCGACGATCGTGCTCTGCCAACTCCGGTTCTACGGCTTGGTGAAGGCCGGAACGCTGCAGCGGCCACACTTCCGGATGCCGCTCGCTCCCTACAGCGGCTACGTGACGCTGGCGTTCCTGGCGGGCGTGCTGGTGCTGATGGCGCTCGACCCGGAGAAGGGGCCCTGGGTGATCGCGGCGCTGGTGGCCGCCGTGCCCACCCTGATCGGCGGCTGGTTCCTGGTTCGCGACCGGGTCAGTGTGGTCGGACTCGGCGAGCCCACCGTCGACGTCCCGGAGCTGGCCCAGGAGTAATAGAGCAGACGCTCTGTTATTGTTGTCCGGGTGCCCCGCCCCCGCGTATACGAACCCGATCGGGTTCTGGACGCCGTGGAGTCGTTGACCGTGGCATCCGGGCCCGCCGCGGTCACGATTCGTGCCGTCAGCAGCGCCGTCGGCGTATCCAATGGCGCGCTCTACCACACATTTGAATCGCGCTCGGGCCTGATGGGCCGCGCCTGGATACGGGCCGCGCGGCGATTTTTCACCCTGCAACATGCGTCGGTCGACCAGGCACTGGCGGACGGTGACCCGCGGGCCGCTGTGGTGGTGGCCGCCGAGGCCCCGGCCGTCTTCGCCGAGCAGCATCCGAAATCCTCCGCGGTGCTGTGGGCGGTGTCCCGCGAAGAACTCCTGAACTCAGACCTGCCCGACGATGTCGCCGCCGAACTCCACGAGCTTCAGCGACTGCTGATCGGCCTGATGATCCGACTCGCCGACGCCCTGTGGGGCCGCAAGGATGCGCGCGCGGTCGACTCGATCACCACCTGCATCGTCGACTTGCCGACCGCGATCGTGTTGAGCCGCGATCGACTGGCCAACCCGACGGCCCGCGAGCATCTGCGGGCGTCGGTGCGCGCGGTTCTCGACGTCGGACCACCACCGCTGTAGGAAAGGAAAGCAATGACAATCAGCCTGACCCACGACGACAAGATCGCCGTGCTCGATCTCGGCAACGACGAAAACCGTTTCTCGCCAGAGTTTCTCGACGAGATGGACGGCCATCTCGACGAATTGGTCGCTTCCGACGTCCAGGGACTGGTGACCACCGGCGGTGGCAAGTTCTACTCCAACGGCCTCGACCTGGATTGGCTGACCGCGCACGGCGATCAGACCACCTGGTATGTCGGGCGGGTGCAGGGCATGCTGGCCCGATTCCTCACCCTGCCGATTCCGACCGCGGCGGCGGTGGTCGGCCACGCGTTCGGCGCCGGCGCGATGCTCGCGGTGGCACACGATTTCCGGGTGATGCGCTCTGACCGCGGCTACTTCTGCTTCCCCGAGGTCGACATCCGCATCCCGTTCACGCCGGGCATGGCCGCGCTGATCCAGGCCAAGCTGACGCCGCAGGCGGCCGTTGCCTCGATGACCACCGGACGACGCTTCGGCGGCGACGACGCGGCGAGCCTGGGCATCGTCGACGCCGTCGCCGGCGAGGGTGCGGTGACTACCGCGGCCGTCGACCTCCTGCGACCCCTCAACGGCAAGGACCAGGGCACGCTGGGCGCCATCAAGCAAACGATGTTCGGCCACGCGGCGCAGACGCTGACCGTCAGTAGCTAAGCGCCGCAGAGCAATTAGCGCTCAGCACAGCGAAAGTGCTTGATTCGCGTGACCCCGCGCCGCTGCGGGCCGGCGGCTTTCCGCCGCGTCAAACGTGATCGACGGTGCGTCGTGATCGGCTATACATGTAGCTATGGCCTCGATCCCCCGGCGGACGCTGGCAGATGCTGCGGCAGCAGCGGAAGCAACCGCGCTCGGCGTCGGTGGATACGAATTGCTTCGCAAGCCCGGTCGCAGCGAGTCGTCGATGTCCGGCGGCAGCAAACCCAACATCCTGGTGATCATCGTCGACCAGATGCGCGCCCCGCAGTGGTTCCCCGAACCCGCGAAGCTGAATACGTTGCTGCCCAACGTCGCTCGGCTGCAGAAGAGCAGCGTCTCCTTCGAGTCGCATTACACCGCCTCGAACGCGTGCACGCCGTCGCGCGGTGTGATGACGACCGGCCTGTACTCACACCAGACCGGATGCCTGTTCACCGCAGCACCGACCGAATCCACCTTGGCGCCGCAGTTCCCGACCTGGGGCACGCTACTGCGTGAGCAGGGATACCGGACCTGGTGGTGGGGTAAATGGCATCTGGGACTCTCGGGCGACGTCAGCCCGGAAGCCCTTGAAACGCACGGATTTTCCGGCGGGACGTTCCCGTCGCCCAACGGGGGGCCGCATCAGGGGCTCGACCAGGACCCCGGCATCGTCGAGCAGTTCGACGGATGGTTCGACCACAACGCCGGCAGCGGGCCGTGGTGCACCACAGTCTCGCTGGTGAACCCGCACGACATCTGCTGGTGGCCGACATTCCCTCTGCCAGAAAATGTTCCGCACTGGTTCTCTGCGACGCCGGTCAACTTCGAGACGCCCGACGATCTTCATCGACGGGGCAAGCCAAAACTACAGATCGAGTACGCCAACTTCATGTCGTCATTGTTGACCGGCGCACTGCCGTATTCGGGACCAGACATGTCGGCCGGGTGGGCGCGCTACCAAGACATGTATCTGTGGTTGCAGCAACAGGTGGACATCCAGATCGGCCGGGTGCTGGATAAATTGGCGTCGCGTCCAGAGATCGACCGGAACACCATTGTGGTCTTCACCTCCGACCACGGCGAGTACGGCGGCTCACATGGCCTGCGCGGCAAAGGCGCAACGGCCTACGACGAGGCGATCCGGGTGCCGCTCTACATTCGCGATCCGTCCGGGCACCTCACCCCCAAGGCCGGCGACACCCGAAGCCAGCTCACGTCGAGCGTCGACTTGGCGCCGCTGCTGTTGAGCATCGGAAACGGCGGCAACAGTTGGCGTTCCGACTCGCGGTACTCCCACCTGGCCGGTCGCGCGGACCTCGCGGCGATCGCCGCCAACGGGTCAGCGCCCGGCCGGCCATGGGTGGCCCACGTGACCGACGACATCTGGGTCGAGGAGATGGAGACGATGCTGAAGTCGCCGACGACGCGGGCCGCCTTAGGCATCGAGGAGATACCCACCATCATCCTGACGTCTGCGCCCAGCCACATCGTCGCAGTGCGGACTCACGACGCCAAACTGGCGATGTACTCGTACTGGAAGCCCGGCGGAATGGACATCGACACGTCACGGCCGATCGATCGCGAACTGTACGACTACTGGATCCCGTCGAGCCGTCACGAGATCGACAATCAGGCGGGCCGCAGCGCCAAGCAGGCGGCGCTGCAGGAGTTGATCGACCACCAGGTGATGGCCGAGGTGCGGGCCCCGCTACCGCGTAGCCTCAACACCGCCCAAGAGCAGGGCCTGGCCGACATGCAGCAAATGGTCGCTCTTCACGGCGGCTAAACTCAGCCACGGTGTCGGTCCAAGGAGCACGATGGGCCGATGGCCACACCTTTGCACACCAGCGTCGACGAGATCGCCGACAATATCTTCCGGTTCTCCACCTGGGTCCCCGACATCAGCGAACACGGCTTCACGTTCAACCAGTTCCTGCTGACCGGCGACCAACCGTTCCTGTTCCACTGCGGTATGCGGCAGCTCTTTCCGTTGGTGTCGGCGGCCATAGCGCAGGTGATCCCGATGGAACAACTGCGCTGGATCTCGTTCGCCCACCTCGAGGCCGACGAGTGCGGCGCGATGAACATGCTGCTGGCCGCGGCGCCGCACGCCGAGGTCATCCACGGCCCGCTGGCCTGCTTGGTCTCCCTGAACGACCTGTGCGATCGGCCGCCGATTGCCGTAGGCCCGGACGCGCACGATATCGGCGGACACCGGCTGCGATTCATCGCGACCCCGCACGTGCCGCACAACTGGGAGAGCGGGCTGTGGTTCGACGAAACCACCTCCACCCTGTTGGCCGGCGACCTGTTCACGCACACCGGTCAATGCCCGGCGCTCACCGAATCCGATTGCGTGGCACCGGCTTTAGAGGCTGAGGCACTGTTTCACGCCACCGGCCTGACCACCAACCTGGCTCCTACCCTGGAGGAGTTGGCGCAACTGGCGCCAAGCACGCTGGCGCTGATGCACGGGGCTTCGTTCACCGGTGACGGCGCCGCCCAGCTGCGTGGATTGTCCGACGCCTACGCGGCCATGTCGTAATAACCGCGCAACAGGGCGCGTCACTGCGGTCACTCGTGCCGACTCCTGCGTACGCTGCTTCTGCGATGTTTCCGCGCGACGTGCCCACCCACCCCAGCGGCCGGCTACTGGTCGGCCTACTGCTGTGTGCTGCGCTGATCAGCGGATGTCATTCAACGACGCCCGGTAGTCCGGTCGCTTCGCCGGGCGCGGGCCCCACCGAGCCGTCGTTCCCGAAGGCCAAGCCGTCGATCCCGTCGCCGACCCCGTCGCGGCCCGCGCCGTCGAGCGGCGCCCCACCGGCCGGGGCGATCCCATTGCCGCCCGACGCGAACGGCCGCGTGTTCATCGAGACCAAATCCGGTCAGACGCGCTGCCAGATCGACAGCGACAGCGTCGGATGCGAGGCGCAGTTCACCAACCCGCCGACCGAAGACGGCGAAAAAGCCAACGGCGTCAACGTCACCGCCGCCGGCGACGTGCAATGGGTGGCGGGCAATCTCGGCGACATCCCCACCGTGCCCATCGATTACAAGACCTACGACGCGGTCGGTTGGACGATCGAGGCCACCGAGAGCGGCACCCGGTTCACCAGCCAGCGCACCGGCCACGGCATGTTCGTCAGCATCGAAAAGGTCGACACCTACTAGTGCCGACTGAGGCGGCACCGATCAGAACAGCGTGCTGAATTCGGTCATCAGCTGACCCAGATCTAGTGTCGCTGCGCCGGGGTCGGCCGCGGGGAATTCGAACAGGGTCAACGGGGGCAGACCGTACACATTGAGCACGTCTTTGATGCCCGCCGCGTCACTGAGGTAGGTGTCGGTTATTCCGAACCCGGGGTTGAACAATCCCGGCAGGCTGAATGCATCAGCGAACCCGAGTTTCGGATCGTCCAGATAGGAATTCGCGAACAGGGGAGCCCCTACAAGTCCCCCGTCCTCGGGGATGACCGGAAGTACGTACACATCGTCTTCGACCGTTCCGACATTGGGAAACGCCGAGCCGTCGAGGAGCGCGGTCACTACTTGATGCTCGTCGTCGTACAGATAGGGCGTATCCGAAAAAGTTATCTGCTCCGTATACGACTCAGCAGCATGACTGGGTAGTCCCGTCGCTTCGTAATACGGGAAATACTCTGACGACGTCGCGAGATACGGCCAGGCATCGTCGATGGCGTCCGCGACGGCGATCGGGCTGGCGGCGAGCGCGATGCCGAGGCCGGCGCCGAACGCGATTCCGACACATGCCAGGACGCTACGAGGACGCAACAGCGAATGGATCCGCATCGTGATACCCCCAAACTAGACTTACCGGTACATCGTGTACCACTATAGGTTAGTGGGACACCCCGTACCGTGTAAAGCATGAGTTTCGTCGAGGCCGCACAAATGCCGCGAATTAGCCAGGGAGAGCGGCGAATAACGATCAGATTCTCGAGCCCAGCCCCGCGATCAGGTTGACCGTGACGGCCAGGACGACGGCGCCCAGCAGATACGACAGCAGCGCGTGCCGCAGGACCGTCGCCCTGATGGCCGTCGACCCGATCTCGGTGTCGGAGACCTGAAACGTCATGCCGATCGTGTAGGCGAGGTATGCGAAATCCCGAAAGCGTGGCGGGTTCGGATCGTGAAAGTTGATGCCGCCCGGTTCATCTGAGTAGTAGAGCCGCGCGTAGTGCACGGTGAACAATGCGTGCACCGCGAACCAGGACGCGCCGACGGTCAGAATTCCGACCAGGGCGGCCTCCAGCGAGCCGTTGCCGGACAGTTTCGAGCCGGCGGCCACCACGTAGCCGACACCCACCAGGCTCGCCATGCTCGCAGTCAGAATGACGACGTCGGCGACCCACCGGGTGGGGTCCTCCCGCGTCACCCATCGACACGTCTGCTCGGCGTCCATTCCGCTCAGGATGCGTTGTGTCCACAACACATACAGCGCCGCGGCGGCCACCCAACCGACGAGCGCGAATCGCCAACCGGCGGTGTTGCCCACCACGAGGGCGACGACGACACCAAGCACCACCGAGACCAGGATGCGGACCGCGACGGTGTCGCGCAAAAGCTTCGCGAGGGAATTCACGATCCTGACCTAACCACTAGTGCGGCCGGCGGACTCAGCTCATCGAATAACGCGATACCGAATGTGCACCACGCCGGGCGCTTCGAGCACCCGGTCGAGTTTCAGGGCGGGCGTGCCGGCCTGGAAACCGTCGAGTAGACGCTCACCCGAGCCGAGAATGACCGGGTTCACTTGAAGGTCGATCTCGTCGACGAGGCCGGCCGCAATCGCCTGCCGGGCGCACGAGGCCCCGCCCGCGATCGAGATCGGCGCGCCGGCCGCCGCGGCCTCCGCCTGGGCATAGGCCGCCTCGATCCCATCGGTGACGAAGTGAAATGTCGTCCCGCCCCGCATCTCGATCGGGTCGTGGGGGTGGTGGGTCAGCACGAAGACCGGGCAATGATACGGCGGTTCGTCACCCCACCAGCCCTGCCAATCCGAGTCGCCCCACGGGCCGCGGATCGGCCCGAACATGTTGCGGCCCATGATCGTTGCACCCATACCGTCAAGCATGTCGGAGACTACCTGCCGATTCATCGGGTGATCCCGGTCCGGTCCGAGGTGCCACGCGTGCAAGGCTTCGCCGCCGATCCCCAGCGGATGCTGCTGGCATTGGTCCGGCCCTGCGACATAGCCGTCGGCCGATATCGACATCGAAAGATTGGTTCTGCTCACCTCTGAACAGACTGCCGCCGCGGCCGATACTCATCGCTGGCGCTTAAGGACGCCGCCTAATGTGGCGCTCGTGGACTTTCGGGTGTTCGTGGAACCGCAACAGGGCGCCAGCTACGCCGACCAGCTCGCGGTCGCGCAGGCCGCAGAATCGCTGGGCTACTCCGCGTTCTTCCGCTCCGATCATTACCTGGCGATGAGCGGCGACGGGCAGCCCGGCCCGACCGACTCGTGGGTGACGTTGGGCGGCATCGCCCGCGAGACGTCGACCATCCGGCTGGGCACGCTGGTCACGTCGGCGACGTTCCGCTACCCCGGCCCGCTGGCCATCGCGGTGGCCCAGGTCGACGAAATGAGCGGTGGGCGGGTCGAATTCGGGCTCGGCACCGGCTGGTTCGAGAAGGAACATCTGGCCTACGCGATCCCGTTTCCGCCGCTGCGCGAGCGCTTCGCCCGGCTCACCGAGCAGCTCGAGCTGATCACCGGCCTGTGGACCGCGCCGCTCGGCGAGACGTTCGACTACGCGGGGGCGCACTACGCCGTCAACGATTCGCCGGCGCTGCCCAAGCCGATGCAGCGGCCGCATCCACCGATCATCATCGGCGGATCGGGCGCCAAGCGGACACCGAGGCTGGCCGCGACTTTCGCCGACGAGTACAACGTGCCGTTCGCGCCGATCGACACCATCACGACGCAGCTGGACCGGGTCCGCGAGGCCGTCGACGAGGTCGGCCGACCCGCCGATTCGATGACCTACTCGGCGGCGTTCGTGGTGTGTGCCGGGCGCGATGACGCCGAGATCGCCAAGCGGGCCGACGCGATCGGCCGCGAGGTCGACGAACTGCGGTCCAACTCGCCGCTGGCCGGCACCCCGGCCCAGATCGTCGACCAGCTGGGTCCCTACGCCGAGATCGGCCTGCAGCGGGTATATCTGCAGGTACTGGACATGTCCGACCTCGACCATCTGCAGCTTTTCGCCGACGAGGTGCAGACAGCTCTGACGTAGCATCGGGGCGTGACTGGACTTCCGGACGACCCGAGCAATCGGCCGACACGGATGGCCGAATACGACGTCGACGGTCCGCCGAGGCAGGTTGTCCAGGGCGAACCCGAGGCCACCGCTGACGGCGCCGAACCTGACTCCGCACCGCGGCCGTGGTATCGCAGTCGCGTACTGCTGGCCCTGTGGATGCTGATGGTCGCGCTCCTGCTCACGCTGGTCATCTACGGCATGGTCGAGCTGTCGCGCGGCGGCGGGACCAGCCCCATCCCGGCGCCGCACTCGTCGACCACATCGACCCAGTCGTCAACCACCACATCGGCGTCGACCACCCCGTCGACCACCGGCGAAGCGCCACCGCCCGGGACGCCGGAGCAGACACCGCAAGAGGCGCCGCCGCCGCCGGCAAACAACTCCCCCGCGCCCGGCGAGCCTCCGCATCACCATCACCATCCACACTTGCCGTCGACAATTCCCTTGCCGCACACGACAATTACGTTGCCGCACGGTATCTGAGAAGCGGCCGCTGTCGACCTGACAGATTCCGAGACTAGGATCGGCGCACGTGACGGGCTACGGACCTCCAGACGACCCCAGCGAAGCGCCGACCGGCCTTTACGACTACGGCGATCAGGGGGATCCAGAGCGAGGCACGCCGTGGTACCGCAAGCCGGTTGTTCTTGTTGCGGTGGGCTTGTTCGCCGCGATGCTGCTCGGGCTGGTGATCTACTTCCTCGCCGATCAGACCGGCGGCACCGGCGGCACGAAGCAGACGCCCACGTCACCGACGACGCCGACAACAGCGCCGCCGGCTACTACGGTCACCACCACCGAGCCGGTCGCCCCGCCGGAGACGACCACGATGACGGTCCCACCCTCGACGACGGAGCCGACGACGACCACGAGTGCCGACGAAGGCCACCACCATCACCACCACCACGCCGGCGGGATGCCCTAACTGTGAACGACAGCCGGCCACCGTACGACGGCTACTCGCGAGCCTTCGACGAAACAGAGGGCTTCAGCGCCGTCGAACGCCCGTGGTACCTCAAGCGGTGGGTCCTTGCGCTGTGGGGCCTGACGGTGGTGATCCTGATCGCGGCGATCATCTGGGGCCTGGCGATCCTGGCCCGGGGCAACGGTGGCAGCGCCCCGGCGCCCAGCACCACGCGGACGACCACCACGACGTCGACCACCGCAACCACCACGCAGTCGACCCCGTCCACCACCGCGCCGAGCACGACGACTCCGTCCGAGGAGACCACGATCGAGCCGGTGCCCTCTGCCACGTGGACGCCGCAACATCCGCGGCGGCACTGGTGGCGCAGCAATTTGCCCCCGGTACCTCCGGTGCCGCACTTCTAACCTGGCGCGATACTCAGCGTCGGCGGGCCGGTCGTCGCGCGTGGCGGCGGCCAAGTTAGGGCATCCTTCGTCGCGGTGCGCCCTCCGGAGATGTCACTATGAGCAGGCTTACACGGCTTGAGCAGGTGCGGTGGTTAAGTTACCGACGGGTAACATGGCTTAAGTTACCCGTCAGTAACACTGAATATTGGGGAGAAGCTTCGTGCACACGCAGATGCTGATCAGATTGATCGTCGGATTGACCGGGACGGCGATCATCGCTTTGCTCGCGCTCCGCCGCGTGCTTTGGCTGGCCAAACTCACCCTGTCCGGCCAACCCGTCACCGGCCGCACTGACGACATCGGCACCCGGATGTGGACCCAGATCGCCGAGGTCTTCGGCCAGCGCCGGCTGCTGAAATGGTCGATTCCGGGCCTCGCGCACTTCTTCACGATGTGGGGCTTCTTCATCCTCATCACGGTCTACATCGAGGCGTACGGCACGCTGTTCGTGCCGAACTTCCACATCCCGATCGTCGGCCGGTGGGACGGGCTGGGGTTCCTACAGGACTTCATCGCGCTTGCCGTGCTGGCGGGTATCACGACGTTCGCGATCATCCGGCTGCGCTCCGAACCCAAGGAGTACGGCCGATCGTCACGGTTCTACGGCTCGCACACCGGCGGGGCCTGGCTCATCCTGTTCATGATCTCCCTGGTCATCGTCAGCTACGCCATCTTCCGCGGCGCCGCGGTGAACACCGGAAACTTCCCGTACGGCGGGGGTGCGTTCTTCTCGCACGCGATGGGGACGCTCATGCATCCGCTTGGCGTAACGGCCAACGAGTGGATCGAGACGATCGCACTGCTGGCTCACATCGGCGTTGCCCTGGCCTTCCTGCTCGTCGTGCTGCACTCCAAGCACCTGCACATCTTCCTGGCGCCGATCAACGTCACGTTCAAACGGCTGCCCAACGGCTTGGGCCCGCTGCTGCCGATCGAGGCCGACGGTAAGCCCATCGACTTCGAAAACCCGCCGGACGACGCGACTTTCGGCCGCGGCAAGATCGAGGACTTTACCTGGAAGGGCAACCTCGACTTCGCCACCTGTACCGAGTGCGGACGCTGCCAGTCGCAGTGTCCGGCCTGGAACACCGGAAAACCGTTGTCCCCCAAGCTCGTCATCATGGACCTGCGGGACCACTGGATGGCCAAGGCGCCCTACATCCTCGGCGAGAAGAGCGCCGAGCCGCTCGAAGGCCTCGACCTCGAGACCGCTCACGAAGAGGGCCACCATGTGCCCGAGTCCGGCTTCGGCCGGGTGCCCGGACACGGGCCCGAGCAGGCGAGCCGCCCACTGGTCGGCACCGCCGAACAGGGCGGCGTGATCGACCCCGACGTGCTGTGGTCCTGCGTGAACTGCGGCGCCTGCGTCGAGCAGTGCCCGGTGGACATCGAGCACATCGACCACATCGTCGACATGCGCCGCTACCAGGTGATGATGGAGTCCGAGTTCCCGTCGGAACTCGGTGTGCTGTTCAAAAACCTTGAGACCAAAGCCAATCCGTGGGGTCAGAACGCCTCCGACCGGACCAACTGGATCAGTGAGGTCGACTTCGACGTCCCGGTCTACGGCGAAGACGTCGACAGCTTCGAGGGCTTCGAGTACCTGTTCTGGGTCGGCTGCGCCGGCGCCTACGACGACAAGGCCAAGAAGACCACCAAGGCCGTCGCCGAACTGCTGGCCACCGCCGGGGTGAAGTATCTGGTGCTGGGCACGGGCGAAACGTGTAACGGCGACTCGGCCCGCCGCTCCGGTAACGAGTTCCTGTTCCAGCAGCTCGCCGCGCAGGCCAAGGAAAGTCTGGACGATCTGTTCGAGGGTGTGGAGACCGTCGACCGCAAGATCGTGGTCACCTGCCCGCACTGCTTCAACACCCTGGGCCGCGAGTACAAGCAGCTCGGCGCCAACTACACCGTGCTGCACCACACCCAACTGCTGAACCGGCTGGTGCGCGACAAACAGCTGGTCCCGGTGAGCCCGGTGTCGCAGGACATCACCTACCACGACCCGTGCTTCCTGGGCCGGCACAACAAGGTCTACGAGGCACCCCGCGAGCTGATCGCCGCGGCCGGCGCGACGCTGACCGAGATGCCGCGGCACGGCGACCGCAGCTTCTGCTGTGGCGCCGGTGGCGCACGGATGTGGATGGAAGAGCACATCGGCAAACGGATCAACCACGACCGCGTCGACGAGGCACTGGCCACCGGTGCCACCACCGTGGCGACCGCCTGCCCGTTCTGCCGGGTGATGATCACCGACGGTGTCAACGACCGCCAGGAGGCGGCCGGACGCGAAGGCGTCGACGTTCGCGACGTGGCGCAATTGCTGCTCGAGTCGCTCGACCGCGGCGCGATCACGTTGCCGGAGAAGGGTGCTGCCGCCAAGGCCGCCGCTGAGCGTGCAGAAAAGGCCGAGAAGACTGCCCCCACGGCCCAAGCCGCTCCTACTGCGACCGCCCCGGCCAAGGAGGCCGCGGAACCGGAGGCCGCCGCACCGGCGGAGGACAAGACCGAAGCCAAGGCGGTCACCGGGCTGGGCATCGCCGGTGGCGCCAAGCGACCCGGTGCCAAGAAGGCGGCACCCAAAGCCGAAGCGGCGCAAGCTCCGTCGGCTGCCGCGGAGAAGGCACCGGAAGCCAAGGCGCCCGCCGCGCCGGTCAAGGGGCTGGGGATCGCCGGTGGGGCCAAGCGCCCCGGCGCCAAGAAGACGGCCGCAACGCCGGAAGCCGCAACGCCATCCGCGGCCGCCGCCGAGCCGGCGACGACGTCTGAGCCGGCCGCCGAGGCCAAGGCGCCGGCCGCACCGGTCAAGGGGCTGGGTATCGCGGCCGGGGCCAAGCGCCCTGGCGCCAAAAAGACCGCCGCGCCCGCTGCGCCCGCGGCCCCGCCGCCCGCGTCCGAGGTGAAGGAAGAGCCGAAATCCGCGCCCGCCGAGAGCCCCGACGCCGCGCAGCCGGCGGCTCCGGTCAAGGGTCTGGGCATCGCCCGCGGGGCCCGTCCACCAGGTAAGCGCTGATCAGGCCATCGAAAGAATTACTAATTAGATAGACAACCATGGCACCATTGGTGATGTGACCACTCACCAGCTGCCTTGGCAGAGCGCGGCACATCAGCCGCGGCAGCGTACGTTCGCGCAGTCATCGAAGCTGCAGGACGTCCTCTACGAGATCCGCGGACCGGTGCACGACCACGCCGCGCGACTCGAGGCCGAGGGGCACCGCATCCTCAAGCTGAACATCGGCAACCCCGCGCCGTTCGGCTTCGACGCCCCCGACGTGATCATGCGCGACATGATCCAGGCGCTGCCGTATGCGCAGGGCTACTCGGATTCCAAGGGAATCCTGCCGGCGCGGCGCGCTGTGGTCACCCGGTACGAATTGGTCGAGGGTTTCCCGCGGTTCGACGTCGACGACGTGTACCTGGGCAACGGCGTCTCGGAACTGATCACGCTGACCCTGCAGGCCCTCCTCGACAACGGCGACCAGGTGCTGATCCCCGCGCCGGACTACCCACTGTGGACGGCCTCGACATCGCTGGCGGGTGGCACGCCGGTGCACTATCTGTGCGACGAAACCCAGGGCTGGCAACCGGATATCGCCGACATCGAGTCGAAGATCACCGAACGCACCAAAGCCTTGGTCGTGATCAACCCGAACAACCCCACCGGCGCTGTCTACGGTCGTGAAATCCTCACTCAAATAGCCGAATTGGCGCGCAAGCACCAGCTGCTGCTGCTCGCCGACGAAATCTACGACAAGATCCTCTACGACGACGCCGAGCACATCAACCTCGCGTCGGTGGCGCCAGATCTGTTGTGCCTGACGTTCAATGGGCTCTCAAAGGCCTACCGGGTCGCCGGGTATCGGGCCGGCTGGCTGGCCATCACCGGACCCAAGGACCACGCCGGCAGCTTCATCGAAGGCATTCACCTGCTGGCGAATATGCGGCTATGCCCGAATGTTCCGGCGCAGCACGCAATTCAGGTCGCGCTCGGCGGCCACCAGAGCATCGACGACTTAGTGCTGCCGGGCGGACGCCTGCTCGAACAGCGTGACGTCGCATGGTCCAAGCTCAACGAAATCCCCGGGGTGTCGTGCGTCAAACCCGCCGGTGCGCTGTACGCGTTCCCCCGCCTCGACCCCGAGGTGTACGAGATCGTCGACGACGAGCAGCTCGTGCTCGATCTGCTGTTGCAGGAAAAGATCCTCGTCACCCAGGGCACCGGATTCAACTGGCCCGCACCGGATCACTTGCGGATCGTCACACTGCCGTGGGCACGCGATCTGTCCCACGCCATCGAGCGGCTGGGCAACTTCCTGGTCAGCTACCGCCAGTAACCATCAATATGAGAAACGCCGCGGCAATATTTGAAGTTTCTATGAATTTGGCCACTCATCGCGCGTCGCGATGAAACTTAGGCGCACTATGGGTTACATCTATGCCAATGCCTCGTTGGCTTTACCACGCAGGAGTGGATGCGCCGGAGGTTCTGCGGTGCACACGGCCTGATCACGGGGGGTGCGGCGGATCGACGAACGGTTGATGCCCCAGCAAATCTTCGCGCAACCCCCGCTCATATAGAGCATCAGACAAAACCTGCATCAGTGGATCTGGATAGATCAGCTTTTATCGAAAGGAGAGTTGCGATGTTCTCTGTTGCAAAGCAGGCACAGTCGCCCGCAGCAACGGCCGACCGCAACCGATCGTGTACCTCGACGACTCCGAGTTCGGACCGTTAACATGGACTTCGGCGCATTACCACCTGAAATCAACTCTGGGAGAATGTATTCCGGGCCCGGATCGGCACCGATGCGTGCCGCGTCGGCGGCCTGGAACCTGCTCGCCGCCGAACTCGAGTCGGCCGCGACCCAGTACCAGTCGACCATCGACGTGTTGGACGACGAGTGGCTCGGCCCGACATCGGCGACGATGGCCGCCGCCGTCGACCCCTACATCGCCTGGATGACCACGACCGGGGCACAGGCCGAGCAGACTGCGACCCAGGCATCAAACGCCGCCAGCGCCTACGAGGCCGCATTCGCGATGACCGTTCCCCCACTGGAAGTCGCCGCCAACCGCGCGGAGCTGGCGATGCTGGTTGCGACCAACGTCATCGGCCAGAACACCGCGGCGATCGCTGCCAACGAGGCCATGTACACCGAGATGTGGGCACAAGACGCCGCGGCGATGTACGGCTATGCCGGCAGCTCGGCCGCCGCCTCCGCGGTCAAGCCGTTCACCCAGGCGCCGGAGACATCCAACCCTGCCGCGCAGGCGACCCAGGGTTCGGCTGTCGCCCAGGCCAATGGCGCCAGTACCGGCACCGGTGTGCAGTCGCAGCTGCAGCAGATCACCTCGTCGATTCCTGGGTCGTTGAAGCAACTCACCTCGCCGATGTCCGCGGCGGCGGCCAACCCGCAGGGCTGGCTTGGCCAGCTCCTCGACTTCCTGGACGGCGCCGACGGTAACTCCATCGGAACCTTCCTGAACTCCAGCCTCGTGAACGGCGTCGTATCGGGCTCCTACGTCAGCCCCGCGCTCGTCGCGCCCGGGGTCTTCAGCGGTTTGGCCGACATCAACTCGTTGAATCCAGCCGTCGAGTCGGCGCCCGGCGGCGCGGGAGTCACCGGGTACATCGCCCCGCCGGCCCCGGTGTCGACGCCGGCGGGCGCCCCGAGCGTGGGCGTGAACACATCCGGCAGCACCTTGGTCGGCCGACTGTCGGTTCCGCCGGCGTGGACGGCCACCGCGCAGGTCGCCAACCACAGCGGCGTCACGTATGCCGGCGGCGGCTGGACCAACGCGGTCGGCCCGGCCGGTGGGGGCACGGGAGCCGTCCCGGCCGGGATGCCGGGCATGCCCGGCGCGTCCGGGGCCAGACAGGGTGGCTTCGGGCACGGACCCCGCTATGGAAACCGGCTGACCGTCATGGGCCGTCCACTGTCGGGTGGCTGAGCATCAGCCCCGTTCCAACAGCGCCAGCAGATAGGCGCCGTAGCCGGATTTCATCAGGGTCTGGGCGCGCTTCGCCAGCTGATCGTCGTCGATGAAGCCCATCCGCCATGCGATTTCCTCGGGGACGCTGACTTTCAGACCTTGGCGACGTTCGAGCGTGCGAATGTAGTCACCGGCGTCGGCCAGTGAGTCGAATGTCCCCGTGTCCAGCCAGGCGGTACCGCGGGCGAGCACGTCGACGGTCAGCCGGCCCTGATTGAGGTAGGTACGGTTGATGTCAGTGATCTCGTATTCGCCACGCGCAGAAGGTTTTAGGTTCCGGGCAATCTCGATCACGTCGTTGTCGTAGAAGTACAGACCCGGTACCGCGAAATTCGACTTCGGCGTCTCTGGCTTCTCCTCGATCGAGAGAGCGATGCCGTCCGGGCTGAAGTCGACGACGCCGTAGGCCGACGGGTTGGCCACCCAGTAGGCGAAAATCGCTCCGCCGTCTAGTTTTTGATGACGCCGGAGGTTGGTACCCAGCCCGGGTCCGTAGAAGATGTTGTCGCCCAACGCTAAAGCGACCGAATCGTTGCCGATGTGGCCGGCACCGATGACGAATGCCTGGGCCAGACCCTCGGGATGACATTGCACCGCATAGCTGATGTTGATACCGAATTGGCTGCCATCGCCGAGAAGTCGTTCAAATGCGGCCGCGTCGGGAACGGTGGTGATCACCTGGACATCGCGAATTCCAGCCATCATCAGCGTGGACAGTGGGTAGTAGATCATTGGTTTGTCGTAGACCGGCAGCAACTGCTTGCTGACACCCATGGTGATCGGATACAGCCGCGTCCCCGAGCCGCCGGCCAGAATGATCCCTCGCATCTACTACTCCTCAGTCGACGAGATCGGCGTCCGTCAGATCGGTCGCGGCCAGCGCCGCCGCCAAATTGTCGTGACGGAACACCGAAGTCACGTGATCGTGCACCACGCGGAAAGCCGACGCGACCGTTTGGCCGGATTCGCCTGGGCCACCGATCTTTTGTTCGACCACCACGACGCCATCGTGGACGAAGATCCGGCCCACTTCGGCGTGACGCGGGTGGGCGGTTGCCCATTCCTGCAGCGCGGCCTGGCCCTGGGCGGCGCCGCGTGCGTCGCCGACTTCGATGTCATCGCTGGACAGGGCCAACAGCGTGTCGGTGTCGGCCTCATTCAGCGCGTCGTGCCACGCGAGCACGGTGGCCATCTCCGATGTGGTCATGATGTAGCAACGTACCTCGTGCGTCTAGAACGGCGTGCGGTCCAGCCAGTTCTGCCAAATCGACGCGTCACCGAAGACGGTGATGTCGGTGTCGGCGACGGCAACTCGCCGCACGACTGCCAGCAGCAGGTCGACCGCACCGCCGCGTAACGCCACATCGCCCTTGTCGTGACCGTGTGCCCACGTGATCCGGTTTCCGTCGGCGCGGATAGTCCATTCACCGGCAGCGCCCAGACCAGGGTCGCCGGCGTGCAGATGGACGGTTTGGCCGTCGTCCAGCGGGAGCGCCGCGTCGTTGCTGCCGGCCTGGGCCGCGACTCGCTCAAGCCATTCGCTGATGGCGTCGGCTGCCAGCTCGGGTGCGAGCGAGTAGTCGACGCCGAGCGCCAACGCGGCGTCGGCGCGATGCACCGTCGCCTCGTGCAGTCGCCGCCGCGCCCACCAGTAGGCCGGGCGCGAGCCCAGGAAAGTCCACACCGGGGTCTCCGCACCGACGTCGTCGATCGCGTCGATCAGCCGCTGAGCCCCGTCGTGCAGCCAGGCGATCGCCCCGTCGGGGTCGGACGGCGGCTTGCCATTCGGGACCGTGCGCGGATCGAGGTAGTCGTCGGCCCGGTCGGCGATGATCTGCGCGGCCCAGCGGTCTCCGCGGCCGACATGACGCATCAGCTGGTCAAGGCTCCAGCCCGGGCACGTCGGGACCGGGGCGGAGGCGTCGCCGTCACGGATCAGCTCGCCGAAGGCGCGGTTCTGCTCTAGAAACTCGACCGCGTAGTCCACGCGGTCAGGTTACCCGGCGCCCCAGGCAATGCACGCGCCAACCGGCTCGCTGCCAGCGCTGCACGTCGAGGCAGTTGCGACCGTCGACGACGACGCGGGAGCGCACCCGGTCGGCCAGCACGTCGGGGTCGAGGTCGACGAACTCCGCCCACTCGGTGAGCACCAGGACCGCGTCGGCCCGATCGCATGCTTCCTCAACCGAGACTGCGTAGTTCAGCGTCGGGAAGAGCCGCTGCGCGTTCTCCAGCGCCTTCGGGTCGTAGACGTTGACGGCGGCACCGTTGAGCTGTAGCTGGCCCGCGACGTTGAGCGCCGGCGAGTCGCGCACGTCATCGGATTCGGGTTTGAACGCGGCACCGAGGACGGCGACGTTGGCGCCCAACAGCGAACCGCCACAGGCTTTGGTCGCGAGTTCGACCATGCGGGTGCGCCGCCGCATGTTGATGTTGTCGACTTCCCGCAGGAAGGTGAGCGCCTGGTCCGCGCCCAGTTCCCCGGCCCGGGCCATGAACGCGCGAATGTCCTTCGGTAGGCAGCCGCCGCCAAAACCCAAGCCGGCGTTGAGGAATCGGCGTCCGATCCGCGGGTCGTGACCGAGCGCATCGGCCAGCAGCTTCACGTCGGCGCCGGCGGCCTCGCATACCTCGGAGATCGCGTTGATGAACGAGATCTTGGTCGCCAGGAAGGCGTTCGCCGAGACCTTCACCAGTTCGGCGGTCTGCAGGTCCGTCACCAGGAAGGGCACCCCGTCGTCGAGCATGGGGGCGTACATCTCGCGGATCGCGGCCTCGGCTCGCGTCGAACCATCTTGCACGCCAAGCACAATGCGGTCGGGGTGCAGGGTGTCGTGGATCGCGAACCCCTCGCGCAGAAATTCCGGGTTCCACGCCACTTCGACGTCCACACCGGGACGTGCCGCCGCCCGCGCCCGCCCGACCAGCTCGGCAGCGGTCCCAACGGGGACGGTCGACTTTCCGACGATCACCGAGGGCCGCGTCAAACGCGGTGCAAGCGTGTCGATTACGGCGTGGACATGGCTCAGGTCGGCACCGTATTCGCCGCGCTTCTGCGGAGTACCGACTCCGAGGAAGTGGACGTCGGCGAATTCGGCGGCCAGATCGTAGTCGGTGGTGAACCGGAGACGGCCCGCTTCGATGTTGTCCCGCAACATTTTTCGCAGACCGGGCTCGTAGAATGGAACGTCACCCGCGGCTAGTTTGGCGACCTTACCGGGATCGATGTCGACACCGACCACCTCGTGCCCCAGTTCGGCCATCCCCGCGGCGTGGGTAGCACCCAGATAACCCGTACCAAATACGGTGCACCTCATACACCCGTGTGTAAGTCGCTGCAATGAGCTAACGGCATCGCTCTTCTGAGCGGCGGTCAAACGTCAGATGACGGTTTCGTGCCGACGGTTGAAAACGCAGGCCAGGGCTAGCGGATTAGTGGCCCCAACCGCCGTGACCTCCGCCACCAAATCCACCATGGCCGCCTCCGCCGAAGCCGCCACCGCCACTGCCGTGACCGCCGCCACCACCGGGGAAGCCACCGCCCCCGCCGGGACCGGGGAAGCCGCCACCGCCACCGGGGTAGCCGCCACCGCCACCCGGGCCCCACTGCCCCGGGTGTGGCCCACCGAAGATCGGCGGAACGCCCGGAATCGGGATGGGTATCGGAACCACCGCGGGAGGCGGAGCCGGCGCGGGTGGCGGTGCCTCGGGTACTGGAGCCGGAGCGGGTGCCTCGGGAGCCGGAGCCGGCGCCGCGGGAGCGGGTGCCGGAGCGGGCGCCGCCGGGGCAGGAGCGGGCGCCTGAACGACGGGCTCGGGAGCCGGTGCTTCGGGAGCCGGCGCCGGAGCCTCAGGCGCCGGAGCTGCCGGCGCCGGAGCGGGAACGGATGCCGGTGCCGGTGCCGGTGCCGATACGGGAGCCGGTTTGGCGTTGTGGCCCGGGTCCGGTCGGGTGGCGGCGGTCGGACGCATGTTGACCGCCAGCGCCACCAGCAGGGCCGCGGCGCCCACCACGAACAGCGCGGCCACCGCGCTGGCCACCAGGAAAAGCGGTCTGCGGCCGCCATCCGACTGAGCCTCGGCGACACCGGTGTAGAGGCCGGTCTCCGCTTCGCCCTCATCCGCGAGCGCGGTGTAGGCATCGCCGTCCTCGTCAGTGACGGCGCTGTAGGCCAGCGCCTGCTCACCGGTCTTTCCATCGGTGGCGACGTCGAAGTAGCCGGGCGCCACCGCGTAGGGGTTGAGGTAGCCGGTGCCGGGGTCTTGGGCGTAGGCCAGCGCGGCGGTCGACGACGAGAACAGCGGGGCGTTGGCCGAGGCCAGTGCCGCGCCGCGGGCCAGCGCGGTGTCGGGCTCCTCGGGCGCGCTGATGATCAATCCGGTCGCGGCCTCCAGCTGCGGCTTGAGCTTGGCGATGTCCACATCGCCGGAGCCGACGAGGAACAGTCCGTCCGGCCGGGCGTCCAGCGACTCCGCACCCGACAACAGCGCAGTCAGGTCGGCGAACGCATCGCGGCCGGGCGTCAACGGCTGGCGGCGCACATCGGTGATCGACCCGTCGGAGCTGTTCACCACCGCCAGCGTCGCGGTGTCGGGCTCGACGAACAGCAGCCCGGTCTGGGCGTAGCCGACAGAGCTGCCGACCACCTGGGCCAGCGCGGCGGCGGCCAGGAACGACGACACCAACATGACGTTCTCGACCTTGCGGGCCGCCAGCGCGTCCCGCAGCGCCGCAGCTTCGATGGGATCGGTCCAGGTGACGCCGATCGAGCGAAGCTGGTAACCGCTGTCGACCGCACCTTCCTGGGTGCCGAGGATCGCCGACACCACCTGGTCGGCCGCATTGATCGTCGGCGCATCGGCAGCCGCGTTGACCTCGAAGCCGTCTTCGTCGACGGTCACGCCGTCGGCATTTTCGCCCTCTACGAGAACCATGCGGACCGCAGTGGGTGCCATCGACACGCCAAGTACGGTGTCCACTTCTCCTCCAAAGCTGCGCGCTCGCTATCCGGGTACGGAGCGGCGCAAATTGATCGCCGAGTTGGTTGCCATTACGACGATACCGACCGGTCGGAGCCGACGGCTATGGGTTGTTTTCCCTATAGTGCGCGCTACCAGCGGCCGTGGCCGCCGCCGTGGCCAAAGCCACCGCCGCCATGGCCCCAGCCACCGCCGCCGTGACCCCAACCGGGTCCACCGCCGTGACCCCAGGGGCCTTCGTCGCCACCGTGCGGCGGTCCCCACCCGGGCGGCGACAGTAGCCCGGGAAGGATCGGCGGAATGATCGGTGCGATCGGTGGCGGTGCCGGTGCCGGAGCCGGGGCGAACACCGGCGGGGGCGCCGGCGCGGGGGCAAACACGCGCGGCGGAGCCGGGGCCGGAACGGCCGCGTGGATCGGCGCCGGAGCCGGGGCCGGTGCCTGCACGGGTGCGGCCGCGGGCGCGGGTGCCGGCGGTGCCGCAGGGGCCGGCGCCGGTATGTGCGCGGGTGCAACGACGTTGTGGCTGAGGCTGGGCCGCGTGTTGGCCGACGGCCGGATGCTGAACGCCAGCGAAATCACCAGTCCCATCACACCGGTGACGAACACCATGAGCACACCCATCGCGACCAGGAACGGCCTGCGGCTCTCGGGTTCCTGCTCCAGCCGACCAAAATCGGGATACATCCCGGTGGTGAAGTCTTCGGGCTCGTAGCCGTCTGGGCCCATCTGCGTGTAGACCGCCGCCGAGTCGTCGGCGACGGCGCTGTAGGCCAGCGCGTCGGCACCGGCGTCGGGGCTCGGGACCGCGGCTTCAGCGACGGCCAGGTATCCGGGCGCGCCTGCGTGCTGGCTCACCGAGCCGGTGCCGGGGTCCAGCGCGTAGGCCACCGCTGCGGTCGACGAGGCGAACAGCGGCGCGTGGGCCGAGGCCAGCGCGGCGCCGCGGGCCAGCGCCGTCTCGGGATGGTCGGGCACGCTCAGCGGCAGCGAGGTGGCGTCTTCCAGAGCCGGCTTGATCAACGGAATGTCGACACCAGAGCCGACCACCAGCAGGCCTTCGGGTTGCTGCTCGAGTGCCTCGGCAGCCGAAACCAGGTTCACCAGCGTGGCAACGGCCTGGTCGTCGTCATCGGGCAGTTGCTCGCGCTGCACATCCATGATCGCGCCGTCGGCGGTGTTGACGACCGCCAACGTCGCGCTGTCCGGCTCGACGTACAGCAGCGCGTTGCGCGCATATCCGGTGGCGCTGCCGAGCGACTGCGCCAGCGCGGCCGCGGCCAGGAACGACGACACCAGCATCACGTTCTCGACCTTGCGGGCGGCCAAGGCATCGCGTAGTTCTGCCGCGGCCCGTTGGTCAGTCCAGGTCACGCCCGTCGAGCGCAGCTCGTAGCCGGCCTCACCGGCCCCTTCCCGGGTGCCGAGAATCGCCGAGACCACCTGATCCGGTGCGCTGAACGTTGCCGGATCTTGGTTGCCGGCGACCGCGATGTTGTCCTCGTCGACGGTTACCCCGTCGCCGTTTTCTCCCTCCACCAGCACGATGCGGACCGTCGTGGGCGCCATCGATACACCGAGTACGGTGTCCACAAATCCTCCCGCCAATTTGCTAGTCGTCCGCGGGCCATCTGAGATTGCGTACCAGCCAGGTCGCCAACACAGAAGCTATCGCCACTTCGGAGCGCGGCGTTACTGCCGCGGACTTTTCGTTCACGAAGACGTGGCCAGGGGCAATGGTCGAGCGAACCCCCCGGCCGACCCTTCGGAGGTGACTTTACCTTGTCGTGCAAGGGGCGACAGGTTAGTGGTGTCCGCCGCCACCGAAGCCGCCGCTGTGACCGCCGCCGCCGAAGCCGCCCCCGCCAAAGCCGCCACCACCGAAACCGCCTCCCCCGAAGCCGCCTGGGCTGTGGCCGCCGCCGAACCCACCCGGAGGCCCTCCGAACCCGCCCGGACCCCCACCGAATCCACCGGGGTTACCGCCGAAGCCACCCGGGCCTCCACCGAAACCGCCTGGATTACCGCCAAATCCGCCCGGGCCATTGCCAGGCGGATTGAACGACGGGCCGTGCGGGGGTTCGAACGGATTGGGCAGCCCCGGAATCCCGAGGCCCGGCAATCCGGGAAGCAGCGGCGGCGCCTGCGGAGGTGGAAGGTGTACCGGCTCGGGGACTGGGAACTGCACCGGCGGCTGCGGAGTGCCGATCGGAATCGGGTGCTGCGGTTCAGGCAGCTGCACGGGCGGCTTGGGGGCCGGCCAATGCACCGGCGGTGGCTGCACGGGTTCGGGAACCTGAACCGGCGGCGGCGACGGTGGCTTCACCACGGGCGGCGCGTGCACCGGGATGTGCACAGGAGCCGGCGCACGCACCGGAATCGGCAGCGGGACCACGACCGGCACAGGAGCCGGCGCCGGTGGCGCAGCCGGAATCGGCGGCGGCGCAGCGGGAATGGGCGCGGGAGCGAGCGCGGGTGCCGGCGCCGCGGGCGGCGGAGCCGGAATCGCCGCGTGCACGGGGGCGGGCACCGTCGCCGGAGCGATCATGTGGTTCGCCTGCGGCGCCGGCGCACTCGCCTGAACCGGGGCCGGAGCGGGCGCGGGTGCGGGAGCCTGGATGATCAGGTTCTGCAGTGGTCGGGGCAACAGCGCAACGCTAGGCCGAATGCCAAGCGCCAGAGCAACTTCCAGTGACAGGGCGGCGGCCACGAAGAGTACCGCGAAGATGCTGCCGACGAGAACCAGGGGCCCGCGGTGGTGCTCGCCGTCGACGTCTTCGACGCTCACCACCTCTTGCACGGCGGTCTGCACATCGGCTTCGTCATCCGGAACGGCACTGTAGGCGAGATCATCTTCACCCAGCGTGGTGCCCAGCGGAACATCCGGCGCCACAAGGTATCCCGGCGACACGGCGTATGGGTCGACGGCGCCGGTGCCGGGATCGAGCGCGTAGGCCAGCGCCGCAGTCGATGAGGCGAACAGTGGAGCGTTCGCCGACGCCAGGGCCGCGCCCCACGCCAACGCGGTCTCGGGCTCCTCGGCCGCGGTGATCGGAAGTGTCGTCACCGCTTCCAGTTGCGACTTGATCGTGGCGACGTCCACGCCGGCACCGACGATGAACACGCTCTGCGGGTGCGTCTCCAACTCCGCCAACCCGGCCACCATGGCGGCCAACTCGGTGACGCTGTGGCCGTCCGACATCAACTCTTTGTGGACATCGGTGATGGATCCGTCGGCCGAGTCGATGACGGCCAACGTCGCGGTGTCGGGCTCGAGGAACAGCAACGCGGTGTGCGCGTCGCCGACGGTGCAACCCACCGTCTGCGCCAGCGCGGCCGCGGCCATGAAGGACGACACCAACATGACGTTTTCGATCTTGCGACTGGCCAGGGCATCGCGCAGGGCGGCGGCGTCCACCGGGTCCGTCCAGGTAACGCCCGTCGAGGTCAGTGCATGGCCGGCCTCGGTGGCGCCTTCGCGGGTGCCCAGGATCGCCGAGATCACCTGATCGGCGGCGCTCAGCGTGGCCGCGTCATCGTCGGTGGTGATGCCGAACGTAGAGTCCTCAACCGTCACGCCGTCGGCATTTTCGCCTTCGACCAGCAGCATTCGGACAGATGTGGGTGCCATTGACACCCCGAGGACGATGTCCACTGCGCCTCCAGAACCAATTCGTAGCGCGTCACGGTTTTAGGCGGAGGGAACACCGCGTCCGGCGCTACTACTGCATAGTCTTCGCGCAACCTGTGGGCTGCAAGGGCCGAAGCTAAGTAGAGCTTATGAAATTCAGATAGGACTTCGACGGGGTCGGCCCGCGCTGGCCCTGGTACTTCGACCCGACCGTCGCGCTGCCGTAGGGATGCTCGGCCGGACTGGTCAGGCGCAGGATGCACAGCTGCCCGATTTTCATGCCGGGCCACAGCGTGATCGGCAGGTTGGCGACGTTCGAGAGCTCCAGGGTGATGTGGCCGCTGAAGCCGGGATCGATGAAGCCGGCGGTCGAATGCGTCAGCAACCCAAGGCGTCCCAGCGACGATTTGCCCTCCAGACGCCCGGCCAGGTCGTCGGGCAGCGTGCACGTCTCGAGCGTGGAACCGAGCACGAACTCGCCGGGATGCAACACGAACGGCTCGCCCTCGGTGGGCTCGACCAAGGTGGTCAACTCGTCCTGTTGCCGCGCGGGGTCGATGTGGGTGTAGCGGGTGTTGTTGAAGACCCGGAACAGGCTGTCGAGGCGGACGTCGACGCTGGACGGCTGGACCAGCGCGTCGTCGAACGGATCGATGCCCAAGCGGCCGGCGGCGATTTCGGCTCTGAGATCGCGATCGGATAGCAGCACGCGACGAGCGTAGCCGCTGCGCTACCGCGCGAGTGTTAGCCTTCCCAAAGCACATCGCCGATGTAGTTCAATGGCAGAACATCAGCTTCCCAAGCTGAATACGCGGGTTCGATTCCCGTCATCGGCTCCACGCCGACCGATCGGCCTACGGATGCGCGACGAGATATGTCTCGCGACCCAACCCCTCGGTGAGTTCTTCGATCCTGAACGGTCGGTCGAGACGCGCGTGCAGGGCCTTCGGGTCGATAAGCAGGCTGATTTCTGCGGTCTGCCGAGCGAAGAGTCGCCCGATCAACGGGTAGATCCGGCGCATCACAGCTCGTTCCGCGGATGTGCATCGTGAGGCGCAGTAGCCGACGTGTCCGATTTCGTCGGTGAGTATTTCGGTGTACAGCAACTCGATCCGGGCCGACACCTCCGGTTCGTCGCGGAACAGTGCGACGCCGGCGCGGCGCAGTTCGTCAAACAAGATGCAGCCGGCCATCTCTGCGGCTCCAACGAATAAGAAGCCCAGTCGCGCGGGCATGAATACGCCCGTTTTGACGAACTGCCTCAGCACGAACGGGGGCGGAACGACTTGGAAGTTGAGATCGAACACGTCGAGCGCATAGGCCAAAAGCCTTGTGTGGTAGTGCTCTTCGAGTTCAAGGTAGACGTTCTCGGGCGGTAGATTCTCATCGCTGTTGCGTCCGTACGTTTCGCCGAGCCCTACGCCAAATCGTTCGGCCTGATTCAGCTTGGCGGTCGCCAGCAGGAAGAGCATCTTCTTGTCGAGGCCGGGCTCGGGTTTGCGGCGGCGCAGGTTCCGCAGAAACACGTCGCGGTCGGCGGGATGCGCCGAGCGAACCGGATTGGATTCGATGTCGTGAAAGAACTGCTCGCGATTCGCCAACCGCCGGTTGAGCAGATCCGCCTCGCCGTCGCGCTTGGCCAGAAAATCCCGGTAGCCCTCGATCGTGTTGTTCATCGGTTCTCCATTCCCTTGACAATTGTTGTCACGTAACGATTTAGCACTTCGGCGTCATCGATGCCGGTAGCGAGAAGCGCGAACAATCCCGTGAGGAAGAAGGTCGCGTGTTCGGCCGCGCTTGCGCTCGAGGTGACCGCACCAGCGGCTTGCGCCCGGTCAACGACACCAATCAGGTATCCGGCCAGCGGGTGCTGCTGCAGTTCGTCTTCCAGCGGACGCGCAGACGAAAAATGCAGACCCAGCATGTCTCGAAAAACTGTTGCGCCCAAACGGAGTTGAGCGTCTAGTACCTGCTGCACCACCTGTGACAGGACCGAAGCGAGATCGGCGGTGCCCTCTCCCAGCTCGGTCACGATCCGAGCTTCTTCGTTGAGCTCTAACTCGAC
>DATNFI010000090.1:0-41698 GCA_035606475.1 Mycobacterium sp. | reverse complement strand
GGATTTCAATACGCACTGGCGTCACGGCGCCAGCCCGCTGCTGCGCCGGCTGATCGACGCGGGCACCGTCGAGCTGCTGGGCGGCCCGCTCGCTCATCCGTTCCAGCCTCTGCTGAACCCGCGACTCCGCGAGTTCGCGCTACGGGAAGGACTGGCCGACGCACGACAGCGGTTGTCGCACAAGCCAACTGGGATCTGGGCACCCGAATGTGCCTACGCCCCAGGCATGGAGCATGACTATGCTGCCGCCGGGGTGGGGCACTTCATGGTCGACGGCCCGTCGCTGCACGGCGACACCGCGTTGGGCAGGCCGGTCGGCGACTCGACTGTCGTGGCGTTCGGGCGCGACCTGCAGGTGAGTTATCGGGTGTGGTCGCCCAAGTCCGGCTACCCCGGTCACGCGGCTTACCGCGACTTCCACACCTACGACCACCGCACCGGCCTCAAGCCGGCCCGCGTCACCGGCCGCAACGTGCCCTCGGACAAGAAGGCGCCCTACGACCCCGAGCGCGCCGATCGTGCAATCGACAGCCACGTCGCCGATTTCGTCGACGTGGTGCGGCGCCGGCTGCTGTCCGAATCCGAGCGAATCGGTCGGCCCGCGCACGTGGTCGCGGCGTTCGACACCGAATTGTTCGGCCACTGGTGGTACGAGGGGCCGGCCTGGCTCGAGCGGGTGCTGCGGGCACTACCGGAGGCCGGGGTACGCGTCGGGACCCTGAGCGACGCCGTCGGCGCAGGCCTCGTCGGCGCCGCTGTCGAATTGCCGCCCAGCTCTTGGGGTTCCGGCAAGGACTGGCAGGTGTGGTCCGGCGACAAGGTTGCCGATCTGGTACAGCTGAACGCCGAAGTGGTGGACACCGCGCTGTCCACCGTCGACAAGGCGCTGGACCAGACGGCGTCGCTGGACGGGCCGACCCCCCGCGATCACATCGCCGATCAGATCCTGCGCGAGACCCTGCTCACGGTGTCCAGCGACTGGCCGTTCATGGTGAGCAAGGACTCGGCGGCCGACTACGCCCGCTACCGCGCGCATCTGCACGCACACGCCACCCGCGAAATTGCCGGCACGTTGGCGTCGGGGCGACGCGAGGTAGCACAGCGCCTGGCCGACGGCTGGAATCGGGCAGACGGTCTGTTCGGCGCGCTCGATGCCCGGAGGCTGCCGCGATGAAAATCCTGATGGTGTCGTGGGAGTACCCGCCGGTGGTGATCGGTGGACTCGGCCGGCACGTCCATCACCTGTCCACCGCGCTGGCCGCCGCCGGCCACGAAATCGTGGTGCTGTCGCGGCGCCCGACCGACACCGATCCGAGCACCCACCCGTCGTCAGACGAAATCAACGAAAACGTCCGGGTTGTCGCCGCGGCACAGGACCCGCACGAGTTCACCTTCGGTACCGACATGATGGCGTGGACGCTGGCGATGGGGCATGCCATGGTCCGTGCCGGACTCTCCGTCAAGCAACCGCGCAGCGACGAGCAGTGGCGGCCCGACGTGGTCCACGCGCACGACTGGCTGGTCGCCCATCCTGCGATCGCTCTGGCCGAATTCTACGACGTGCCAATGGTTTCCACGATCCACGCCACTGAAGCCGGTCGGCACTCCGGATGGGTATCGGGATCGCTGAGCCGACAGGTGCACGCCGTCGAGTCCTGGCTGGTGCGCGAATCCGACTTGCTGATCACGTGTTCGCACTCGATGAGCGACGAGGTCACCGAACTGTTCGGGCCCGGGCTGGCCGAGACCATCGTGATCCGCAACGGCATCGAGGCGGCGCGATGGCCGTTCGCGCCTCGCAAACCGCGCAAAGGCCCGCCGGAACTGCTGTACGTCGGACGGCTGGAGTACGAGAAGGGCGTGCACGAGGCGATCGCGGCGCTGCCGCGGGTCCGCCGGGCGCACCCCGGCACCACGCTGACCATCGCCGGCGAAGGCACCCAGCAGGACTGGCTCGTTGAGCAGGCCCGTAAACACAAGGTGCTCAAGGCGACTCGCTTCGCCGGTCGGCTGGATCATGACGACCTGTTGGCTGCGCTGCATCGCGCCGACGCCGCGGTGCTGCCCAGCCACTACGAGCCTTTCGGGCTGGCCGCGCTGGAGGCCGCCGCCGCCGGCACTCCGCTGGTGACATCGAACATCGGCGGCCTGGGCGAAGCGGTGATCGACGGCGAGACCGGAATGTCTTGCCCGCCACGCGATGTGGCGCGGCTGACCAAGTCCATCGTTGCGGTGCTCGACGACCCGGCGGCCGCCCAGCGCCGAGCGCGGGCCGCGCGCCAACGCCTGACCGCGGATTTCGACTGGCACACGGTGGCCGAGGAAACCGCTCAGGTGTACCTGGCGGCCAAGCGCGCCGAACGCCAACCCCTGCCCCGGCTGCCCATCGTGGAGCACGCGCTGCCGGATCGGTAGGCATCCGCTCAGCCGCAGGTACCGTCGGCGTCATGGGACTTGTGTATTCGAGCGTGATCGATGCACCCATCTACGAGGTATTCGACTGGCACACCCGGCCCGGCGCCTTCACCCGGCTGACACCGCCGTGGTCGCCGATGCGGCTGATCGCCGAGGCTGATTCCCTGGAGAACGGTCGGGCCGAGCTCGGCCTGCCCGGTGGCTTGCGCTGGGTGGCCGATCATCAACCGGACGGCTACGACCCCCCACGCCGTTTCGTCGACTCGATCGGAGCGGGCGGTCTGGCGTCGTTGCCGGCCAAGCTGGCCGTGCGCTGGCGGCATACCCACGAATTCGAAGAGGTCGACGGCGAGACGACGAGGGTCGTCGACCGGGTCGAGACGCCGGTCCCCGGCGCCGCGCTGCGGTCGATGTTCCGCTACCGGCACCAACAGCTGGCCGACGACATCACCGCGCATCGGGAGGCGGCCGCCCGCGGGCTCGCCCCGCTCACGGTCGCGATCACCGGGGCCTCCGGACTGGTCGGCTCGCAGCTGGCCGCGTTCCTGTCTACCGGCGGCCACCGGGTGATCCGGTTGGTTCGCCACTCGGGCACCAAAGCCGATGAACGGCAATGGAATCCGGACGACCCCGACCCGGGTTTGCTGGCCGGGGTCGATGCGGTAATCCACCTCGCGGGTGCCTCGATCGCGGGCCGCTTCACCGACGGGCACCGCGCCGCGATCCGCGACAGCCGGATTGGGCCAACCCGCCGATTGGCCGAGCTGATCGGGCGGTCCACCGATGGGCCCAAGGTGCTGGTCAGCGCGTCCGCGATCGGGTACTACGGCTACGACCGGGGCGAGACCACGCTGACCGAAGCCAGCGAGCGCGGTGCTGGATTCTTGGCCGACGTGGTCGCCGACTGGGAGGACGCAACCGCCCCCGCCGAGCAGGCCGGCGCCCGGGTGGTGAAGGTGCGCACCGGCATTGTGCAATCCCCCGCCGGCGGGACGCTGCGACTGCTGCGCCCGCTGTTCGCCGCCGGGCTCGGCGGCCGACTCGGCAACGGTCAGCAGTGGTTCTCGTGGATCGGGATCGACGATCTCGTCGAGACCTACCACCGCGCGCTGTGGGAGACCGAGCTATCCGGGCCGGTCAATGCGGTGGCCCCCGATCCGGTCCGCAACGTCGAGTACACCCGGGTGCTGGCCCATGTGCTGCACCGCCCGGCGCTGCTGCCGGTGCCGCCGCTCGGACCTAAGCTGCTCCTCGGCGACCAGGGTGCACGCGAACTGGCCTTGGCCAACCAGCGGGTGCTGCCCGCGCGATTGCAACGAGCCGGTCATCGCTTCCGCCAGCCCAGCCTCGAGCAAACTCTGCGACACGTACTGGGCCGCGGTTAGAGACCCCGCGGCGCCGCCTTCACCGCGGCGACGGATTGCGGGTCGCCGTCGAATTCCAGGCGGACCGCGTCGCGGCCGGCGACGAACAGCAACAGCTCCTGCGGTTCACCGGTGATCGTGACCGCTTCGCCACGACCGACCCGCGCGATCCGCTCGCCGGTCGGTGTCTGCAATACGACCTGAGCGGGCAGCTTGCGCAACATGATTCGGCTCATCAGGCCGAGTTGACGGCGCAGCCGCCCCGTGGTTGAGGCGTCCAGCACTCGCGGCTGCCAGCCGTCGGCCGCTCGCCGTACGTCCTCGTGGTGGATGAACATCTCGCCGAGATTGGCGACCGGGTCGAGCAGCTTGAACGGTGAGTAGATCGGCGGACCGGCCGCGACCAGGTCGACCAGGGCGTCCCAGCTGGTCGAGCGGGCAACGTTGCCCTGCACTCTTGCCGTGTAGCCGGCCAGGAAGGGCAAAGCTATGCCCGCGGTTGCATCGAGACGCCGTTCGCGGACAACCAGATGTGCGGCGAGGTCGGTGGTGTTCCAGCCTTCGCACAGCGTCGCCGCATGCGGACCGACTTCGCGAAACGTATCCACCAGCGCACGTCGCTCGCGCTGCGCTGCACTCATCGGCGCCGCTCCTCCTGCCAGTCTCCAGCGCGGGTCATCGGCCCTACCCTAGGCGAGATGGCAAGGCGGCGATAGCGAGAACTCAGCTGAGTAGCCAAAATGGCTGCGCTACAGGCGCTCTCATCACAGAACACCGAGCACCCAACACCGCGGCAGGCCGCGAGACAACCGGCGCCGTCAATCCACCGCGGTTCGATACGACATTGTGTAGGGTGCTCGCGTATCGTCCCTGATCCAGCTGGATTTCACTGACTGGAACGAGAGTCGCTAAAAAGGATGCAGTCAGGTGACCAAGCGGGGCACAAACAGTTCACCTAGCAGACCACAGCTCGAAAAGCTGATGGCGGCGGATATGCGGGCGGTCACGGCGCAATCGGACCGGGTTGGTCGCTACTTTGCGCGCCAGCACAACGTGAGCGGCAACGACTTCCACGCGTTGCTGCATGTCATGGTCGCCGAGACGGCTGGAACGCCACTGACCATGGCGCAGCTACGGCAGCGAATGGACGTATCGCCGGCGGCGATCACGTACCTTGTCGACCGGATGATCGACGCCGGACACATCCGCCGCGAATCGGATCCCGCGGACCGGCGCAAAGCGCTGCTGCGCTACGAATCCAGCGGCATGGATCTGGCGCACGGGTTCTTCGCCCCGCTCGGGGCGCACCTGCGCGCCGAGCTCGCAGAGCTGCCCGACGCGGATCTCGTAGTCGCACACCGCGTTTTCAGCGCGATGATCGCGGCGATGTCCATCTTCGAAGACCGCCTAGTGATGCAGCAGAAGGCGGCATCTGCTGCGCGGCACACCCCTGCGCCCGATCTCGTCTGACGGCCGGATCTCCGCGAAAGTGCAGTTACCGACGCCACTTCTCGAGAAACACGTCGGTAGTTGCACTTTCGCGCTGCTAGTGGCTAGCGAGCGGCTTTCTTGCGCTCGATATCGGCCAGCGCGGCAGCCAATTCCGCGCGCTGGGCCGCCGAGGTCTCCCACGCCAACTGGCGGTTTTTGACCACCTTGGCCGGTGCCCCGACCGCGATCGAATAGTCCGGCACCTCACCTCGGACGACGGCGTGCGATCCCAGCACGCAGCCCCGCCCGATCGCCGTGCCGCGCAACACCGTGACCTTGACCCCGACCCAGGTATCGGGTCCGATCCGCACCGGGGCCTTGACGATGCCCTGGTCTTTGATCGGCAGCGTGATGTCGTCCATCCGGTGGTCGAAATCGCAGACGTAGCACCAGTCCGCCATCAGCACCGAGTCGCCGAGCTCGATGTCGAGGTAGCAGTTGATCACGTTGTCGCGGCCCAAGACCACTTTGTCGCCGAATCGCAGCGAGCCTTCATGGGCGCGAATCGTGTTCTTGTCGCCGATGTGTACCCAGCGCCCGATTTCCAATTGCGCGAGCTCGGGAGTCGCGTGGATCTCGACGCCCTTGCCGATGAACACCATTCCGCGGGTGATGATGTGAGGGTTGGCCAGCTTGAACTTCAATAGCCGGAAGTAGCGCACCAGGTACCACGGGGTGTAGGCGCGGTTACGCAGAACCCACTTCAGCGACGCCAGTGTGAGGAACTTGGCTTGCCGTGGGTCGCGAAGATTCGCGCCCCGCCAGCGGCGGTGAATCGGGGCGCCCCACATGCTCGTCATGGCCGGAAAGCCTAGTCCGGGGCGCGGGCACGCCAGGCAATAGGCCCTACCTGAGTTGGCACAGGTTACCCTCGGCTGTACTCGATATCCGCTGATGGCCGCCGTGCCGTCGCGTTCCGGGAAGGATTAGGAACCCACACCGTGTCGTGGCCGATTCCCCACCGTGCACTGCGGCATTGGTCATCGATGGTGTCGGCGATCCTTCTGGTCGCAGCCGCAGCGGGTTGCGGTAATACCGACAGCTGGGTCGACACCGTGCCGGCCGAGGGTTGGCCCGCGCAGTACGGCGACGCCGCCAACAGCAGCTACAGCGCCACACCTGGCGCCGAGCGACTGAGCCTGCGCTGGACCCGTTCGGTCAAGGGATCGCTGGCGTCATCCGTGGCACTCAGTTCGCGCAATTGGCTGGCCGCCAATGCGCAGACGCCGGGCGGCTGTTCGCTGATGGAATGGGAGAACGACGACAACGGCCGACAACGGTGGTGCACCCGGCTGTACCAGGGCGGTGGCATTTCAAGCCCGCTGTTTGACGGTTTCGACAACCTTTACGTCGGCCAACCCGGGGCCATCCTGTCCTTCCCCGTCACTCAGTGGATTCGCTGGCGTCGCCCGGTGATGGGAATGCCTTCCACGCCAAGGATTCTCGGACACGGTCACCTCTTGGTTGTCACGCATCTGGGACAGGTCCAAGTGTTTGACGGCCATCGTGGCACGGTGGTCGGCAATGCGGTGGACCTGGTGGACAACGTCGACCCGCGCGACTTCACCCGGGGACTCGCGGATTGCGAACCCGCCAAAGAGGGCTGCCCCGTCGCGGCCGCCCCGGCATTCGCCAAGGGCAGCGGACTGATTGTGGTGGGGCTGTGGGAACCGGGCGCACCGGCACCGGGCCTGGTTGGACTGAAGTACCACCCCGGCCAGAATCCGCTGCTGACCCGGGAATGGACCAGCAACGCGGTTGCCGACGGCGTCCAGGCCAGTCCGGTGGTGTCCAGCGACGGCTCGACGATTTACGTCAACGGACGTGACCAGCGACTGTGGGCACTGCATGCGGCCGACGGCAAGCCGAAATGGTCGGTTCCACTGAAATTCCTGGCGCGGACCCCGCCGTCGGTGACACCGGACGGATTGATCGTGTCGGGCGGTGGCCCGGACACCCGCCTGGTCGCGTTCAAAGACGCCGGCGACCACGCGCAGGAGATGTGGCGACGCAACGACCTCAGCCCATTGTCGACGTCAAGTCTGGCCGGGAGCGGGGTCGGCTACGCCGTGGTGACCGGTGGTCCGGGTGAAGGGGCGCGTGGCATGACGTTGCTGGTCTTCGATCCCGGCAGCGGCCGAACGCTCAACAGCTACCCACTGCCGGAGGCGACCGGTTACCCCGTCGGCGTCTCGATCGGCCGTGATCGCCGCGTGGTCACTGCCACCAGCGACGGCCAGGTGTACAGCTTTGCCCCCAGCTAACTCTTGATCGCCAGCGGCGGGATGGCGTTGCGCGGCACATGAACCTGGCTGGCGCCGGCCAATGACGGCAGGAGTTCTCCGGGCGCGAAGTAGAAAATCAGCTCGTCGTCGGTGATCGCAAAGTTCTGATAATGCGAGGCGTCCAATCCAGACCCGGGCGAAATTGCAGCACCGAGCCCGGTTTGCTTTCCGACTTCCCGTTGAACAATCGGGAAAATGGAATCGAGCGGCTTGGTATTCGGCGCGAAAAGAGTGTCGAAGGTGATCGCCTTCTGCGCCGCCACGTCGTAATTGAAGCCCTTATAGAAAGTCGACGGCCGCGGTCCGCCGAGGTCTTCGAAAACTCTGAGCACGACGCTTCGGGTTCCGCCGGGCGCCTGACCTGAGTGGTACTGCTCGGAGGTGACATCCATTTGGTAAGGGACATCACGCGGGCCGGAGGTCTGCGATGACGTCTGCGCGACGTTGACAAAGCCGTCGCGGTTCTGTGCAAGGAAATCGGTGAGCGCCTGGTCTGGATAGTCCGCCGGGAATGTCATGTTCACGGTGTAGGTAGAAGTAACCGCGTGCACATTGCACGTTTGATCATCCTGTAGCGCGCCGCCCAAGCTGGTGCACGCCGAGTCCGCAGCGGCGACCGCACCACCTGACCAGCCCAGCAGGGCTCCGGCCGCTATCAACGCGGCCGACATCATCTTGCGCATCGGTCGACTTGTCCTCGCAGACTCAGAACGGCTGAAATGCCGTCTCGCCAGCGTACCTGGCCCCCGCCGCGACGGACTTCGAACGTCTTGCTGATGAGCGCCTGCGCAGGTCAGCGGCCACCGTCCTCCCTAACGGCGGCCGCCGACCCGGCAGGCGGGTCCTTTAGAACAGTCCGGCGAGATCAGTCCAGAAGTTGCTGAGGTCGGCGGCCGCGCCTCCACCGTCGAAGGCCGCGACCAGGTCGGTCCAGAGGTTGCTGGTGTCAGCGACCGCAGCCGATGCATCAGCGCCGGAGAGCAGGTCGGTCCAGAAGTTGGTGCCGGCGGCCAGCGCGCCCGAGGTGTCGCCGGAGAACAGGTCAGCCCAGAAGGCTTGCCCGTCTGCGAGGGCGCCCGAGGGGTCGGCGGTCGACAGCAGATTGGTGCTGTCGGCAGCCGCAGCGGTGGTCGTCGACGGGCCATCGCCGTAGAACTTCAGGATGTCGGCCAGGTAGTCGGCGCCTTGCGCCTGAGCGGTCCCAAGGTTGTTGCCTTCGACGTAAGCACCGTCGTAGCTGCCCGATCCGGCAGCGTTGCCGCCGGCCCACGCCTCGTTGTTGTTGCCGAAGATCATGGCGTAGTTGAAGTTGCCGGGATTGGCCGCGTCGGTCGTTCCGGCATACCCGAGGCTGTGGTCACCGAATACGAAGGCGGTGTTGTCGGCCGATCCACCCGCGCCGGAATCGCTGTACGCGCCGGCGACGGCTGTCGAGCCGGTGCCGTCGACGGCTGCGTAGTTGTTGTTGCCGAATGCGTAGGCGGTGGAACCGGCGCCGTTGGCGATGGCGATGTCACCGTTGGGGCCGGAGTAGGCGTGCGCGGTGCCGTCTTGAAATAGCGACATTCCGTCGAACGAGATTTCCAGGTTCAATTCCGGCGTGGTGGCCGCTGGAAAGGCCCCACCGGTGAGGAAGCTATCGACAGTCGACAACCAATCGAAGGATGAATCTGCCGACGCAATTCCCGGCGTCGCTGCGACCGCTCCCCCGACACCCAACCCGATGGCCAGCATTCCCAGCCGAGTCCAAGCACGAGTACCCCTCATTGGTTTTTCCCTTCCCCCAAACGCGCAATGTGCGCGCCTTTTAGCTGTCGGCACCCACCGCGCCGAGTGGCAACAGCCTATGCGCAAGCGTCAATTCTGTTCGAACAAAGTTTAATAATCCTAGAAAAATTCCTCAGCTCTTTTTTCGCTTACTGACACTAGTGCAACATGTTGCGAGAGGCGCCCAGAAGAAGCACTTTGCAGGCTTTCGATCAAGATCAGCGGCGGCCAGTATGGTTTTGCCCGCCTCGCAACGTGAGTTACGACCAAGATCAAACCCAGAGATACCGGCCATCGCCTCGGTGTCGGCTTCCGATAATACGGAAAGAACGGCTATCCTTCCGGATGTGCACCATTGGTTGGCGGGTTTCGCGGACCCGGCAGAGCGCAAAGCGGCCGCAAAAATCTTTTGGCGGCGCTGGCCATCTGGCGTACGACCGGGGCCTAGCGATGAGTCGACCGTCGCCCAGGCTTGTTACAACTCGGTTTACTGAATTTCTGGCAGCCAAGGTGTTGCACGTAGTCCCCCCGGCCGCCGGCCACGGCGTTGCCGCCACCGCTGTTGATGGTCGGGCCGCTTACGGCGCTCGACTCGGCAACCGCGTCTGAGCGGGCGATATCCGGCGTCGATACCACCAGCGCGCTGATCACCAGACCCGAGGCCAGCAAGCCCATTCGGGCAATGCCGCGCGACTTCATGGTGAACTTCCTTTCGCCGACGGGCTGGTCGGCAGCTCGGATTAGTCCAGCTGCGGGTACGGATCAAATGTAAGCCAGAGGTTGTGTTAAAACCAGGTTACCTGAGAAAAGTTCATGAATTAGCAAGCTTGGGTTCGGCCCAGACACAGAAAGCACGCTCACACGCACTAAAGGCACGTGCTGAGCACGGATCGTATGCATAGCTGTCGACGCTGCTGGCAAATTTTTAGCGACGTCCGCGATGGCATGAGCGGACTCGGGCGTGCCGGTCGATATCGCGCAGCCGGGGCGGTGGAAACCACCGCAGCCGCATCATGTCCCGGTAATGCTTCGCGGTAGCCCTGCCGGCCCCCGGCTGGCTCACCTCAGTCTGCGGGTCGCACCAGCCGCAGTTCATGGGGAGATCTCCCTATCTTTGCGTCTTTATCGCGATGGACGGCATCTCAGGCCAGATCGAAGGCGCCGGCCGGGCAGTCGGTGCGTCAGCTCGGGCGACCTGGGTCAGCGGCCTTGACGCTCACCAGAGAAATCGAGAAAGGCGAGTGCTCGTCGCGGCGGACACTTTGACTGGCGCGGTGAACCGACGACGCGGAAGCCAATTCACGACTTAAGCGTCCGGAATTCCGGAGATTTCGTCCCCAGAATTTGTTCGACTGGGGCTGCCAGAACAATGGCGCTGATTGGCGCGGTGGGCCCAAGAACCCGCTTTGCAGGCGGGGGAAATACACAATCGGTGATCGCCATTGCTGACCGGCTCACACGATGCGGCGAACTCAGCCCGACCGCCCGGCGCCGGCGACGCCGCGATTTGTCGAGACAATCGGACAGGGCGAGGATTTCATGCCGTAACCCCTCGGGGCTGGCAAACGGCTTCACCGCACTGAGTGCCGGGCCGGCAACCACCGACCCGGCACTCAGCAACGTTAGAACAGCGCCGCGAGCTCGGTGAAAAAGTGGCTACTGTCGGCGGCGGCGCTCGAGGCGTCGAATGCCGACAGCAGATCAGTCAGGAAGTTACCGCCCGTCGCAGCGCCCGACGCGTCAACGGATGGCAGCAGGTCGGCCAGCAGGCTGCCGCTGTTGGCAGTCGCGGCGGCGTCAGCCGAGCCGTCACCGTATGCCTTCAAGACGTCGACCAGATAGCTGGCTCCTGTCGCGTCGGCGTTCCCGAGGTTGCTGCCCTCTACGTAAGCCACGTCGTAGCTCCCCACACCCGTTGCGCTGGAACCGGCTTCGGCTGCGTCGTTGCTGCCGAAGATCTCGGCACCATCGTCAACGCCGTTCAGGCCGCCAGCGAACGCGTAGTCGTTGTCGCCGTCGATGAAGACGGTGTCGCCGGTCGAGCCGAGGGCGCTGGCATCCGAGGTACCGCCGGCAATGCCGGTGTCGTTGGTGCCGAGGACGTCGGCGTAGTTGCCGGTACCGAAGGCGTAGGCGGTGTCGCCCGCGCCGGTGGCCATCGCGATGTCCCCGTTGGTGCCCGAGTAGGCGAACGCGGTTCCCGTCTGCATCAGCGTCACGCCGTCGATGGAGATAGCCATGTTCAGTCCTGACGCGTCTGCGGCCGGGAGCGCGGCACTGCCCAGCAAACTGTCAACCGCGGACAACCAATCCGTCGAAGAGTCCGCAGAAGCGGTTCCCGGCAGAGCGGCCGCCGCCGCTCCAATACCCAATCCAACGGCCAACATGCCCAATCGGGCAAACCCGCCAGCTTTTGACATTCGAATTCCCTTTCCCCCCGCCGCACGACAAACGTGCGCATTGTTTTCCCTCGGCACCCCAGCCGAGGCGGACTCAGTGTATTGATTGAATCGTGATCGGTCCGAACAAAGGCTAATAAACTTCGAGTATTTTCTCAGCGTGGACTTAGGTCGAGGCTGATCAAAACGCCGTTCTGGCAATACCTACGTTTTTCGGTTATCGCGATGGACGACAGACGAACGCAGTCCCCCGCGCGGCCGCGCCCGACCCGATCCGGGTGATGACCACGGTCAGCGACTGGCTGCCACGCAGAGTCAGTCGCCGACGCAGCGCGTCGGGATCGACCTCAACGCCGCGGACCAGAATCTCCAGCATCCCGCAGTCAAGCGCCGCCAACGCCTGTCGGAGTCGCCGCTCGTCGAACGCCAACTGCTCGAGAACCTCGAACCCCCGCACGCCCGGCGGTACCTGGTCGCCGGACAGGTAGGCGATATTGGGATCGAGCTGCCAGAGCCCGTACCGCGCAGCGAAGTGACGCACCAGGCCAGCTCGCACCACCGCGCCGTCCGGGTCGACGATCCATCGGCCCGCCGCCGCTACCGGGCAATCGTCCGGCTCGGCGTCGGTGATCTGCTCGTCGCGGTCCAGGATGCTGGCTCGCCGGCGCACACCCGGCTCGGTAAGGCCCGCCTGCCACAGGCAGGCTTCTCGCACCGAGCCGCGATACGAGGTCACCTCGATCTCGCCGTCAAACCCCAGCAGCTTGACAGCCTCGAAGTCGACCCCTGGCGCGCATTTCACCACGAGGTCCCGGCCCCGATAGGCGTCGATCAGCGCATCGAGGGCGGGCTGGTAGTCGCGCGGATCGAACCGCCTCCGACCACGGCTTCGTCGTGCCGGGTCGGCGACCACCACCGTGTCACGCGTGACCGGATGCAGCGCATCGGCGCGGCAGAGGTCGGTGGTATCGCCGAGGTTGTGTCGCGCCATCGCCAGCCGGACCGGGTCGATGTCGCTGCCGATCACCCGGGCGGCCGATCCGCGCAGCGCCGCCAGTTCAGTGCCGATTGAGCAGGTGACATCGTGAATCACGTTGCCGCGCAAACGCTTCGCGCGATGCAGTGCGACCGCTCCGGCGCTGGCTTGCTGCAGTGCCTCGTCGGTGAACAGCCAATCGCCGGTGCCGGGCAGCTTTGCCAGCGCGCGCCGGCGCAGCAATACCGTCTCCACCAACACCGGCGTCCGGTCGCCGAATTGCCTTCGCAGCCGTGCAATATCGCCGACCCGGTCGGTCAGCGGAAGGGCTCCGACCACGGCCAGCGCAGCCGAGCCCTCGTCCGACGTGAGGTAGCCGACGTCGTCGAGGCCGAACGTCAGGACGGCTTGACCCCGGTGATCTCGACGTTGTAAAACCAGCCCTTCGGCACTACCCGGCGCCAGACGTTGGCATCGGCCCAGCTGAGCACCTTCCAGCTGTTGAACGCGAAATTGGCCCAGGCCCAGCCCAGCTTGTCCGGTTGAACCGCGTATTCGAAAGTCCGCAGCGGCCAGCCGAGCATCGCGGCGGTGAACTCGACGGTCGCGGTGTCGACGTCGACGGCACCGGCGGCCCTGGCCATCTGCTCGAGCTCGGCCGGGAAGAAGGTGTGCAGGTCGACGAGGGACTCCAGCGCCGCGGCGCGCGACGACTCATCCAGTTCTGCCTGCGGACGCCGCCAACTGTCCAGGCCCGGCAACTTGGTGACGTTGGTCGCGACCCGCCAGGTCAGCGTCGACAGCGTGCGCGCGTAGCCGTTGCCGACCGTGGTCGGTTCGCCGGCGAACACGAACCGGCCGCCGGGCCGCAGCACCCGAAGCACCTCACGCAATGTCAACTCGACATTCGGAATGTGGTGCAGCACAGCATGTCCGACGACCAGATCGAACGAGTCGTCGTCGTACGGGATCCGCTCGGCGTCGGCGACCCGGCCGTCGACGTCCAACCCCAGCGACTGCCCATTGCGGGTGGCGACCTTGACCATGCCCGGCGACAGGTCGGTGACCGATCCACGCCGTGCCACCCCCGACTGGATCAGGTTGAGCAGGAAAAACCCGCTGCCGCAGCCCAGCTCGAGGGCGTTGTCGTAGGGCAGTCGGTGGATCTCGTCGTCGGGCACGACGGTGTTGAAGCAATCCCGGGCGTAGTCGATGCAGCGCTGGTCATAGGAGATCGACCACTTCTCGTCGTAGTTCTCCGCTTCCCAGTCGTGATAGAGCACCTGGGCCAGCTTGCTGTCGTGGCGGGCGGCCTCGACCTGCTCGGCGGTGGCGTGCGGCTGCGGCGCCGGATCGGTACTGGTCATGGTCGCCCAGCCTATAGCGGCGATCGCAAGCGCGGCGCAGCCGGGCGCAGCGGGTCGACGCCATCAACCAGGGCCGACCCGCCCGGTGTGCGGGTCAGATGGCCGATGCGAGGCCGTCGGCGACTATCTGCCCGGCCGCAGCAGACCCGGCGCTCTGGAAAGCGTCGAGGATGTCGGTGAATACCGCTTGGGGGAATTGGAGCAGCGCCGCACCAACATCGTCGAAACCGGTTTGAACCGCGGTGCTGATCTCTGTCGGATCGCCGCCGAGGACGGCCTCCCAAATGTGCCAGCCGGCCATTTGCGGTGCCGTGATCAGGTCCCGGTAGTCGACGAACAGCTCGGTTCCCAGTCCTGGATCGGCGGGAACGGCCGTCCCGTCGTAGCTGATCAGCGTCCAGCCGTCGGTGGGATTGCCCTCGACGACGACCTGGCCCGTGTTGGACAGCAGCCCACCCGATTTGAACTCGTCGAGAAGGACCTCGAAATCGGGGTTCTTGACGTTCATCATCACCCAGGTCGAGATCGCAGCAGCGTGGGAAAACGCCACATCGTGCAGCTCGCCGTCGTCGAGGGCCCCACCCGCGTCGTAGATCGTCTGGACGGCGTCGCTGAAGCGGTCCTCGAAGGCCATCCCGTTCGGGTCGACGGTGGAGCCCAGCTGCGGCACCCAGTACTGCCCGGACATCCACGCCAGCGGCGCGACGAGATAGAGCAGCGAGGTCAGTTCGTTGCTTTGCGAGGTGCCCTCCAGGACACCGGCGTTGAGCTCGTTGAGCCCGGGCAGTATCTGAGTTGGGTCCAGGATAGGCGCGGGACCAGCCGGGATGTCGGCATAGTCGCTCTTCCCCTGTAGCAGCTCGATCAACGGCCAAGCGGTTTGCTGGGTCCTGGTGAACTCCGACGCGAATACGCCGTCGATGTCGTTGGTGCCGCCGTTGTAGAGCGCCTGACCGACGGTAATGGCCTGTTCTTGGCCGAGGTCGGTGAGTGCAGCACCGGGCGGCGTGGTGCCGATAATGCCGGCCACGTTGTCTGCCGACTCTCCGTGCCGGACCAGGTCCAAAACCATGTCCTCACCCGAGACGAGCTGGACGTCGAGCGACTGGACGCGCGGCGGGGAGGCTATTACCGGGGTGACGGCGATAACGCCGGCGCCGGCCAGGCCGACACAGGCGGTGACGCAGGAGCGAGTGGCGAAGAGCTGCATACTTATCTCCTTCTCAGGCAAATGGCAATACGTTATAAGGCAGAACGTAATTAAACAAGCGTTTGCGGTATTTTCCCTGAATGAAATCCGAACCCGCGCCGCCGGCGCCGGGGCGTCCTCGTGACCCACAGAAGGACGAAGACGTACTCACCGCCACGCGTGCATTGCTGGCAGAGGTCGGATATCAGCGCACGACGATCGTCGCAGTCGCTCGGCGCGCGGGCGTAGGCGCCCCGACAATCTATCGCCGCTGGCCACGGCGCGAGGCACTCATCGAAGATGCCGCGTTCGGCCACATCCAACCGGCGCCGCTGCCGGTAGCGACAGGTAACCTGCGCGCCGACCTAAAGGCATGGGTGGAGATTTTTTTGGCCCAGCTGGCCGATCCGGTGACGCGTGCCGCGGTTCCTGGACTACTGCTGGCTTGGCAGCACGATGAGGAGCTCTACCAACGATTTCTGCTGCGCAACGAGCGGGATGTGCGTGCGCTGTTCACCGAATTGCTGGGGACCGATGGTGTGGCGAAGCATGCCGAGGCAACATTCGACTTCCTGGTGAACACCACGATGATTCGGGCGGTCACCCTCGGAATGATCGACGCCGCCGAGTACTGCGAACGCACAGCGGATGCCCTGGCAGCGCTACTGCAGTCGTCCTCGGGCGCCCGGCTACGTTCCGACGGGCGTCACGGTGACGGCGATGGTGCTGGCGCCGGGGCTTGAGGCGATGACCAGTTCGGCGGCGTTGGGGGCCGAAACCACCTCACCGCCGGTGACACTGACCGTGTAGCCATCCGGGAATTCGACTGAAGGCACCGAGATGGTGGTGTGCGAGCCCGCGGCAAAGCTGCCCAGCCCGTCGGGCTCGTCGGTCGAGTAGCTGAACTGGAAGATTCCGTTCTCGAACGAATAGGACTCCGGCGTGCCCGAAACCAGCTGCGGGTAGGGCTCGGCCAGGGTTTCCAAGTTCGCGGTGTTGACGTTGTCGCCGGTCGGCGGCAACTCCGGGTTGTACACCAGCGACTCCGAACTCGGCGGATTTGCGCTGGTGGTGATGTCGCCTTGGCCTGAGTAGGCCCACTCCGTCCACCCGATCAGGTGCTGGTCGGCCCCCTGCATCGGCCCGAGGATCTGCGCCTGGTTGCTGGTGGCGCCGAACTCGGACATGAACGCCGGAATCCCCTGCGCCTGGGCGTAGTTCTCGGCGTTGCCGACGATCCCGCTGACGCTCGGGATGCAGCCAAGCGGGCCAAGGTCGAATTCGCAGTAGTCGTGGAACGACAAGACGGTGTTCGTGGCGTCGACGTGGCCCAGAGCGAGGGGCACGCCCGCGTTGGCCAGGACGTTGGGTTCGAAGAAGATTGGCGTGGTCGGATCGACCGACCGGATCGCGTCGGCCCCCTGGTCGTAGAACGGAGTCAGCTGCTGGCTGTCGAAAAACGGGTTGCCCAACAGGGTCGACAGGAACGTCGATACGCCCGGGGACGGTTCGTTGATGAGTTCGAATCCGGCCACGTTGGGGTTGCCGTTGAAGGCGCCCGCGACGTACTGCAACATCTGCGAGTAGTTGTCTTCGAGCCCAATTCCGTTCGATGCCTCGGTGTTGGTCCACAACGACTCCCACGCCTGCTGCTCAGCGGGGTTGAAGAACTCGTTGTACGGGAAGGGCAACGACGGGTTGGCGCCGCCGTCGGTGATCGTCGCCCAGGCCGGTGCACCTTCGCCCCCGAATGCGGTGCCGTAGGCATCCTGATGGAAATCGATGATGCTGTAAATGCCGTGGTTGCCCAGGGTTTGGACGGTCTGCTCGATCGAGTTCAGGTAGGCGGTGTCGAAAACGCCGGGCTCGGGTTCGAGGTCCGACCAGATGACGCCGACTCGCACTGCGTTGAACCCGTTCTGGGCCAGGAAGGCGGCGTCATCGTCGCTGAACCCTGACGCTGACGGCTCGCCCGGCGCAATCTTGTACACCTCGTTGAGCCCGTGCAGCAGGACGACCTGGCCGTCGCTGTTGGTCAGCCAGTCACCACTGGTGGTCAGGCCGCCCTCGGTCGGGATGGTGGGTACCAGGGCGTAATCGCCGACCATGCCGTGCTCGCCGAACACTCCGGCGTTGCCGCCGGCCCCGCCTAGCGCCGGTAGACCCGCAGCCGTCGTGCCCGCTCCCGCGTTGCCCCCGTCGCCGCCGATGCCGAACAGCGAGCCGGCGTCCCCGCCGTCGCCGCCCGCGGCGCCTGCACCGCCCGCTCCTCCTTCGCCGCCGCTGCCGAGGAAGCCGACCGCGTCGCCGCCGGATCCGCCCGCTTCTCCGGGTTGCGTGCTGTCCCAGCCGTTTCCACCGTCACCAAACCACAGGCCGCCGTCGCCACCGTTCGGGTCGAGGGCGGTGCCGTCGGCGCCATTACCGATCAGGAACTGCCCGGCCGCCAGGTTGATGGCGTGGTCGACCTGCTCACCGAACGAGCTGTTGATCCAGCTCTCGACGCCGGCGTGCAGCGGGTCGTAAATGTATTGCTGGAAAAGCCCCGCCGCGGACAATGTTTCGGCGCCCGACGCGCTCGCGGCAAGCGCCTGATCGACTGCGTGATTAGCGAGTTCGGCGGTACTGGCGCCGACGACGAAGTCGCTGAGTACGTCGCCGAGACCGAAGTCGTCGGCATGTGCGACCGGTTGCGTGACCATCGCCGCAACCGCGACGGTGGCGACGCTGATACCGGCGGCCATGCCGCATGTCCGGAAGATCATCCGACCTCCAAATACGCCGACCCCGATGTGAGCTAGCCCATACCCTAAGTCGACTGGATCGTCGATCGTCGCAATAGCGTCGAATTGCGCAACGAACGGGATGTGCGTGCGCTGGTCGCCGGGTTACTAACCGATCGTGTGGCAGAGCCACCGAGTACTGCGACCGCGCGGCGGATGCTCTTGCTGCGCTGCTGTTTTCGTCGTCGCGAACTGGCTCACATTGCGCCCAGCATGCCGTCGACAACTGAGGCGCCAGCCATACCGGAGCTGTCGCCCAGCGAGCCGGTGATGGTCTCCCACACCGCCTGCGGGAACTGCTGCAGCGCGGCGACGACCTGGTCGTAGCCGGTCTGCAGCGCGCTGGTGATGTCCGCTTGGTCGCCGCCCTGGATCGCTTCCCAAACGTTCCAGAGCGCCAATTGCTCCGGGATGACGACGTCACGGTAGTCGACGAACAATCCGGTCAGCAGGTCCGGGGTCTGCGGCACAGGTATCCCGTCCCAGCTGACCAACGTCCAGCCGTCGGTGGGGTTGCCCTCGAGGATGGCCTGGCCCGCGTTGGGGGGCGGACCGCCGTTTTCGAGCGCCGACTGGATGATCGGCAAGAAATCGGGGTTCTTGACGTTCATCAGCGCCCAGATAGCGATGACCCCGCCGCTGGACGACGCCACGTCGGTCGTCGGGCCGTCGCCCGCAATGGTGTTGCTGTAGATCGTGTCGACGGCGTTGGTGACCTGCTCATCGAACACCGCCCCGTTGTAGGTGGTGCCGGGCTCCGGTACGAAGAGGTCGCCGAGGATCCACGCGGCCATCGGCGAGAAAAAGGAGAACTCGCTGATCAGGTTGCGGGGTGCTTCTTCGAAGATGCCGGCGGGGATCTCGTTGAGATCCGGCAGCACCTGCACGTCCATCCCCAGTGCCTGGGCCAGCGGGTCCATGGTCTCCTGGGTCCGGATGAGTTCCGAGGCGTAGATCCCGGCGATGCCGCCCGGGAACTCCGCCTGAATGGCCTGGGAGACTTGGTCCGCCTGTTGTTCGCCCAGCGCGGTGAGCGGAGCACCGGGTGGGAGCGTGCCGAGAATGCCGTTGAGGTCGTCGGTCGATTGCCCGTGCCGCACCAGATCCAGCGTTATGTCCTCGATGTCCTCGGTGCCCCCGGTGAGCTGAACCTCGAAAAAGCGCGCTGGGACAGTCGGAGCCGCCGTCACCGGCGTGATGGTGACGATTCCGGCGCCGACCAGAACGACGCCGGCGATGATCAACGGACGGGTGACAAGTCGCTGCATGGCAAGCTCCCCTCTCAGGTAATCAACGCGTTCTCCATACCCCAATTCTGGGTGAATCTAACGTGATTCTCAGCCAAAGTTCGCTGTCAAACCGCTGTGGGACGAACTCCGCCTAGCGGCCGGTATCGGCACTGAGGCTGGCGTCGAAAACTTCCAGGTAGCGGCGGCGCTCGGCGTCCCATCGCTCCGCCGGAGCAATCCGGTAGACGTCATCGAGGCCGGCCTTGGCGGCGGCGAGCGCGGTCCGGGGCGCGTCGACAAAACGACTCGCCCAGGCCGCCGCGGCGTCGTACACGCCGTCGGGGGCCACCATTTCGTCGATCAGCCCCAGCGCCTGCGCCTCTTCTGCGTCGAAGAATCGGCCGCTGTACACCAGCTCCTTGGCGTTGCTGGTCCCAACCGTGCGGGCCAGCCGCGCCATGGCCTCGCCGTCGGGAACGAGCCCGGCCAGGATCTCCGTCGCGCCGAAGCGGACGTTGTCGCCGCTCACTCGCCAGTCGGCGGCCAGCGCCAGACCGAGTCCGGCGCCGAGTGCGTATCCGGTGATCGCGGCGACGGTGGGCTTGGGAATCGCCGCGATGGCGTCGACGGCGGCGCGATGCACGCGTATCCAGCTCTCGGCTTCCGACGCGGTCAGCGTGCGCAGTTGGTGCATGTCATCACCGGCAGAGAAGATCTCGTGGCCGCCGAACAGGATGACGGCGGAGATGCCGTCGTGACCGCTCACCTCGGCCGCGGCCTGCTCGATCTCCCGGTACACCTGCCGCGTCAGTGCGTTGGTTGGCGGTCTGGACAACGCAACGGTCCCGACACCGGGACGGTCGGTGTTCAGGTGGACGCTGACGAACTCGGTCAAAGGTGCCATCCCTGTCCGCCGGCCTTGCGGGCCCGGTGGTAGCGATCGGAGTCGAAGAATTCGAAAATCCAGTTGTCGCCGTCGATTTCGACGTTCGGCTGCACGGTGACGATCTGGCGCTCGACCGCCAGCACGTCGGCTACCGTGTGCCCGTTGAGCGAGTCCAGCTGCGTCCACGTCGGCGGCAGCAGGAAGCAGCGGCCGCCTTCGAAGTCGGCGATGGCGGCCCGTGGCGTTGTCCACTCCGCGCGGTCGGATTCGGTGTTGTCGCCGTCGGCCCGCTGACCGTCCGGCAGGGCACCGACGAAGAAGTACGTGTCGTAGCGACGGGTCCGCTCGGCTTCCGGGGTGACCCAATTGGCCCATGGCCGTAGCAGATCCGATCGCAGCACCAGCTTTTCCCGGCGCAGGAAGTCGGCGAACGACAGCGTCCGGTCGTCCAGCGCGCGGCGGGCGTCGGCGTAGGCCGAGGCGTCGCGAACGATTCCGTCCGGATCGTCGGCGGGGCCGGCGAACAAGACCCCGGATTCCTCGAACGTCTCCCGCGCCGCCGCGCACACGAGCGCCGCGGCCAGCTCGGTGTCGGTGCCGAACCGCTGCGCCCACCATTGCGGCGGTGGTCCGGCCCATGCGATATCGGCGTTGCGGTCGCGGTCGTCGACACCGCCGCCGGGGAACACCATGGTCCCCGGGGCGAACTCCATCTTCGAGTGCCGTCGCATCAGGAAGACGTCGAGACCGTCGTTGCCGTCCGTGTCCTCGCGCACCAGCATGACCGTCGCGGCCGGGCGCACCGGCAACGGTACAAACGTGTCGTCGGTCATGAGCGCCTCCGATGTGCCGCGCGGGTGCGGGTGCGACGGGCGAAGTACCGCCCGTCGAGCACGTCCACCTCGATCGACTGGCCGAACGCCGTGGACAAGTTCTCTCCGGTCAGCACATCGGACAGCAGTCCCGCCGAGACGACCTGCCCCTCCGATAACAGCATGCAGTGGCTGAACCCGGGCGGAATCTCCTCGACGTGGTGGGTGACCAGTACCAGTGCGGGCGCGTCGGGGTCGGCGGCCAAGTCGGCCAGCCGCGCCACCAGCTCCTCTCGTCCACCCAGGTCGAGGCCGGCGGCGGGCTCGTCGAGCAGCAGCAGCTCGGGGTCGGTCATCAGCGCTCGCGCGATCAGGATTCGCTTGCGCTCGCCTTCGGACAGCGTTTCGTAGCGGCGGTCGGCCAGATGCTCGGCGCCCAGGCTCTCGAGCATGTCGACGGCGCGGTTGTAGTCGACGTCTTCGTATTTCTCCCGCCACCGACCCAGCACGGCATAGCCGGCGGAAACGACCAGATCGCGGACCACCTCGTTGCCGGGAATGCGCTGCGCCAGAGCCGAAGAGCTCAACCCCACCCGCGACCGCAGCTCGGACATGTCGACCCGGCCGAGGCGCTCGCCCAGCACGTAGGCGCCGCCCGATGTGGGGTGCTCGGCGGCCGCGGCGATCCGCAGCAACGACGTCTTGCCCGCGCCGTTGGCACCGATGATCACCCAGCGTTCGTCGAGCTCGACCGACCAGGTCACCGGACCGACCAGGGTGTGACCGTCGCGGATGAGCGTCACCTCGGTGAAGTCGATGAGCAGATCCGGGTCGACTGCCTCATCGGTCATGTCGGTTCCATCCTCGGATTCTGCCGAATCCTCAGATTCCACCTCCGGCTACCGTTTTCGGCCACCCGACCATCGTGCCGTACGAGGCCCCCGCGCTGTGCGTGGGCCTGTGGTGTCACAGGTCGTTACCGGCGTAGGACAGGTTGAAGCTTTTGTTGGCCAGCGGGAAGTCCGGGACGATGGTGTCGGCCATCGCAACGGGCAATGCGGGCCAGTTGAACCACGACGGGTCCACGATTTTGCAGCGGGTGATCACCCCCGCGGCGTCGAGTTCGACTCGATGCACGACGGTCCCCCGCCAGCCTTCGACGATCCCGACGCCGGTCCGTGGCCGATCGGCTGCCGGCAGTGTCGTCGCCGACTCGAGCGGGCCATCGTGGGAGTCGATCAGCGCCGTGGCCAGTCGCACCGACGCGGCGAACTCGTCGCGGCGCGCTTCGTATCGGGCCAGCACGTCACCGTCGCCCCCGAGAACCTCGGTGACCGGTAGCGGTGTGGTCGGATGATCGAGGCGGGCGTCGGTGGGCACTCCGCTCGCGCGGGCCACATAACCCAGGCAACCCAGCGCACGAGCATCGTCCTCGCCGAGCACGGCCGTCCCGGCGAACCGGTCGTAGATCACCGGGTTCCGCAGCGTCAGCTCGGCGATGTCGGCGATCTCAGCGGCCAGCTCGGCCAATTCGGGTGGCCGGGGCATCGCCCGTAGGGTCACTGCGCCGGGCCGGATCCCGCCGCGCAGCAGGCGGTGTCCCGTGACGGCGGCGTTGATCCGCAGCAGCCGCTCACGTATCCGCTGGGCGTGGGCGTTCGCCAGCGCGAAGGCGACGTCATTGGCCAGCGCTCCGAGATCGGCGGCGTGGTTGTAGAGCCGTTCCAACTCGAGCAGCAGCGCACGCGCCCGGTGCACCGGTTCGGGTGGGTCGATGCCCAAGGCGTCTTCGATGGCCAGGCTGTGTGCCATCGCGTGGGCGACGGCGCTGTCGCCGCTGATCCGTTCGGCCAGATCGATGCCGCCTGCCGCGGGCCGACCCTCGAAGAGTTTCTCGACGCCGCGGTGCACGAACCACAGCCGGATCTTGAGCCGCAGTATCGATTCGCCGATCGCCGAGAAGCGGAAGTGGCCGGGCTCGATCAACCCGGCATGGACCGGGCCGACCGGAATCTCGTACACCCCAGGCCCTTCGACGGCCAGGAAGGGAAACCCGCCGGCCTCGGCGAACTCAGGCGGGACGCCGGCGTCGCGCCGCATTGGATGCCAGTCCTGCGGCCAGTGCGCATGACGGACCAGCCGGCGCGGCTGAGGGTGTCCGACCGGGGTGATCCCGTAGAGGTCCAGCATCTCCCGCTCGAACCGGCCGGCCGCGAACGACAGGTGCTCCAGCGACGGGACTTTCGGATCGTCAAGCGGCGCAGTCATGGTCAGCTCCAGACGGCGGTCTGGACGGCCGGCCAACAGCAGATAGACGATCCGAATCCGGTCATCGTCTTCGTGGGCGGCAACCAGTGCGAGCCGGTATCCCTCGGCCAGCGCTCTGCCTACTGCGTCCGCCAGTTCCCCGTCGTCGACCTCGCGACGCAGCATCTCGGCGCGCATCACCCGGCCCCGAATTGTGCTGCCGCCGTGGCGAATAACCCTGCCATCGGACCAGACGTCACACCCAGGGCCGCCGAAGCAACGACGCCGGCGACCAGAGCCGCTGCCACTGTCGAAGGCACCCCGATCGGCGGAGCCCCAGCGGCCGGTTCACCCAGCAGTATCCGCGCCGTCTTGCTGACCAGGGCCGCGAACGCCACCGCCATCAGCACCAGCACCACACCGAGGGCCCACGCCAGTCCGGAGTTTGCCAGCGAGCGCGCGATGCCGAGCTCGCTGGCAAACAACGCGAACGGGGGCAGCCCGACGATCGCCAGCAACCCGACCGCAAACGACCCTCCCACCAGCCGCGACCGCGACAGGACGGCGGTGATGTCATCGATCGTCGTCGAGTGGTGTGCGGCCTGTAGCTGACCGCCGGCCAGGAACAGCACCGTCTTACCCACGCCGTGACCCAGCACATGCAGCAGCAACGCCGCGATCGCCAGCCGGGTTCCGGCCGCGGCGGCCACCGCGATCAGCCCCATGTTCTCCATCGAGGAGTGGGCGAGCATCCGTTTGAGATCGGCGGTGACCGTCAACAAGAGCGCCGCCAACAGCACCGTCGCCAAGCCGACGACCAGCAGACCGGCCCGCAGGAAGCCCGGCCCGACCGCGTCGTCCACGATCGGCCTCAGCCGCAACAGCACCGAAAAAGCCACCGACAGCAGGACCCCGCTCATCAATGCCGACACCGGCGCCGGCGCCTGACTGTGCGCGTCGGCGAGCCAGCCGTGGAACGGCACCAATCCGGCCTTGGCTCCGTAGCCGATCAACAGCAGCCCGCCGGCCAGGCGGACCACGGCGGGATCGAGATGGGCGGCGTGCGAGGCCAGCACATCGAGGTCGAGCGCCTGCTCGGCGGACGCACCGGCGTGCAGGGCCGCGAAGTAGAGCAGCACAGTTCCCAGGAACGCGACCGCGATGCCGACCGAACAGATCACCGCGTACTTCCACGACGCCTCCAGGGCGGTGCTGGTCCGGCGGTGGCCGACCAGGAAGGCGGCGATCACGGTGGTGGCCTCGACGGCAACCCAGATCACGCCAATGTTGTTGGCCGACACCGCAAGAGCCATCACCGCCACGAACGCCGGGATCAGGGCGCCGTAACGACGCGCCTCGCGGTCGTCGGTGTGGCCGTGGGCCAGCTCGTGGTCGATATACCCGATGCTCGCCCAGCTGGCCAGGGTGCCGACGACGCCGACCACGATCAGCATCGTCGCCGACAACGCGTCGGCACGCAGGACGTCGCCGAAGGCGATGCGCGAGCTGCCGTGGGTCAGGATCGCCAGCGCCACACCGGCTCCCAGCACAGCGACACACGACAGCACGGTGAGCGTCGCCGTCCAGCGACGCCATCCCCCAATGCCCGCCACCGCCGCCGCCACCATCGGCGCCACCATCGCCAGCGCGATCAGCACATCCATCAGTCCCTCAGCTCTCGCAGCCGGCTGACATCGGTGTCGCCGAACATCCGGCGTAGCCGTTCGGTCAGCACCCCGAACACCAGCACCGCGAACAAGATGTCCAACGACGCGCCCAGCTCGACGAGCAGCGGAACCCCGGCGGTCAGCAGCAGCGCGGTGGCCGCAATACCGTTGTCCAACGCCAAGAATCCGGCGGCCTGGCCGACCGCGTGCCGGCGGATCACCATCGCGAAGATCGCGATGAGGATCAGCGCGATACCGGCCGGCGCGGCGTTGGTCGCGGCGGTCGGCGACAGTGCGACCAGCGGCTGTGCGACGACCAGGGCCGCTACCGTCAAGCCACCGGCGATCAGCAGCGAAGCGGTGGCGTTGATCGACGCCTCGGCATCGCGGCGCCCCTCGCGCTCGGCGCCGACGGCCCGCGCCAGCAACCACGGCAGAATCACCGCACGTAACAGCAACAGCGCGACACCGACCGCGATCAGCGCCGAATCTCCTTGGCGCACACCGCTGATCACGGGTATCGCCGCCAGGGCCGCGCCTTGGAGAGCCAACGTCCGGATAATGGCGGTCAAGCCACGCATCCACACGATCAGCACAGCCGACACCAGCAGAGCGCCCGCGGCGAGGTCGAGCAGGGTGGCGTAGACGGGATCGGTCATCTCATCACCCCTGCACCGCAAGGAAGTTCGCAGCGGTGACCGCGAGCAGAGCCAGTAGGAACGAGCCGACCAGCAACTCGGGGATACGGAACAGGCGCACCTTGGCGAGGAAAAGCTCGGCGACCGCCAGCAGCGCGGCGAGCGCGCCCACCTTGATCGAAATTGCCGCCAGCCCGATGCCGACCGCGGCCAGGCCGGGTCGTGCACCGGCGACTCCCCACGGCACGAAGAGGTTCGCCAGCAGGGCAAGCAACACGGTCAGACGCATGCCCGCGGCCCACTCGACCAGTGCCAGCCGCGGACCGGCATATTCCAGAACCATCGCCTCGTGCACCATGGTCAGCTCGAGGTGGGTGGCGGGGTTGTCGACCGGTAGGCGACCGGTCTCGGCGATGACGACGATGACCAGCGCCACCAGCGCCATCACCCCGGCCAGCGAGACAACGCTGTGCGGATCGCGAACCGTCAGCGACACGATCGCGCCCAGGTTGGCCGAACCGGCCGGGACGGACAGCGCGAACACGGACAGCATGATCGTGGGTTCGACGAGCGCCGCGATCGTGATCTCCCGACTGGATCCCATCCCGCCGAACGACGTGCCGGAGTCGATGCCGGCCAGTGTCAGCGCGACGGTCCCTATGAACAGCACGCCGACCACGGCGAACAGGTCTGCCACCGAGTCCAGCGGTGAACAGATCGCCACCAGCGGAGCGATCGCGGCGATCAGCAACGCCGAAGCGGCCACCACGATCGGCGCGGCGGCGAACACCAAGGTGGTGCCCAGCGGGGTGACCTGTTGTTTGCGCAGTTGTTTGCGCAAATCCCGCCAGGGCTGCAAAATCCCTGCGCCGCAACGCCCTTCGGACTTCGCCCGGATCTGCCGCATCAGCCCCACCACCAGCGGGGAGCCGACCACGACAGCACCGATCTGCGTGACGCCGGCCAACACGGACACCGCAGTCATCGGGACACCACCAAGACGATCAGCACACCGAGCGCGCCGAAAGCCAGATAAAGCTGTACCGAACCGGTGTGCACCCGGCGAACGGCCTGCGCACCCGCGTCGACGACCCGCAGCGCCGGTGTATAGATCCGCCGCTCCAGCGCGTCGGCGACACTGGCCCGGTATGCGATGCGGCCGATGTGGTACCGCGACTCCTCCAGGTGCGTTACCTCCACGCCGACGTCCGGGCGCAGCACGTTGTCGAAGACGTGTTGCAACGGTTGGGCGAACGACGACGCGGTGTACTGCATCCGGCTGGTGAGTTCGTCTGCGCCACAGGCCCATAGGGGCGCGTCGACGGGTGCCGGACGGTGACGAGCGCCCCACCGGGACAGCAGCAGAACCAGCAGGCACGCGAGCCCGGCCGCGACCGCGAGCAAACCTGGGGACATCGACGCGTCGATGCCCGGCAACCGCAGGAACGCGCCCAACCCACTCAGCTCGGCGCCGTCGAACGCGGGAAGACTGGACAGCGTCGCCTGCAGAACCGGGCGCGCGACGCACGGCGCAACACCGACGACCAGACAACCGAATGCGGCCGCTGCCATGCCCGCCAACATGCTGACCGGTGACTCGTGGGCAAGCTGAGCCGCCGTCGAACGGGGCCGCGCCAGAAAGGAGAAACCGAACGCCTTGACCATGGCCGCCACACCCAGGCCGGTGGTCAGCGCCACGGCTCCAACGCCAAGGGGGGCCACCACCCCGACCACGATGCCGGGGTGCGCGTGCACGTGGATGAGCGACTGCACCAGCAGCCACTCGCTGACGAATCCGGCACCGACCGGCAGTCCCGACGCACCCAGTGCCGCGATGCCGAAAAGTACTGTGGTGTAAGGCATTCGGCGCGCCAAGCCGCCGAGCAGGTCGATGTCCCGCTCCCCCGTTGCGAGAAGTACCGAGCCGGCCGCCATGAATCCGAGACCTTTGAAGGCCGCGTGCGCCACGAGATGGAACAGCGCCGCGGCCATCGCCACGGTGGCCACCGCGCGCAGCCCGCTCGCCGCCAACAGCATCGCGGTCCCGAGCGCAAGGGAGGTCAGGCCCATGTTCTCGATCGTCGAATAACCAAGCAGCCGTTTAAGATCGGGTGCCACCGACGCCTGCAGCACGCCGTAGAGCGCCGACACCGCACCGATCGCCAGCAGAACCGCGCCCCACCAGCGTGGCCCAGGCCCGAGCAGCTGGACGTCGATACGAATCAAGCCGTAGACGCCGAGGTTCACCATGGCCGCGCTCATCAACGCCGAGACCGGACTGGGCGCTTCGGGATGCGCTCGCGGCAGCCAGGCATGAAGCGGCAGCAATCCCGACTTCGACCCGAAGCCCAGTACCGTCAGCACGAAGACGATATTGCGCACGCCGGAATTTAGGCCGCCGATGCCGGAGAATCGGTCGGTTCCAGCGGCTGACGCCAGAATCATCAGCGCCAGCAGCACCAGGGCAAAACCGATTTGCGTCATGACTGCGTAATAGACTGCGGCAGAACGTACTTCGGCCCGACGGTGGCCGCTCAGGATCAACACCAGCGAGGTCAGCGCCATCAGTTCCCAGCCGAGCAGGAAGGTGGTCGTCGTACCGGCCGCGGGTACGAGCAGCATCGCCCCGACGAACAGCGGCAGCATCGCCTGCGTCGTAAGACTCCAGCGCTCGTGTCGGGCGTAGCCGATGCTGTAGATGCCGACGACCACCGCGACCGCGCCCGTGAGCGCGATGAAAAAGCCGCCCAGTCGGTCGATGTCGAGTTGCACGCCCGCCATCGGGAGCAGCCAACCGATCCGCAGCGACGGCACCGAACCGAGTACGCCGGCAAGCCCGACCGCGACTCCGAGCGCGCCGATCACGGTAGTCGATATCCCACTCACGAACGGCCCGACCGGGCCCGGGCGAGTCACGACGGGAACGTCCGCCGCGCCGTCTACGAGAGTGGCCGTCACCGGCCGGTCACCGAACGCAGCGCCGCGATCACCTGGTCAGGCGTGGGCGGGCAGCCCGGCACCTCGACGTCGACGGGAACCACGTCGCCCACAGCGCCGGCCACGCCGTACCCGCCGGCGAATACACCCCGATTCAGCGCGCAGTCCCCGCAGGCGATCACCGCGCGCGGCTCCGGGGTCGCGCGCAACGTGTTGCGCAGCGGCTGCGCCATGTTGCGGGTCACCACGCCGGTGACCAGCAGTGCATCAGCGTGCCGCGGCGAGGCGACCAGCCGGGCGCCGAACCGCTCGGCGTCGTAGACCGGGCCGAACGCGCCGGAGATCTCGATTTCGCACCCGTTGCACGAACCCGCGTCGACGTGGCGCACCTGCAACGACCCCGCGATGCCGGTGGGCGGTACGACCGTCGCCGCCGGTGCCGCACCGGCCCGCTCAGCCACTCGGCCGGTACGCAGAATCCTGCCGATCCATCCCATCGCGGCCGGCCCCTACCCTCGGCTGGCCGATTCGCTGGCGCGCAGGTCTTCCAGGATGGCGACCTGCCCGCTGAGCATTCCGGTCAGCACCCGGCGCGCCACCGCCATCAGTTCGGCGATCAGCGGCGAGGCGATCGAGTACGTGACGGTGTTGCCGTCTTTGCTGGCCGTGACGACACCGGCGCGGCGCAGCACGCCGAGTTGCTGGGACAGATTCGAGGACTCCAGGCCGACCTCGGGCAGCAGCTCGGCCACGGCTCGGTCGCGCTCGGTGAGCAATTCGAGAATCCGGACCCGCGCCGGGTGTCCCAGCGTCTTGAAGAACTCGGCTTTGAGTTTGTACAGCGGTTGCGTCACCGGGACCCCTGTCGAAGACTCTGCAGATTTAACGATTGAAAACTTTATCAGACGTTTGACGGTCGTCCGTCCCGACCGTGTGTCGGGTCGAGACCTCCCGCGAGCAGACGTAAAAGCCCTCGACACGCCGAGGCGTGACGAGCTTTTACGTCTGCTCGCCGAATTACTCGGGCGGGATGTCGACGCGGCGCACGCCGCCGTCGAGCGCATCCGCGGCCTCGATTTCACCGCGGGTCACGCCGAGCAGAAATAGCACGGTGTCCAGGTAGGGGTGGCTCAGCGACGCGTCGGCGACTTCCCGCAGCGCGGGCTTGGCGTTGAACGCGATACCCAGGCCGGCGGCGGACAACATGTCGATGTCGTTGGCGCCGTCGCCGACCGCGACGGTCTGCGCCATCGGCACCCCGGCCTGACTGGCAAAGTCGCGCAGCGCCTTGGCTTTTCCGGCGCGGTCGACGATTTCGCCGACGACCCGCCCGGTCAGTTTGCCGTCGACGACCTCGAGCACGTTGGCGGCGACGAAGTCCAGCATCAGCTCGTCCGCGAGCGGTTGGATGACCTGTCGGAAGCCGCCGGAGACGACACCCACGTGGTAACCCAGCCGGCGCAGCGTGCGAATCGTGGTCCGCGCACCAGGGGTCAGCTCCACGTCTTCGGCGACGTCGTCGAGCACCTCGGCGGGCAGTCCGGCCAGCGTTTCGACGCGCTGGTGCAGCGACTGGGCGAAGTCCAACTCGCCGCGCATGGCGGCGTCGGTGATGGCCCTGACCGCTTCTTCGGCGCCCGCACGCGCCGCGAGCAGTTCGATGACTTCCTGCTGGATCAGCGTCGAGTCGACGTCGAACACGATGAGCCGCTTGGCCCGACGCGCGATGCTGTAGTCCTCCAGCGCGACGTCGACGCCGACGTCGCCGGCGACCCGCGTGAGCACCTCCTGCAGCTGTCCCCCCACACCCGGCGGTACCAAGACACGAAGCTCGAGTCCTGTTACGGGATAGTCGGATACGCCGCGGATCAGGTCGATGTTGACGCCCAACGACGCCACCTCGCGCGCGACCGCGCCGAACGCCTCGGCGGTGATCGGGCGGCCCAGCACCATGATCGTGTGCGTCGAGGGTTCGCGGATGATCCGCAGGTCATCGCTGCGCTCGATGGAGACCTCCAGGCCCACCGAGTGGACCGCGGCCTCGACTTCATCGCGAAAAGCTTGGCCGTCAACGACTTCCGCGGGTGCGGTCACCAGCACGCCCAGAGTCAGCCGGCCCCGGATCACCACCTGCTCGACGTTGAGCAATTCGACCTTGTGCTCAGAGAGCACACCGAACAGCGCGGACGTCACGCCCGGTTTGTCGTGACCGGTGACGGTGATCAGTGCCGACACCTTGCGGGGGGTACTCACCCCAGATTGCCTCGGCGATAACGCATTACGTGCGGACGTTGACGTCGTCGACCCTGGTGACGTCGCCGTCGGACGGGCCGTGCGACCGACCCACGTGAGCCTCCGCGCGGATCCGCTCGATCATGTGCGGGTAGTGCAGCTCGAACGCGGGGCGCTCGGAGCGGATGCGGGGCAGCTCGGTGAAGTTGTGCCGCGGCGGCGGGCAACTGGTCGCCCACTCCAGCGAGTTGCCGTAACCCCACGGGTCGTCGACCGTGACGACCTCGCCGTAACGCCAGCTCTTGAAGACGTTCCAGACGAACGGAATCATCGATACGCCAAGGATGAACGCGCCGATCGTGGACACCACGTTGTAGGGCTGGAACCCGTCGGTGGGCAGGTAGTCGGCGTAACGACGCGGCATGCCGATGTCGCCCAGCCAGTGCTGGATCAAAAACGTCGTGTGGAATCCGATGAAGGTCAACCAGAAGTGCAGCTTGCCCAGTCGCTCGTCGAGCAGACGTCCCGTCATCTTCGGGAACCAGAAGTAGGTGCCGGCGAAGGTGGCGAACACGATCGTTCCGAACAGCACGTAGTGGAAGTGTGCGACCACGAAGTAGCTGTCGGTGACGTGGAAGTCCAGCGGCGGGCTGGCCAGCAGCACACCGGTCAGACCACCCAGCAGGAACGTGATCATGAAGCCGAGCGAGAACAGCATCGGCGTCTCGAACGTCAACTGCCCCTTCCACATCGTGCCGACCCAGTTGAAGAACTTGATGCCGGTCGGCACCGCGATCAGGTAGGTCATGAACGAGAAGAACGGCAGCAGCACCGCGCCGGTGGCGAACATGTGATGCGCCCACACCGCGACCGACAGCGCGGCGATCGAGAGCGTCGCGTAGACCAGCGTGGTGTAACCGAAGATCGGCTTGCGGGAGAACACCGGGAAGATCTCGGACACGATGCCGAAGAACGGCAGCGCCACGATGTACACCTCGGGATGTCCGAAGAACCAGAACAGGTGCTGCCACAACAGAACTCCGCCGTTGGCCGAGTCGTAAATGTGGGCGCCCAGGTGCCGGTCGGCGGCGAGCCCGAACAGCGCCGCGGTCAGCAGCGGGAAGGCCAGCAGCACCAGAATCGAGGTCACCAGGATGTTCCAGGTGAAGATCGGCATCCGGAACATCGTCATACCCGGCGCCCGCATGCAGACGACGGTGGTGATCATGTTGACGCCACCGAGAATGGTGCCCAGACCGGCGACGATCAGGCCCATGATCCACAAGTCACCACCCGCGCCGGGCGAGTGGATGGCGTCGGTCAACGGCGTGTACGCGGTCCAGCCGAAGTCGGCGGCCCCACCGGGCGTGATGAACCCGGCCATGCCGATCATCGCGCCGAACAGGAACAGCCAGAACGAGAATGCGTTCAACCGCGGAAAGGCCACGTCCGGCGCGCCGATCTGCAGCGGCAACACCAGGTTGGCGAAGCCGAACACGATCGGCGTCGCATAGAACAGCAGCATGATCGTGCCGTGCATGGTGAACAGCTGGTTGAACTGCTCGTTGGACAGGAACTGCAGGCCCGGCGCGGCCAGCTCGCTGCGCATCAGCAGCGCCAGCAGGCCACCGATGAAGAAGAAGATGAAGCAGGTGACCACGTACATGATCCCGATCAGCTTGTGATCGGTGGTGGTGATCAGCTTGTAGATCAGGTTGCCCTTCGGACCTGTTCGGGCCGGGTACGGGCGACTAGCCTCGAGTTCTCCCAGAGGGGGGGCTTCGGCAGTCAAGAGCTCCTCCAAACGTCGAGCAGGGCAACCGCGATCACAGGGATTTGAGTCTAGCCTTCGAGTGGGCGCGACGACGGACAGGTCCTACAAACTGTCGTAATGGGTCGGTGAACGCTTCTGAACGGCACCTCCGGGCGCTTGCCGGAGTCGGGTTTTACCTGGCCAGCTGTTAACGTCGGACCCGTGCTCAGGGGTGTACGGCCCACGCTGGCCGCCGCGATCACGGCCTCGATGTCCATTGCCGCGTGCAGCGGTTGCAGCTCGGGTTCGGGCGGCAGCGGGACGCCCCCAGCGTCGGTGATCACCAGCACCACACAGATCGCGGGCGCGGGCGTGCTGGGTAACCAGCGGCGACCCGACGAGTCCTGCGCACCGGAACCGGCCGGCCCGGACGCTGCGGCGTCGCCGCGGATCGCCCACAACGCGGCCGGCGTGCAGCCCGACACCGCCGAGGTCCCGGACGACCCGCAGCGCATCATCGTGCTCGCCGGCGACCAGCTCGATGCGTTGTGCGCACTGGGTCTGCAATCACGCATCGTCGGGGCCGCACTGCCGGATGGCTCCTCGGATCAGCCGTCCTACCTGGGCACCGCCGTGCACAAACTGCCGGGCGTGGGCACCCGCAGCAACCCCGACCTGGGGGCGATCAAGGCCGCCAAGCCCGACCTGATCCTCGGCTCGCAAGCCCTGACGCCGAAGCTGTACGGCGACTTGGCGGCAATCGCACCGACGGTGTTCACCGGCGCCCCCGGCGCCGCCTGGCAGAACAACATGCGCGGAGTCGCCGAGGCGACCGCAAGGGCCGACGCCGCCAACGACCTGATCGACCACTTCACCACCAAGGCCCACGACGACGGCGCCGCGCATGACGCCGCCCACTACCAGGCATCGGTCGTGCAGTTCACCGAGAACGCCGTGCGGATTTTCGGGGCCGACAACTTCCCGGGCAGCGTGCTGACCACGGTCGGCGTGGATCGTCCTGCGGCGCAACGGTTTACCGACAAGGCCTACGTCGAGGTAGGCAGCACCGACAACGACCTGTCGGGCAACGCGAATTTCGCGGCGGCCGACGGCGATGTCATCTACGTGTCGTTCGATTCGCCGGCCGCCAAGGACCGCGCACCGACCATCTTCGACAGCGACCCGTGGCGCCGACTATCGGCCACCCGCGACAACCGGGTCTTCGTGGTCAACAACGAGATCTGGCAGTCCGGCGAAGGCGTGGTCGCCGCCCGCGGCGTGATCGACGATCTGCGCTGGATCAACGCGCCGATCAATTAACCCGCGTGTGAGGTCGACCTCACTCAGCGAAGTACATAGCTTATCTATGCTAATCTGGATGGCGTTCAATGGAATTCGCTACGAAATCACGCGCACTGAAGAGGATTGCTGATGAGCACCGTTTCCGCGTACGCCGCCTCCGATAAGTCCGGGCAGCTGAGCAAGACCACGATCGAGCGTCGCGACCCCGGCCCGCACGACGTCGCCATCGACATCAAGTTCGCCGGCATCTGCCACTCCGACATCCACACCGTCAAAGCCGAGTGGGGTGTCCCCAACTACCCGATCGTGCCCGGCCACGAAATCGTCGGCGTCGTCACCGCGGTCGGCTCAGAGGTCAGCAAGCACAAGGTCGGTGACCACGTCGGCGTGGGCTGCATGGTGAACTCCTGCGGCCACTGCAGCAGCTGTAGCGCCGGGCTCGAGCAGTACTGCAAGAACGGCGCAACGTTCACCTACAACTCCAAAGACAAGGACGGCACCATCACGCAGGGCGGGTACAGCCAGGCCGTCGTGGTCGACGAGAACTTCGTGCTGCGGATCCCCGACTCGCTGCCGCTGGACGCCGCGGCGCCGCTGCTGTGCGCGGGCATCACGCTGTTTTCGCCGTTGCGGCACTGGCAGGCCGGCGCCAACACCCGGCTGGCGATCGTCGGCCTGGGCGGCCTGGGGCACATGGGCGTCAAGCTCGGTGCCGCGATGGGCGCCGAGGTCACCGTGCTGTCGCAGTCGCTGAAGAAGATGGAAGACGGGCTGCGCCTGGGCGCCAAGCACTACTACGCCACCGCCGATCGTGACACCTTCAAGAAGTTGGGTGGCAGCTTCGACCTGATCCTGAACACCGTCTCGGCGAACCTCGACCTCGGCGCCTACCTGGGTCTGCTTGACGTCGACGGCACACTCGTCGAGTTGGGCATCCCCGAGCACCCGATGAAGGTGCCTGCCTTCCCGCTGGCGCTGGCCCGGCGCAGCCTGTCCGGCTCCAACATCGGCGGCATCGCCGAGACCCAGGAGATGCTGGACTTCTGCGCCGAGCACAACACCCTGCCCGAAATCGAAGTCATCGCAGCGGATTACGTCAACGAGGCCTACGCGCGGGTGCTGGCCAGCGACGTGCGCTACCGCTTCGTGATCGACGTCTCGACGCTGTGAGTTAGGCCTCGGAGGCCGTCGTCGTGTCGTTGCTGTTGATCCCGGACAGCGGCCAGCCGGCGGCGGCCAATCGGGCGGCTACCCGCGCGATGTTCTCCGGACCCGCGTCGTAGTGCGTCATGTCGGAGATGAAGTCCGCGATGACGTCCCGGTCAATGGCGCTTTCCGACAGCTCTTCCTCGTCGATCGAGTCGACAACTTCGGTGATCTGTTCTTCACTCAGCGGGCTACTGCGCAGCAGCTCCAGCAGCGCGACCCGGTCGGGACCCGGGACGCCGTCGGGATAGCCGACCTGCAGCCACTTGATCACGGAGCGGAAGAAGTTGGCCGCCGAAGCGGCGGCAGAAGCTGGTGTCATGGCCACCGCAACAGTGTTCATGCTGCGGGGTCAGCGTCGCCACTTTCGCACCCGACTGGGACCACAATTCACCCGCCGTTCATCGCAAGGCGCCGCCGTGACCTGCGGGCCTAGAATTCCCAGTCCTCGTCTTCGGTGACGACGGCCTTGCCGATCACATAGGACGAGCCCGAGCCGGAGAAGAAGTCGTGGTTCTCGTCGGCGTTCGGCGACAGCGCCGACAGGATCGCGGGGTTGACGTCGGTCTCCTCGCGCGGGAACAGCGCCTCGTAACCGAGATTCATCAGCGCCTTGTTGGCGTTGTAGCGCAGGAACTTCTTGACGTCCTCGGTCAGCCCGACCTCGTCGTAGAGATCCTGGGTGTACTCGGCCTCGTTCTCGTACAGCTCGTAGAGCAGGTCGTAGGTGTACTCCTTCAGCTCGGCCTGCCGCGCCGCGTCCGCGTCGGCCAGGCCCTTCTGGAACTTGTAGCCGATGTAGTAGCCGTGCACGGCCTCGTCGCGGATGATCAGCCGGATCAGGTCGGCGGTGTTGGTCAGCTTGGCCCGGCTCGACCAGTACATCGGTAGATAAAACCCGGAGTAGAACAGGAAGCTCTCGAGCAGCGTGGAGGCCACCTTGCGCTTCAGCGGATCGTCGCCGCGGTAGTACTGCATCACGATCTCGGCCTTGCGCTGCAGGTTCGGGTTCTCCTCCGACCAGCGGAAGGCCTCGTCGATCTCGACCGTCGAGCACAGCGTGGAGAAGATCGAGCTGTAGCTCTTGGCGTGCACCGACTCCATGAACGCGATGTTGGTGTAAACCGCCTCCTCGTGCGGCGTCAGCGCGTCGGGAATCAGGCTGACCGCTCCGACTGTGCCCTGGATGGTGTCGAGCAGCGTCAGCCCGGTGAACACCCGCATCGTCAACTGCTTCTCGTTGGGCGTCAGCGTTCCCCAGGACGGGATGTCGTTGGATACCGGCACCTTCTCGGGCAGCCAGAAATTTCCGGTCAGCCGCTCCCAGACCTCCGCGTCCTTCTCGTCTTGCAGACGGTTCCAGTTGATCGCGGAGACCCGGTCGATCAGCTTCATTCCATCAGTCACCAGAACCCCACTTCACCAGGACGAATAGTCGACGTTGCCTAGGTCACAAACACTACCCCTGGGGTACGACATGGACATGGAACACAACAACTTGTGTTTTCGCGTGTCGTGCGCGGGATAGCACTCACTCTGCGTACCCCCGATTCTCCACCCCAATCGCCCCCTAGGCATGCTCAGGGCTTCGATGTACCATTTGGTACATGTTGACTGAGGACAGCATCGAGATCGACGCCCCCGCGCCATTGGTATGGCAGGTGTTCAGCGACGTCGAACACTGGCCCGACTGGACCGAATCGGTGACCTCCCTGGTCGGACGTGATGGCGCCAATCTGGCTGTCGGCAAACAGTTTTCGATCAAGCAGCCCGGCATGTCGAAGCTGGTGTGGAAAGTCACCGAGATCGACGCCGGATCATCCTGGACCTGGGTGCAACGATCACCCGGAGTCAACGTGAGCGCTCGGCACTGGGTCATCCCCCAGCCCGACGGCCGCACCCTGGTGCGTCAGGAACTCGAGCAACGCGGCCTGATCGGCGCCCTGGTCGGACGGTTGATGCTCAAGAAGACCAAGCGCTTCCTCACACTCGAGGCTCAAGGGCTCAAGAACCGCTCTGAGCAACTTCATCGTGCCAGTGGCCAGCCCTCCTGATCGGAGCCGGCGCGGCCAGCTACTGGACCAGCTGGTCGACGAGTTCGCCACGGGCGGCGTGGGCGACCGGTCGCTGCGCGACGTTGCCGCAGCGGTCGGAACCAGCCACCGAATGCTGTTGCACCACTTCGGCTCTCGAGAAGATTTGTTGGTGGCGATCGTCGAGGAGGTCGAACGCCGTCAGATGACCGTCCTACCCGACCTGCCGTCGGATCCCGCCGGTCACTTCGCCGCGATGTGGGCCGACGTCCGGCGACCGGAACTACGCCAGTTCGAACGCCTCTTCTTCGAGTGCTACGCGCGAGCCGCCAACGGGGAACAGCCATTTGACCGGATGGTTCCTGGTGCTGTCGACGGCTGGCTGGCTCTCACCGAGGGGCTGGCCGAGCCCGCCGCGGCGCGACTCGGGCTGGCGGTCATCCGCGGGCTGCTGCTTGACCTGGTGGCCACCAACGACGAAGCCGGCGTGGACGCGGCCGCCGACGTGTTCGCCCAGCTACTTCGACTTCGGCAATAGCGAAATGACGGTGTCGACCAGCTCTTCAGCTGTGGTGTGCCACTTGGCCATATCGAGGTGGCCGCTCAGGTCGAGCCCGGTGATGCCGTGGGTCGTCGTCAGCAGGAGCGCACCGTAACGGTGCGCCTGTCGCGGGCCGGTGACACGACCCACGATGTCGAGGAACAGGTTCTGGGTCCGCTCGGCCGCCTGGACCGCTCCCGCGATATCCCCGGTCGGCGTGCTGAACATCAGCCGATACAGATGCGGCCGGCTGCGGCCGATGTCAATGAGCGCGAGCAGACCCGACCGCAGGCACATCTCGGCCGAATTCTCGCTGGCAACAAGCACTTCCAGCGCATCGCCCAATTCGCGCAGCCCGTTGGCGGCCACCTGGGTAAGCAAAGATTCCTTGTCGGCGAAGTGGCGATACGCCGCAGAACGCGACACGCCACAACGGGCTCCCACCTCTCTCAGGGTCACCGCTTCGGGCCCGCCGAGGTCCAGCAAGGCGCCCGCCGCATCGATCAGCGACCGGCGGGTGGCTGCGGCGCTCTCGGCTCGCGTCGTCACCCGCAGAGCATAAGCCCGGGCTTGAGTTGACATCGTCAACTCAAATGCCTAGCTTGAGTGGACGGCGTCAACTCAAACTTACGGAGACCGACATGACAGCAGTTCCCGACCGCAATGAAATGATCGTCGTGACAGGAGCCTCGACCGGTATCGGCGCTGCCACGGTGAAAGAACTGGCGCGCAGGGGCTTTCACGTCGTGGCCGGTGTCCGCCGAGAGGTCGACGCCGAAGCGCTGCGAGGCCTGGGTATTCCCGGCATCGAGCCGTGCATTCTGGACATCACCAACGATACCGATGTCGCCGCGCTCGCCGCCCGGGTTGCGACCGACCCCCAGCGCAGGCACCTGCGCGCGCTCGTCAACAACGCCGGTATCGCGGTCAACGCGCCGGTCGAGACGTTGCCGATGGCGCAGTGGCGCCACCAGTTCGAGGTGAACCTGTTCGGCCACGTCGCGATCACCCAAAGGTTGTTACCGGCCCTGCTGAACAGTTCGGGCACGGTGGTGAACATCAGTTCCGTTGGCGGCAAGGTGGTTTTGCCGACCTATGGCGCTTACGCCGGTTCGAAGTTCGCGCTCGAGGCGGTCAGCGACGCATTGCGCCGTGAGATCGGCCCCCTCGGAGTCAAAGTCGTTGTCATCGAGCCCGGCGCGGTCAAGACCGAGATCGCCGAGCGCGGTATCGCGACCTCCGAGGTGCTCAAGATGGACATGACCACCGCTCAACTCGCACGCTACGGCGAACTGATGGAGGCCGTCACCGCACAGGCCCGCTCGTTCAACGAGACCGGTGTCTCCGCCGAGGCCGCAGCGGAAGTGGTCGCCAATGCCGCGACCGCTTCGCGTCCCAAGACCCGCTACACGATCGGACGCGACGCCGGGATCCTGTTGCGAGTCAACCGGTTCCTCACCGATCGGGGCCTTGATCGCATCGTGCGGCGACAGCTTCGGCAGTTTGCCGCCAACCCGGACACGGTGCGCAGCGGTTAGGCGCTGACCGCTGCCCGCGTGCCGCTGCCCACCCCGAAGAACTTGTACTCGGCAAGCTTGAGCGAGCGGGTGTCGCGCCAGTACTGCCACGTCATGCCGCTCCACAAGGTCCGGTTGACGCCGTGGTCGTCCAGATACCAGCTGCTGCAGCCACCGGTGTTCCACACCGAACCGGCCAGCTTGGTCTGCAGTTCCGCGTTCGATCGATCCTGCGCAGAACGGCTGGGCGCCAACGCTTGTGCCCCCGCCTTGTCGACCGCGGCAATCGCCTCGGCGACGTAATGGATCTGCGACTCGATCATGAAAACCACCGACGTGTGGCCCAGACCGGTGTTGGGGCCGAGCAAGAAGAATAGGTTCGGCATGTCGGCCACCGCGATGCCGCGGTGCGCGACGACGCCTTCGCGGTTCCAGCGATCGACCAGATCCTCGCCGCGCGGGCCCTTCACGTCGACATAGGTGTAGGAGTCCGTGGTGTGAAAACCCGTGGCGTAGACGATCACGTCGGCGGGATGCTCGACGCCGTCGGCGGTGACGATGCCGTCGGCCGTGACGCGGCTGATCCCGTCCGTGATCAACGTCGCCTTCGGATTGGCCACCGCCTGGTAGTAGTTACCGGAGTAGAGAATTCGCTTGCAGCCCGCGCGGTAGCTCGGAGTGAGCCGACGGCGCAGGTCCTTGTCCTTCACGTGGCGGCGAATGTTCCACCGTCCGACCACCTCGACGGCGCGCAGCAGGCCCGGACGTTGGGTCATCGCAAACCCGAGACCCTCGAGCGCCCAGTAGATGCCGGAGCGCACCAAGAACCTCAGTCCGGGCACCGTCGCGAAGGCATTGCGAACGGCGTTGGGCAGCAGGCTGTTCGGCCGCGGCACCACCCACGGCGGTGTGCGCTGGTAGAGCTGCACCTCGGCAACGCCGGCGTCGCGTCGCACCAGCTCCGGCACGATCTGGATGGCGCTGGCTCCGGTGCCGATGATCGCGACACGCTTGCCGGTCAGGTCGACGCTGTGATCCCATTCCGCGGAATGGAATGCGGGGCCGCGGAATTCACTCATGCCCTCGATGTCCGGTGTGCGCGGGATGTGCAACGCGCCGACGCCCGAGATCAGGAACTGCGCGATGTACTCCTCGCCCGACTCGGTGAAGACGTGCCAGCGGTATTCACCGTCGTCCCAGTGCGCGTGGCTTATCTTCTGCCCGAAGCGGGTGTAGCGGCGCAGGCCGTACTTTTCGGTGACGCCCTGCAGGTAGTCCAAGATCTCCGGCTGCGGCGAGAACAACTTGCTCCAGGTCGCTTTCGGCTCGAAGGAGAACGAGTAGAGGTGCGACGGAACGTCGCAGGCGCAACCCGGATAGCTGTTGTCGCGCCAGGTGCCGCCGATGTCGTCGGCCTTCTCCACGATGACGAAGTCGACACCTTGGCGCTGCAACGCTATTGCCATACCGAGCCCGGAGAACCCCGTTCCGATGATGAGCGCGCGGGTACGGATCGGCGTGGCCGGTGCGTCGGGTTGGGTGGTCGACTCGGCAATACTCATGGAATTCGATGCTAGCTGGCAGCGGAGTTGCGCGGCATCGCTTCGTGAATCGGCTGGTCAGGGTCCAGCTCGATGCCGAGCATCTCTGCGGTGCCGCTGATGACCCCCATCGTGATCGTGGTCAGATGCTCCACGAACTGGTCGTGGGGCATCCGCCGCGGGCTGTCCACATCGGAGCCCAGCCACCAGTCGGTGGCCGCCGCCGCACAGCCGTACGTCGCGAACGCCGCGAGTTCGAAGGCACCCGGATCGAGCTCCATCTCGCGCAGCTCGTTGTTGAACATCTCAGCCATGGCCAGCGTGATCTCACGACCCTCGCTGAACGTCCGGGTGGCCGACTCTGAGCGGTCCGGGAAGCGGCCCTGAAGGAAGAACCGCAGCACGTTGGGGTGCTCGTCAACGAGGTTGACATGCTCCTCCGCGGTGCGACGGATGATCTCGCGCACCGAGTCGTTGGCGAAGTCGATCGACGGGAAGACCGCCGCCCACAGCATGTCGCGCAGCCGCTCCCCGATCGCCTGAAACAGATCGGACTTGTCGGTGAAGTGCCGGTAGATCTTGGGCTTCGCGGTGCCGGCTTCTTCGGCGATTTCGCGCACGCTCAGGTCGGGGCCAAGCCGGTCGATGGCACGAAACGCCGCCTCGACGATCTCCGCGCGCACCTTCTTACGGTGTTCGCGCCAGCGTTCGCTGCGCGCGTCGACCTTCACCGCGGGCTTGGGCCCGGGGTGCGGCAGCGGAGGCCGGGGAATTCTGACCACGTCAAGCACCATACCCCGGTCCGGTCGCTGACCTGGCATTCCTCACGCGGTCGAGCGTGAATCCCGCGACGGGACACGCCGCGTGGCCGTCGTTGAATTCACACTCGGCGTCAGGGATCACAACATGCAGGACACGCAGCCTTCCACCTCGGTGCCTTCCAGCGCCATCTGCCGCAGCCGGATGTAGTACAGCGTCTTGATGCCCTTGCGCCAGGCGTAGATCTGGGCGCGGTTCAGGTCGCGGGTGGTCGCGGTGTCCTTGAAGAACAGCATCAGCGACTGACCCTGGTCTCGATACCGAGGTCGGTAGTGTCGGCCGGATGGGTGAGCGGATGCATA
>DATNFI010000089.1:0-4991 GCA_035606475.1 Mycobacterium sp. | reverse complement strand
GTGGGAATTCAGCAGCAAACTACACCGATTGAGATGCGGAAGTCCGGAATCTGGCAGATCCGCACGCTGTCCTCGGCTACAGCAGGTCGGTGATGGTCTTCAAGCCGGCCTCGTAGAGCACGCCGGGGAGCATGCCGCCGTCGCACTCGATTGTCGTGCCGTTGACGAAGTCCGCCGCCCCGCCGGCCAGAAACACGCACACCCGGCCGACCTCTTCGGGCTCGCCGGCACGCTGCAAAGGCACTGCGGCGAAATACTTTTCACCGGTCGGGTCGTCTTTCGGCAGCACGAAAGACCGGAAGTTCTCGGTCATCGTCGGACCCAGCGCGACGCAGTTGACCCGGACCTTCGGCCCCCACTCCTGGGCCAGCGAACGGGTGAGCTGGTTGAGCCCGCTCTTGGCCGCGCCGTAGGACACCAGGGTCGGCGAGCCCGCCGGATGTCCGGCGCCGCTGGAGATGTTGATGATGCACCCCGCCCCGTCCTGGGTTGCCATCTGCCGGTAGACCCGGACGGCGAACCACAGCGGGCTGATCAGGTTCATCTGCACCGCAAACGCGTGAAACAGGGCGGTGCGCTCGAATTCGTCGTCGCTGGGTGGCGCGCCCTGAATGCGTTGCACCAGTTCGGGAATGGCCTCGGCATGCGGAGCCGGGACCGTCCCGCCGGCGTTGTTCACCAGAATGTCGACACGGCCGTGGGTACCCACCACGTCGGCGACGAAGGAGTCGATCGAGCGGTAGTCGCCTTGGTCGCAGACCCGCTGCGACGCCCGTGGCTCCCAGTCGGCGTCGATGCCGGGTATGGCGTCCAGCGGCGACCGCGAGCAGCCGACGACGGTGGCACCGGCCCGCAGCAACTCGTGGGCGATGCCGACGCCAACTCCGCGGCTGGTGCCGGTGACGATCGCGACCTTGCCGTCGAGAATGCCCATGTGTCGACCCTCCGTCGTCGTTGACAGTTACTGCCAGACGGTCATACTGTGCCACGTGTGAGTAACCCCGCCAAGTTGCGCGTCATCCAGTGGGCCACCGGCGGCGTCGGCAAGGCCGCCATCGAATGTGTGCTCAATCATCCGCAACTCGAGTTGGCCGGTTGCTGGGTGCACAGCGCGGACAAGAACGGGCGCGACGTCGGCGAGATCCTCGGCATCACGGAGACGTTGGGCATCCACGCGACATCGAGTATGGACGAAGCGCTGGCCATCGACGCCGACTGCGTGGTCTACAGCCCGCTGATTCCCAACGACGACGAAGTCATCGCGATCCTGCGATCCGGTAAGAACATCGTCACGCCGGTGGGCTGGGTCTACCCCGATCCCGGCAACCCGCGCCACCAAGCGGTCGCCGACGCCGCCGTCGAAGCCGGGGTGACGCTGCACGGGTCCGGCATTCACCCCGGCGGCATCACCGAGCGCTTCCCGCTGATGATCTCGTCGTTGTGCTCGGCCGTTACCCACGTTCGCGCCGAAGAGTTCTCCGACATCCGCACCTACAACGCGCCCGACGTGGTGCGCCACATCATGGGTTTCGGTGGCACCCCGGAAGAAGCGATGGACGGACCCATGGCCGGCCTGCTGGATGCCGGGTTCAAGCAGTCGGTGCGAATGATCGCCGACCATATGGGTTTTCGCATCGATCCCAACATCAGAACCATCCAGGACGTGGCGGTGGCCACCGCGGAGATCGACTATGCCCCGTTCCCGATCACCAAGGGCAGCGTCGCCGCGCGCCGATTCCGTTGGCAGGCGCTGGTCGACGGCGAGCCGGTGATCACCGCCGCGGTCAACTGGCTGATGGGCGAGGAGAACCTGGAGCCGGCCTGGGATTTCGGCGGCATCGGCGAACGCTTCGAGGTCGAGGTCACCGGTGACCCGCCGGTGAAGCTCACCTTCAAAGGCCTGCAGCCGGAGACGATCGCCGAAGGGCTGGTGAAGAATCCGGGCGTGGTGGTCACCGCCAACCATTGCGTCAACGCCATCCCCGACGTCTGCGCCGCCGAGCCCGGCATCAAGACCTACCTGGACCTGCCGCTGTTCGCCGGTCGACCGGCCGTTGGTCTCGCCTCGAGTACCTGATGGCCGTCCTGACCGACGTTTCGTTCTGCCACCTCGTCGTCGGGGTGACCGACATGGACCGTGCGCTGCAGTTCTACCGCGATGCGCTCGGCATGGACGTCGTCTTCGAAACCTTGATCTCCGGTGAGCCTTTCGACGCGGCGCTGCACGCGACGCGTCACCAGGAGGGCCGGGTGGTCGGCGGTCTGTTGGGCGGTCTGATGGTCGAATTGTTGTCGCTGGGCGCCAAGCCGGCTACCGACAAACCCCGACGCGGCATCACCGGCATCCAGAACATCTCGCTGTCGGTCGTCGATCTCGACGACACCCACCGCCGCATCCGCGAGGCCGGCTATTCGCCCGACCAGGGTCCCTTCGAGATCGGTGGCGTGCGAATGTTTTTCGTCAAAGACCCGGACGGAACCCCGGTCGAGTTCATCGAGCTGCCCGCCGGTGCGCGCAGCACCTACGAGATGCATCGCGGTGTGGCGCTGCGGATGGGACCGGTCGCATGAGCTACGCCCACCCCGATTCGATGCGTGGCCACGTCGCGATCGTCACCGGTGGCGCCCAGGGCGTCGGCAAAGGCATCGCCGCCGCGCTGCTCGAACGCGGAGCGGCGGTGCTGCTGATCGACATTCTCGAGGACAAGCTCGCCGCGACCACGGAGGAACTGCGGGCGTCCGGCCGCGTCGAGCAACTGGTCGCCGACTTGCGCGATCCCGAATCGGCGCAACGCATTGTCGCGGCGGCCGTCGACGCGTTCGGCACCGTGCACGGGCTGGTCAACAACGCGATCGCCACCAACGAGCCCAAGGCATTCGTCGACATCACCGCCGAGGATTTCGCCCTCGGCCACGACGTCGGGCCGCGGGCGAGTTTTCTGCTGATGCAGGCCGTGTACCCGCTGATGGTCGAGGCGGGCGGCGGGTCGATCGTCAATCTCGGCTCGGGCACCGGCACCGGGGGAGAGCCAAAGTGGGGCGGGTATGCCGCGGCCAAGGAAGCCATCCGCGGGTTGTCGAAAGTCGCTGCGCTGGAATGGGGCCGGGACAACATCCGCGTCAACGTGGTCTGCCCGTTCGCCGAATCCGACGGCGTGAAGCTGTGGAAGTCGTTCGCTCCCAAGGAGTACGACAAGGCGGTGGGGCGCGTGCCGATGAAGCGCATCGGCCATGTCCGCGACGACGTGGGCGCGTTGGTGTCGTTCTTGCTCAGCGGCGATGCGACCTTCATCACCGGGCAGACCATTCACGTCGACGGCGGGATCGGCTGCTTTCGATGACCGAGTCGCTGCGCGACCGGCAGCGGGCGCAGATTCGGGCCGACATTCGCCGGGCCGCATTCCGGCTGTTCATCGAGCGTGGCTACGACGCCGTCACGACCGAGGAAATCGCCTCGGCCGCAGGGGTTTCGCCGCGAACCTTCTTTCGTTATGTGCCGACGAAGGAAGAGCTTCTGCTGGCGCCGGTTCGGCACGGCGGCACCGCGATCGTCGCCCTGCTCGAAGAACGGCCGGCCGCCGAGCAGCCCGACGTCGCGCTGATCAACGCGATCATCACCCGCACCCGGTCGTTCGGCGTCGCCGACACCGAAGACTGGCGGGCCGCTCTGCTGGTCGCTCCCGATCTGCTCGGCAAGCTGACCGTGCATCTGCCCGCCGACAAGGAGCGGGCGACCAAGCTGATCGCCGCCCGGATGGGGGTCAACTCCGACACCGATATCCGGCCGGCCTTACTGGTGCAATTAGCGTTTGCGGCAGCTGATTTCGCGTTCCAGCAATGGGTTCGCCAGTCGACCAAGAAGCCGCGGGCCCTCGACCGCTACGTCACCGAGGCGCTCGAGGCGGTCAAAAGCCCACACTGGCAGCGGAAACGCTAGCAGGCGGCGGGGTGGGACTCGCAGTATGGCGTCGTTCCCGGGAACTTGTACCGGTGAGCGACCACCCACTGATAGACGACGTCTTCGAGGAAGCGAATGCCGGGAATTCGGTAGACCACCAACGGGATTCGGGTGCCGAGCGCGGTCGAGAGTGCGGCGTTGGTGGCCTCGGCGCCGGCGTACACCGTGCCGTTGGCGTCTATCCATCGCACCGCGTCCAGCAAGCGTGTCTGCTCGACACCGAGGCGTTCGGCGACGCCGTGCCCTTGTAGTGGCTCGGTATGAATCTTGCCGGTGCGATCGAATTTCAGCAGTAAATCCTTGGAGCGCGTGCACATTCCACACGCCCCGTCGAAGAACAGCGTCCCCGTTGGTAGTGCGTTCATCGCGGCACCTTCCGCTGTAGTTGCACCATCGATCCTACGCCGGACGGGCCGCGAGCCCGCATGCCTGCGATGGCGAACACAATGCCGGTGCCGATCTCGGCAGCGGCGCTGACCCAGGAGAACCACGTCACGTTGATGCGCGGCCCGGACACGAAGCTGTCCTGGAAAGCGGGGAAGTAGCTGGGCAAAATGTGCGCGTAGATGAAGAGAACCGCGCTGCCGAAGCCGACCGCCATCGCCCATTGCGGCGCCCGGTCGCGGTCGGCGAGCGCCAGCCACACCGCGATCACCACGAAGACACCCTGAATCATGCCGCCGATCATGACGGCCTGTGGTGACGCCGACATGCCGCGTCTGAGATGGTCGACGACGTGGACACCCCAACCGATAGCGAAAGCTGTTGCCGCCCAACGAAGATACCGGGCGGCCGTATCAGGCGGCGGCGGAAGCCGAGTTGTCATCGCGGATCACCGTCCTAAGTCCCTGCCCTCCGTTCTACTACTACGTTACGTAGTAATCAAGGGTTCTGGTGAGATTGGGAACCATCCGGCTAGAACACGTTCTAGTCTTGCCGCCATGGGATTTCTGAAGCAGGACACCCCGCAGATCGACTTCGAGGAGTGGAGCAAGGGCACCCGCGCCGAGAAGATCATCCCGATGGCCCGGCA
>DATNFI010000088.1:0-17719 GCA_035606475.1 Mycobacterium sp. | reverse complement strand
CAGGCCGGGCAGTAAATCAGGGTTAGCCCTTGATCAGCGCGACGAACTTCTCTTCCGGCGTCAGGGCTGCCGCCTCGTCGCCGACGGGGAGTGTCTTGGGCAGTTCCACGTCGGGATCGGCGAAGTCGCGATAGGTCTTGTCGCCGCCGAGCGTGTAGAGCAGGTACCCGGTCAGCAGTGCGCGAATTGTCTTCTGTGTCTTGCGATCCGGACCGCCTAGCCCGAACGCGGTCGCCAGTCGTCGGCCCTCGGCCAGCCCGTTGGCCTGAGCTTTGCTGACGATTCGCAACGTCGCGCCGTCCCAGGCCTGCCAGAGTTCAATGGCATTGGAGCGCAACGCCTTTGCTGAACCCGGCGCGCTGAACACCACGCCGGGCACCCGCAACGAGGAGGCCGGTTGCGCGGGCGACGGGGTGGTGACCGCAGGAAACAGCGCAGCGACCGCCCGCGGCTTGGCCTTCATCCCGGCGGCGGCGAACACCGCGGCCGAGGCGCCGAAGCCGTGCCCGATCACGCCGAGCTTGTCGGGATGCGCGCTGATCTTGCCCGGGCCCAGTCGCACGCCGGTGGCGATGTCCAGCGCGGTACCCATGTCGAAGGCGAGGTTCAGCACCGACGGCGCCACCCCGCGCTCGGTGTCGGGGGCCGCCGCGACGATGCCCCAGGACGCCAGGTGCTCCAGCAAGCCCGCATACCGCGCCACACCCGTGAGCCAGTCGTGGCCAAACGCCACGGCGGGCAGGTGCAAACCCGCTTCGGGTGTGTAGACGACGCCGGGCAAGCCGGCGAAGGCCAGATCGCCGCGCAAAACCCGGTGCGGACCGCGTCGGCTCAGCGGGCCGATCAGCTTGCTGGTCTTTGCCACCCGATGACGGTAGCGCACGTGGGCGTGGTCATGGATATCTCGGAGACAGAGCAAATCAATGGATATCAAGCTGGTTGGCATGGGCTGCTGGCATTTGTGCAGGCTCGTATTGAATCTCATTCAATACCAACGGTATTCACAGCAATTCATAACAAATTTTGCCTGCTAAAGGTTTAGCTGGACGGCCCCCGGTGGTACCAAGGACACGTGATAAACATCAAACGAATCGCAGCTGCGACCGCCATTGCCACGGGTCTTGGACTTGCCGGCGTGGGCGCGGCGAGCGTCGCTGAGGCCATGCCGATGGCCCCCTTGCCGGACTACCACTGGTGTCCCGGTCAGTGGTGGGACCCGGGTTGGGGCAACAACTGGGACTGGGGCCGCTGCCATGACGACGGTTTCTTCGACGGTGAGCCCCGCGACCAGGGCCACTGGCACGGACAGGGCCCTTGGCGCGACGGCGGCCCTGGCTGGGATAACCACGGCCCGGGGTGGGACAACCACGGACCCGGCTGGGATAACCACGGCCCGGGTGGCCCCGGTGGCCCCGGTGGTCCCGGTTGGAATGGCCACAACGGGCGTTAAGCCGGCTAACCGATAAAACGGACCTTTCGCAGGTCAGCGGCGTGCAGCCGTCCCGGTTGGGGCGGCTGCACTGCCGTTTAAGGGGTCCGCGTGCGCGCCGAAGGCCCCGCAACTGCACTATCCTGGCGGGCTATGTGCGGAATCGTCGGCTACGTCGGGCATCAGCCTGCCCTCGATGTCGTCGTCGACGCGCTACGCCGGATGGAGTACCGCGGTTACGACTCGGCCGGAATCGCGCTGGTCGACGGAGACGGTGACCTGACGGTCCGACGCCGGGCCGGCCGGTTGGCCAACCTGGAGAGCGCGCTCGCCGACACCGACCCCGACTCGCTGCGCGGCACCACCGGGGTGGGGCACACCCGCTGGGCGACACACGGACGTCCCACCGACCGCAACGCTCACCCGCATCGCGACGCAGCGGGCAAGATCGCCGTCGTCCACAACGGCATCATCGAGAACTACGCGCCGCTGCGCCAGGAGCTGGAAAGCGCCGGTGTCGAGTTCGCCAGCGACACCGACACCGAAGTGGCGGTCCACCTGGTTGCCCGGAACTACCACCATGGCGAAACGGCCGGGGATTTCACCGCTTCCGTGTTGGCCGTGCTGCGCCGCCTCGAGGGCCACTTCACCCTGGTGTTCACCAACGCCGACGAGCCAGGGACCATCGTCGCCGCGCGCCGCTCGACGCCGTTGGTGGTCGGCATCGGCCAGGGTGAGATGTTCGTCGGCTCGGACGTTGCCGCATTCATCGGCCACACCCGCGACGCGGTCGAGCTCGGGCAGGACCAGGCCGTCGCGATCACCGCCGACAGCTACCGGATCACCGACTTCTACGGCAACGATGTGACCGCGAGTGCTCGACTTTTCCATATCGACTGGGACCTGGATGCCGCCGAAAAGGGTGGCTACGAGTACTTCATGCTCAAGGAGATCGCCGAGCAGCCCACCGCGGTCGCCGACACGCTGCTCGGGCACTTCGTCAACGGCCGCATCGTCCTGGATGAGCAGCGCCTGAGCGATCAGGAACTGCGCGAGATCGACAAGGTGTTCATCGTCGCGTGCGGCACCGCGTACCACTCCGGGCTGCTGGCCAAGTATGCGATCGAGCACTGGACGCGGTTGCCCGTCGAGGTCGAGCTGGCCAGCGAGTTCCGTTACCGCGACCCGGTGTTGGACCGCAGCACGCTGGTGATCGCCATCTCGCAGTCGGGGGAGACCGCCGACACCCTGGAAGCCGTCCGGCACGCCAAGGAGCAGAAGGCCAAGGTGCTCGCGATCTGCAACACCAATGGCTCGCAGATTCCCCGCGAATGCGACGCGGTGCTCTACACCCGCGCCGGCCCCGAGATCGGCGTCGCGTCGACGAAGACTTTCCTGGCGCAGATCGCCGCCAACTATCTGGTCGGACTGGCGCTGGCGCAGGCGCGCGGCACCAAGTACCCCGACGAGGTCGCGCGCGAGTACCGGGACCTGGAAGCGATGCCGGACCTGGTGGCCCGTGTCATCGCCGACATCGAACCCGTTGCCGCACTGGCTCACCGATTCGCGCAGGCATCGACGATCCTGTTCCTCGGCCGTCACGTCGGCTACCCGGTGGCGCTCGAAGGCGCGCTGAAGCTCAAGGAACTGGCGTATATGCATGCCGAGGGGTTCGCGGCCGGCGAGCTCAAGCACGGCCCGATCGCACTGATCGAAGACGATCTGCCGGTGATCGTGGTGATGCCGTCGCCGAAGAGTTCGGCCATGCTGCACGGCAAGCTGCTGTCCAACATCCGCGAGATCCAGACCCGCGGCGCGATCACCATCGTGATCGCCGAAGAGGGCGACGACACGGTTCGCCCCTTCGCGGACCACCTGTTCGAAATCCCGGCGGTGTCAACGCTTTTGCAGCCGCTGCTGTCTACCATCCCGATGCAGGTGTTTGCCGCCTCGGTGGCGCAGGCCCGCGGCTACGACGTCGACAAGCCGCGCAACCTGGCCAAGTCCGTCACCGTCGAGTGACGATGCGCCGCGGAACGCGGCGAGGAGGAACGAGACAATCCGTCACCGTCGAGTAGAGGTCCGCGTGACGAACGCGGACCAGTCCGGTTTGCGGGTGGCGGCCCAGTACTCGTTGAGGCGCCACGGGCTGACCGTGTGAATCTCGCCGTCGGCGTTCTTGAAGTACGAGTGCTTGACTCCTCTGTGCGCCCACACCATCTGCTTGATCTCGTGCTGGGTGCGCCGATGCCAGTCCGCCGCCGCCTCGGCCGTCGGCTCGATCGAATGGACCTTGGGCTCAGCCAGTTTCGCCAGGCAGCTGTTGATGTAGCGCATCTGTAGTTCGGAGTTGAAGATCAGGCTGCCGCCGTGGGCGAGATGCGCGCCCGGGCCGTAGATGACGAAGAAGTTGGGGAATTGCGGAACGGTGATGCCCAGGTAAGCGAACGGTCTGCTGCCCCAGACATCGTGCAGGTCGACACCGTCGCGGCCGGTGATCGTCATCGGCCACAACACGTCGGTATGACGAAAGCCGGTGGCGTACACGATGATATCGGCGTGGTGGGTTTCGCCGTCTTCGGTCACGACGCCGTCGGCGGTGATCTCCTGGATCGGTGTTCGGACCAGGTCGACGTTGTCGCGCCGCAGCGTGCGCAGCCAGGTGCCGTTGTCCTGCAGCGTGCGTTTGCCGGTGGCCGGATAGTCCGGCAGCACCTTGGCGAGCAGCTCCTCGTCGCCGTCGACCTGGCCGGTGATCCAGTCGGTGAACATCACCCGGGCGATGGCGTTGATCTCGCTGACCGCGTAGTCCTGGTCGGCGTAATTCGGGTCGACCCGTGCGGCATCGAGTCCCTTGTCGGATCCCGGCCACAGCACCAGGAATCGATACCAGCGGCCGTAGTAGGGCAGGTGATCCATCGCCCAGCGCACGCCGTCGCCGACCTCGTCGTGATACATCGCGTTGGGGAACATCCACTGCGCGGTGCGCTGAAACACGGTGATGTGCTCGACGTCGTCGGCGATGGCCGGCGCGATCTGGAAGCCGCTGGCACCGGCGCCGATCAGTGCGACGCGCTTGCCGGTGACGTCGACGGAGTGATCCCACGCCGCGGAGTGGAACGCTGGCCCGCGAAAAGCCTTCGCCCCGGGGAACTTTGGTATGTGCGGGCGATTGAGCTGGCCGACGGCGGTGATGACCGCGCGGGCCTTCATCGTGGTCAGGCCCTCGTCGTCTTCGCGCGAGGTGATCGTCCACAGGCCGTCTTCGTCATCCCACTCGGCCGAGACGACTTCGCAGCGCCAGCGCACGTGGTCGTTCAGGTGATGCTTATCCATCACGCCGTCGAAATAGCTCTGCAGCTCGCGCTGCTCGGCGAAGAAGTGCGACCACTCGTTGCTGGGTTCGAAGCTGTAGCAGTAGAAGTGGTTGGCGACGTCGACACGTGCACCCGGATAGCTGTTCTCCCACCACGTGCCACCGGGCCCGGCGTTTTTTTCGAGGATGGTGAACGGAATGTTGGCCTGCCGCAAGCGAACCCCGGCCAGGATTCCCGACTCGCCACAGCCGATGACCACCACCGGAAGCTGGGCGGCGCGGTCGGAGTCCAGCGGTTCCGGCCGGCGCGGATCGACGCCCTCCAGATCCATCTCCTCGGCGAGTAGTGGCAGGTAGTCGTCGGGCACGCTCTCGCAGACCGCCCAGTCCATCATTTCTTTGATGAGTTCCGGGGGCAGCGGGGCAGGCTCCGGGCAGCCGCGGTCGCGGTAGTCGGCGATCACCGGCAACGCCTCGGCGCGGGCGCGCGACTTGTCGTCTTCGGACATGAACCCTTGGACTTCGTTGAGGAAGATTCCGGCGGGCTTGAAGTCGCGCACGAAGCGAGGGTCGCCGGTGATGTGCACCAGGGACAGCAGCAGGGTGGGAATGCTGACCTGCTCGAGCGCGGCGGCGATGTCGGTGTCGGAGGTGGTGAAAGGTTGGCCCGCGTAACGGCTGCGCACCAAGGGGGATCCTTTCGCGTCATCGATGAGCGCCTGCGGCGGAGGCTCGAATTACGATACGCAGGGTTTCGTAATTGGAATTCAACGATACGCGCGGCGTCGCACCGGATCAAGGGTCGTCGGTGTCAAGGTGAACCGCGTGCGCCGAGGGTGGCGATTCGTCAGCGGTCGCCTATCGCGTCGCCCGACCGTGGCGAGACGACGGCAGGCTACTGTCGAGTCGCGCTCACGTAGCTGATTCCGGCGAAGTTCCTGGCCTCGTCGTCGCCGGGGGTCGCGACGGAAAGGCCATGCGACGCAACGAGTTCCGCAGCGCTGCTGGCCGACACCTCCCAGCCGTGACTGCCCAGGTATTCGACCACGTCGTTGCGGTCGCCGCCGTACCACAGGTCGGTCATCTCCACGTCGAAGCCGTGCTTGCGCCACGCCTCGGTGGACTGCCGCATCCGGTCGGCCATCACCGGCACGGCCTGGGCGGCGTTCGGCATGTTCTCCGTCGCCAACCGACTGCCTGCGGCGCTCAGCTGAGTGATGTTGTCCAGCAGCGCATCCTGGGCTTCCGGCGGCAGGAATGGCATCAAACCTTCGGCGCTCCACGCGGTCGGCCGGGTCGGGTCGAGACCGGCGCCGCGCAACGCGGTGGGCCAGTCATCGCGCAGGTCGATCGCCACTGCCCGCAAGTCGGCGGTGGGGTCGGCGCCAAGCTCGTTCAGCGTCCGGGCCTTGAACTCGATGACCGTCGCCTGGTCGATCTCGTACACGGTGGTCCCGGCCGGCCAGGGGAGTCGATAGCCGCGCGCATCGAGTCCGGACGCCAGGATCACGGCCTGGCGGATTCCGGAGTTGGCCGCATCGATGAAGAAGTCGTCGAAGAAGCGGGTGCGTACGGCCATCATGTCGCCCATCCGCGCCATGCCGAACTCGCCGCCCTCGTCGACATCGCCGGCGTCCAATTCGCCGCTGGCCAGCCGGGTGAAGAAGTCAACACCGACGGCGCGCACCAGCGGCTCGGCGAACGGATCGTTGATCAGCGGGTTGTCCGCCCGGTTCGCTAGCGCGCGGCCCACCGCGACGCCGGTCGCGGTTGCGCCCACGCTGGTAGCCAGGTCCCAGGTGTCATTGTCGGTTCGGCCAGTGCGTGCCATGTCCACCCCTCTGCGGTAATTAGCCTGTTTAATCGACTGTACGCGCGTTCTCAGGCCCGTAATCTGGGCACAATGCGGCACTATTTCTCGGCTGACGCGATCCGTGACGCCGAGGCACCGCTGCTGGCCGCCCTGCCCGACGGCGCGTTGATGGCGCGTGCGGCATACGGATTGGCGAGCACGATCATCGCCGAGTTGACCGCCCGCACCGGCGGAATCGCCGGACGACGGGTGTGCGCGGTCGTCGGCTCCGGCGACAACGGCGGCGATGCGTTGTGGGCCGCGACGTACTTACGCCGCCGCGGGGTGGCCGCCGACGCGATCCTGCTCAAGCCGGAGCGCACCCACCAAAAGGGTCTGGCCGCCTTCCGCAAATCGGGCGGTCACGTCGTCGACAGCGTCGACGTGTGGACCGATCTGGTGATCGACGGAGTCGTCGGCATCTCCGGTTCGGGGCCGCTCCGACCGGATGCGGCAGAGATCTTCAAAACCGTTCACGCACACGGAATTCCGGTAGTGGCCGTCGACATCCCCAGCGGGATCGACGTCGCGACCGGCGCCATCGGCGGCCCGGCGGTGGACGCCGCACTCACGGTCACGTTCGGCGGCCTCAAACCGGCCCACGCGCTGGCCGACTGTGGACGGGTGCGGTTGATCGACATCGGACTCGACCTGCCCGACACCGACATCCTCGGCTTCGAAGCGGCCGACGTCGCCGCGCGCTGGCCGATCCCCGGACCGCACGACGACAAGTACACCCAGGGCGTCACCGGAGTGATGGCCGGCTCGTCGACCTACCCGGGGGCCGCGGTCCTGTGCACCGGCGCCGCCGTGGCGGCGACGTCCGGAATGGTTCGCTATTCCGGCAGCGCGCACAGCGAGGTGCTGGCGCACTGGCCGGAGGTGATCGCCGCGCCCACCCCGGCGGCGGCCGGTCGCGTGCAGGCCTGGGTCGTCGGACCCGGGCTGGGCACCGACGAAACCGGTGCTGCCGCACTGTGGTTCGCGCTCGAGACCGACCTGCCGGTGCTGATCGACGCCGACGGGCTGACCATCCTGGCCGCGCATCCCGACCTGCTCGCCTCACGCCAGGCCCCGACGGTGCTGACGCCGCACGCCGGCGAGTTCGCCCGATTGGCCGGCGCACCACCCGGCGACGATCGCATCGGTGCCACCCGCAGGCTCGCCGACGCCATGGGCGCCACAGTGCTGCTGAAGGGCAACGTCACCGTCATCGCCGACCCGGGCGGGCCGGTCTACCTCAACCCGGCCGGGCAGTCCTGGGCGGCGACCGCGGGCTCCGGCGACGTGCTGTCCGGGATGATCGGCGCGTTGTTGGCCGCCGGGCTGCCCCCGGTCGAAGCCGCGGCCGCCGGGGCGTTCGTGCATGCCCGCGCGGCGGCGTTGTCCGCCGCCGACCCGGGGCCGGGTGATGCGCCGACCTCGGCGTCACGCATCCTCGGCCACATCCGCACCGCCGTAGCGAGCCTCTAAGCCACGTCGTCGAAAGGATCTGCCCATGCCGCAACACCCGTCGGTGCCTGCGCACGCCATCGCCCCTGCCTATACGGGCCGGCTGTTCACTACTCCCGTGCCCGCGCTGCGGCTCCCCGAGGAGTCGATGGACCCCGAGGCCGCCTACCGCTTCATCCACGACGAGCTGATGCTGGACGGCAGCTCGCGGCTGAACCTGGCGACCTTCGTCACCACCTGGATGGACCCTCAGGCCGGCAAGCTGATGGCGGAGACGTTCGACAAGAACATGATCGACAAGGACGAATACCCCGCGACCGCGGCCATCGAGCAGCGCTGCGTGTGCATGGTGGCCGACCTGTTCCACGCCGACGGTCTGCGCGACGACGACCCCTCCAGCGCGATCGGGGTGTCGACGATCGGATCCAGCGAAGCGGTGATGCTCGGCGGGCTGGCGCTGAAATGGCGGTGGCGCGAGAAGGTCGGCAAAGATTGGAAGAAGCGCACGCCGAACCTGGTGATGGGGTCCAACGTCCAGGTCGTCTGGGAGAAGTTCTGTCGGTATTTCGACGTCGAGCCGCGCTACCTGCCGATGGAGCCAGGCCGCTACGTCATCACCCCCGAGCAGGTGATCGACGCCGTCGACGAGGACACCATCGGGGTGGTCGGGATCCTGGGCACCACCTACACCGGCGAGCTCGAGCCGATCGCCGAGATCTGCGCGGCACTGGACAAACTGGCCGCGGGCGGCGGCGTGGACGTCCCCGTGCACGTCGACGCGGCCAGCGGCGGGTTCGTGGTGCCGTTCCTGCACCCCGCGCTGAAGTGGGACTTCCGGCTGCCGCGGGTCGTCTCGATCAACGTCAGCGGGCACAAGTACGGGCTGACCTATCCGGGTGTCGGTTTTGTAGTGTGGCGCAGCAAGGAGCATCTGCCCGAGGATCTGGTGTTCCACGTCAACTACCTCGGCGGTGACATGCCGACCTTCACGCTGAACTTCTCCCGCGCCGGCAACCAGGTGGTGGGCCAGTACTACAACTTCCTGCGGCTGGGCCGCGAGGGTTATACCCAGGTGATGCAGACGCTGTCGCAGACGGCGCGCTGGCTGGGTGAGCAGCTGCGCGTGGGCGACCACTGCGAATTGATCTCGGACGGCTCGGCGATCCCGGTGGTCAGCTTCCGGCTGGCCAGGGACTGCGGCTACACCGAATTCGACGTCTCGCACGAGCTGCGCGGATACGGCTGGCAGGTGCCGGCCTACACCATGCCCGACAACGCCACCGATGTCTCGGTGCTGCGCATCGTGGTGCGGGAAGGCCTGTCGGCCGACCTGGCCCGCGCGCTGCACGACGACGCCCGCAGCGCCTTGGCCAGTCTGGACAAACTCAAGCCCGGCGGGCACTACCAGGCCGAGCACTTCGCGCACTAGCTGTTTCGCGAGAGTGCAACTAGCGACGCATCGGCCAAGTAGCAGTGTCGGTAACTGCACTTTCACGGCATTTTCCGCGCTTCTGGGACAATGGCGGCCGTGTCCGCAACGCCGATCTCTCTGACGCCCGGCGTCCTCGCCGAGTCCGTCGTGGATCTGGGCGCCATCCAGCACAACGTGCGGGTGCTGCGCGAGCACGCCGGCAGCGCGCAGGTGATGGCCGTGGTCAAGGCCGACGGCTACGGCCACGGCGCCGTCGAGGTGGCCAAGGCCGCGCTGGCCGCCGGTGCTGCCGAACTGGGTGTCGCCACCATCGACGAGGCGCTGGCGCTGCGTGCCGCGGGCATCACCGCGCCCGTGCTGGCGTGGTTGCATCCGCCCCGCATCGACTTCGGTCCGGCGCTGCAGGCCGACGTGCAGATCGCGGTGTCCTCGGCGCGGCAACTCGACGAGCTGCTCGGCGCGGTCCGTCGCACCGGCCACGCCGCCGCCGTGACGCTCAAGGTCGACACCGGCCTCAACCGCAACGGTGTCCCGCTGGCGCAATACCCGTCGATGCTGGACGCGTTGGCTCCCGCCATCGCCGAGGATTGCATTCGGCTGCGGGGCGTCATGTCGCACATGGTGTACGCCGACCAACCCAACAACCCGATCAATAACCTTCAGGCGCAGCGGTTTACCGACATCGTGGCGTTGGCTCGTGAGAAGAAGGTGCCGTTCGACGTCGCGCATCTGGCTAACTCCTCGGCCACCATGTCGCGACCCGAGCTGGCCTTCGACATGGTCCGTCCCGGCATCGCGCTGTACGGGCTCAGCCCGGTGCCGACATTGGGCGACATGGGCCTGATGCCGGCAATGACGGTGAAATGCTCTGTAGCGCTGGTGAAATCAATTCACGCCGGTGAAGGTGTGTCGTACGGGCACACCTGGATCGCGCAGCAGGACACCACCGTGGCCCTGATGCCGATCGGCTACGCCGACGGTGTGTTCCGGTCGCTGGGTGGACGGCTCGAGGTGCTGATCAACGGCCGCCGTCGCCCCGGTGTCGGCCGCATCTGTATGGACCAGTTCCTCGTCGACCTGGGACCCGGCCACGTCGACGTCGCCGAAGGCGATGAGGCGATCCTGTTCGGGCCGGGCACCCGCGGCGAGTCCACCGCGCAAGAATGGGCAGATCTGCTCGACACCATCCACTACGAGGTCGTGACCAGCCCGCGCGGACGTATCGTCAGAACCTATCGCGAGGCTGAAAAGCATTGAGCGACAACCATCTTGACGGCTTGCACTTCGGCAAGCCGGGGCGGGGACGTTGGCTGGCCGGCGCCACCGGAATCGGCGCGATCGGCACCATCGCCGGTGCCACCGTGGCCCGTTCGATGCTCAATCGGCGTGCGGTGATCAACGACCCGTTCGCCCACGAGGACTTCGAGCTGCTGGACGGCGACCGCAGCTATCTGGTGACCACCCCCGACGGCGTGCACCTTTCGGTGCGCGAGGTTGGGCCCACCGACGCGCCGTTGACCGTCGTGTTTGCCCACGGTTTCTGTCTTCGCATGGGAGCCTTCCACTTTCAGCGGATCCGGCTGTCTGAGGAGTGGGGTTCGCAGGTCCGGATGATCTTCTACGACCAGCGTGGTCACGGCCGCTCCGGGGAGGCGCCGCCGGAAACCTACACGATCACACAGCTGGGCAAGGACCTGGAAACCGTGCTGCGGGTGGTTGCGCCACGCGGCCCGATCGTGCTGGTCGGCCATTCGATGGGCGGGATGACGGTGCTGTCGCACGCCCGGCAATTCCCGGAGCACTACGGAGGTCGGATCACCGGAGCGGCGTTGATCTCGTCGGCCGCCGAGGGGGTCGCCAAGTCGCCGCTGGGCGAGGTCCTGAACAATCCTGCGCTGGACGCTGTTCGGCGCGCAGCACGGACGGCGCCCAAACTGGCCGATCGTGGCCGTGCCGCCGCGCGTTCGCTGATCGGACCGGTTCTGCAGGCGGCGTCGTATACCGACAAGCGGGTCAGCCCGAGCATTGTGGCGTTCTCCAAGAAGATGATGCTCGGCACGCCGATCCCGACCATGGTCGAATTTCTGCACGCCCTGCAGGCGCACGACGAGACGGCGGCGCTGTCGACGCTGGCCAAGATCCCGACACTGATCGTCTGCGGCGACCGTGATTTGGTCACGCCCGCCGAATACTCGAGGAAAATGGCGGAGGTGTTGCCGGAATCCGAGTTGGTCATCGTCGCCAGGGCTGGTCATCTCGTCTTGCTGGACAAGCCGGCGTCGGTCAACGACGGGTTGGTGCGGCTGGTCAAGCGCGCCAGCCCGGGCAGATTCGCGGTGCTCACTCACCGGTTGCGGGAACGGGTCATGCGTCGTGACTGAGGAATTGGCGGGCATCGCAACACTGCCGAAAGTGGAAGACACCGTCGCACTGGGCGCGCAGCTTGGCGGCCAGTTACGCGCCGGCGACGTCGTCGTGCTTTCTGGCCCGCTCGGCGCTGGAAAGACGGTGCTGGCCAAGGGAATTGCCGCGGCGATGGACGTCGACGGCCCGGTGACCTCACCGACCTTCGTGCTGGCCAGGGTGCACCCGGCGCTGCGCGACGGCGCCCCGGCGATGATTCACGTCGACGTCTACCGACTGCTCGACCGCGCCGGTGCAGACCTGCTCGACGAGCTGGAAAGCCTCGATCTCGACACCGAGCTCGACGATGCCGTGGTGGTTGTGGAGTGGGGCGAGGGCCTGGCCGAGCGATTGTCGGATCGGCATCTCGATGTTCGTTTGGAGCGAATCAGCAACTCCGACACCAGGACTGCGACCTGGCAATGGAGCCGCCGATGAGCACCGTGTTGGCCATCGACACGTCGACGCCGGCGGTCACCGCGGGTATCGTCGCCGACGGCGAACTGTTGGCCGAGCGGGTCAGCATCGATGCGCGTGCGCACGCCGAACGCATCACCCCGAATGTGTTGGCCGCCTTGGCCGATGCGGGCCGCTCGATGGCCGACCTCGACGCGGTCGTGATCGGTTGCGGCCCTGGACCTTTCACCGGGCTGCGGGTCGGGATGGCGACCGCGTCGGCGTACGGCCACGCGCTCGGTATTCCGGTGTACGGGGTGTGCAGCCTCGATGCCATCGGCGTCCAGACCCGCGGCGAGGCGTTGGTGGTCACCGATGCCCGTCGACGCGAGATCTATTGGGCTCGTTACCGTGACGGTATTCGGACCGGCGGACCAGCCGTTGCTGCCCCGGCCGATGTCGATGCGGGCTCGGCACAGTCGGTCGCCGGTTCGCCCGACCATGCGGCGTTGTTCGGGTTGCCATGCGTCGAACCGCGATATCCCAACTCGATCGGCCTGGTTCGCGCGGTGGCCGACTGGTCGCGGCCGCCGGATGCGTTGGTGCCGCTGTATTTGCGGCGGCCGGACGCCAAGACGCTTGCCGAGCGGGATGCGGGGCGCTCAGTGACCGTGACCATCGACAGCCTCACCGAAGATGACGCCGAACGTTGCGCCGAGCTGGAAGCGCTGCTGTTTCCCGGCGACGACCCTTGGCCGACAGGCGCATTCGTCCGCGAGCTCGCCGCCGACCACAATCACTACGTGGCGGCACGAGAGGCCGAAACGCTGGTCGGCTACGGCGGCATTTCCCGGCTGGGCCGAACGCCGCCGTTCGAATACGAAATCCACACCATCGGCGTCGATCCCGCCTACCAGGGCCGCGGCATCGGCCGGCGCATGCTGGACGCGCTCCTGCAGATCGCCGCGGACTCCGTGGTGCATCTGGAAGTCCGCACCGACAACGAGCCGGCGATCGCGCTGTACCGCAGCCTGGGATTCACCGAAGTGGGCCTACGGAGGCGGTACTACCGGATCAGCGGCGCCGACGCGTACACCATGCGGCGGGAGGGGCCATCGGAATGACGCGCGCCGACGACGATGCAGAGCGAAGCGATGAGGAGGAGTGGCGCCGATGACCGTAGTCCTCGCGATCGAAACATCGTGTGACGAAACGGGTGTCGGCATCGCCCGGCTCGACGGCGACGGAACCGTGACGCTATTGGCCGACGAGGTGGCCTCCAGCGTCGACGAACACGTCCGGTACGGCGGTGTCGTGCCCGAGGTCGCTTCGCGCGCACACCTGGAGGCGCTCGGGCCGGCGATGCGCCGCGCACTGGACACCGCCGGCCTGCAGAAGCCCGACATCGTCGCGGCCACCATCGGGCCGGGCCTGGCGGGCGCCCTGCTGGTGGGAGTGGCTGCGGCCAAGGCCTATTCGGCCGCGTGGGACGTGCCGTTCTACGCGGTCAACCATCTGGGCGGTCACCTGGCGGCCGACGTGTACGAGCACGGGCCGTTGCCCGAGAGCGTGGCGTTGCTGGTGTCCGGTGGCCACACCCACCTGCTGCACGTCCGCTCCCTCGGTGAGCCGATCGTCGAGCTGGGCAGCACCGTCGACGACGCTGCGGGGGAGGCCTACGACAAGGTGGCCCGGCTGCTGGGGCTGGGCTATCCGGGCGGCAAGGTGCTCGATGATCTGGCGCAGACCGGCGACCGCGACGCGATCGTGTTTCCGCGCGGCATGGTCGGGCCGCGCGACGAGCCGCACGCGTTCAGCTTCTCCGGGCTCAAGACCGCGGTCGCGCGCTACGTCGAAAGCCACCCGGACGCCTCGACCGCCGACATCGCCGCGGGGTTCCAGGAGTCGGTGGCCGACGTGCTGACCATGAAAGCCGTCCGCGCCGCCACCGAGTTGGGCGTGTCCACCCTGCTGGTGGCCGGCGGCGTGGCCGCCAACTCGCGGCTACGGGAGCTCGCCGCGCAGCGCTGCGAGGCGGCCGGGCTGACGCTGCGTATCCCGCGGCTGCGGCTGTGCACCGACAATGGCGCGATGATCGCCGCCTTCGCCGCGCACCTGCTGGCCGCCGGAGCGTCGCCGTCGCCGCTGGATGTGGCCAGTGACCCGGGACTTCCGGTGGTAAAAGGCCAAGTCGTCTAAAGCACCAGCCCAGCCTTGAGTGCTAGCACTCGCATGTATAGAGTGCTAGGTGGCTATCGGACAACCCCGGCGTCGGCACCCGCGACGACGACGCGTAGGCACGGACGAAAGCCGAACACCTGGTAAATCGGGGCAACCGCCCCGGATCGACTAACTAAGTGGAGGGCTCCAATCGTGGCGAGCGTCAAGATCAAGCCACTCGAGGACAAGATCCTCGTACAGGCCAACGAGGCCGAGACCACGACCGCATCCGGTCTGGTCATTCCCGATACCGCTAAGGAAAAGCCCCAAGAGGGCAAAGTCGTCGCCGTCGGCCCCGGCCGGTGGGATGAGGACGGCTCGAAGCGGATTCCGGTGGACGTGTCCGAGGGCGACACCGTCATCTACAGCAAGTACGGCGGCACCGAGATCAAGTACAACGGCGAGGAGTACCTGATCCTGTCGGCACGCGACGTGCTGGCTGTCGTTAACAAGTAAGCACCTGTGTCCCGCCCCGGAGCTTCCCGTTTCGACGGGTGAGTTCCGGGGCGGCACTCGTTTAGCCATAAGGACATTTATGAGCAAGCAGATTGAGTTCAACGAGACTGCGCGTCGGGCGATGGAAGCCGGCGTGGACAAGCTCGCCAACGCGGTCCGCGTGACGCTGGGCCCGCGCGGCCGGCATGTGGTGCTGGCCAAGGCCTTTGGCGGGCCGACAGTCACCAACGACGGCGTCACCGTGGCCCGCGAGATCGACCTGGAAGACCCGTTCGAGAACCTGGGCGCACAACTGGTCAAGTCGGTGGCCACCAAGACCAACGACATCGCCGGCGACGGCACCACCACCGCGACCGTGCTGGCGCAGGCCATCATCAAGCACGGTCTGCGCAACGTCGCGGCGGGTGCCAACCCGATCGCGCTCGGGCTGGGCATCGGCAAGGCCGCCGACGCGGTATCCGAGGCGCTGTTGGCAGCGGCCACCCCGGTTTCCGGTCAGAAGGGCATCGCGCAGGTCGCCACCGTCTCGTCCCGCGACGAAGAGGTCGGTGAACTGGTCGGTGAGGCGATGTCCAAGGTCGGCCACGACGGCGTGGTCAGCGTCGAGGAATCGTCCACGCTGAACACCGAGCTGGAGTTCACCGAGGGGGTCGGTTTCGACAAGGGCTTCCTGTCGGCCTACTTCGTCACCGACTTCGACGCTCAGCAGGCCGTGCTCGAGGACGCCCTGATCCTGTTGCACCGCGACAAGATCAGCTCACTGCCCGACTTGCTGCCACTGCTGGAGAAGGTCGCCGAGGCGGGCAAGCCGCTGCTGGTGATCGCTGAGGACGTCGAGGGCGAGCCGCTGTCGACACTGGTGGTCAACGCGATCCGCAAGACGCTGAAAGCCGTTGCCGTCAAGGCGCCGTTCTTCGGCGACCGCCGAAAGGCCTTCCTGGAGGACCTGGCGATCGTCACCGGCGCTCAGGTGGTCAACCCCGACGTCGGGCTCTCGCTGCGCGAGGTCGGCCTTGACGTGCTTGGTTCGGCCCGTCGCGTGGTGGTCAGCAAGGACGACACCGTCATCGTCGAGGGCGGCGGCAGCGCCAAGGCCATCGACGGCCGCGCCAAGCAGCTGCGCGCCGAGATCGAGTCGACCGACTCCGACTGGGATCGCGAAAAGCTGGAGGAGCGGCTGGCCAAACTGGCCGGCGGGGTGGCCGTGATCAAGGTCGGCGCGGCGACCGAGACCGCGCTCAAGAAGCGCAAGGAAGCCGTCGAGGACGCGGTCGCCGCGGCCAAGGCCGCAGTCGAAGAGGGCATCGTGGCCGGCGGTGGGTCCGCCCTGATCCATGCCCGCAAGGCGCTCAAGAAGCTGCACAAGTCGCTGTCCGGCGACGAGGCCAGCGGAGTCGATGTGTTCTCCGACGCGCTGAGTGCTCCGCTGTACTGGATCGCCACCAACGCCGGGCTCGACGGCGCGGTCGCGGTCGCCAAGGTCGCCGAGCTGCCGGTTGGGCACGGCCTGAACGCGGCGACGCTGACCTACGGCGACCTGGGTGCCGACGGCGTCATCGACCCGGTCAAGGTGACCAGGTCCGCGGTGCTCAACGCCGCGTCGGTGGCACGCATGGTGCTGACCACCGAGACGGCCATTGTCGAGAAGCCCGCCGACGAGGACGAGCACGCCGGTCATCACCACGGCCACGCTCACTAGAAGCAGCTAGGCGAAGCACCCCCGGCTTGTCGGCCGGGGGTGCTTCGTTTCGGACGGCAAACGGGGAACGGCGGGAGCTCCACCAATAGCCGCAGCTCAATCGCTGCGGACGTTTAGTCTCGCGGTATGGACCGGATCTTTCAGTGGGTGTGGGATCGGTACGGACCAAGGTATTCGTGGGCGATCTGCGTCCTCTCCTACCCACCGGGGCTGTTCGTCTATCTCAGCTACGCCTTCGTCATTGTCGCGTTCGAGGGATCTAGTCGCTACATTGACGCGGCCGTTGTCACTGCTGTCGGCATGCTGGTGCGGATTTACCTGATGGTTCTTCCCGGCTCGAAGGAGGTGCACCTGTTTGAGGGGTGGGCAGCCGGCAAAGAAATCGACCCGATGACGGCGCTTGGCGCGACCTTCGCCTACACGCGGAGGGTGGGTATCCGAATGGTCGCGATCGATGTCGTTTCGGCCGCTCTGCTCGGGATCGTTGTCGGTGGGATCGCCGGGGCGACCGGTTGGCGGCAGGTTCAGTTCGGGATTGTCGGTGCGGCGTACGGCTCGGCCGTCGGGGTGATCAATATGCACGGTTTCGTGGAAGGAGCGCTGCGGCCCGCGAGGGCCGCTATCGCTGGTGACACAGGAATTGGCGACTCCCTACCACGCTCTCGCCCGACTTTTGCCGCATGGTCCACGATGTCCACGCTCGCGGTGGCGTTCGCGTTCGCCACCGCGGGCGCGCTGCTGGCGTCGCTGATCGACCGCGCCCGCGAGGATCCCGTCGTCTCCGTCGTGATCGGGTGTGCGGTAACGCTTATCTCCGGGCAGCTAGCAGTCCTGACGATCTCGCCGTTCTTGCAGCCCATAGCCGACCTCGCCAAAGGAACAGAACGTGTTACCGCCGGTGACTACAGCCAACGCCTGCCGGTGGTTCAGGACGACGACCTGGGTGCGCTGGCGGCGTCGTTCAACCGCATGCAGGCGGGATTGGCTGAGCGGCAACGACTTCAGGCGGCGTTTGGCACCTACGTCGATCCAGCCCTTGCGGCGCGGCTACTTGCACAGGGTGA